>NZ_BSBJ01000070.1:0-201710 GCF_027923525.1 Alicyclobacillus hesperidum subsp. aegles | reverse complement strand
ACCCCTTGAAGAAGACAAGGTAGATCGGTCTGGCGTGGAAGCGTAGTGATACGTGGAGCGGACAGATACGAATCGGTCGAGGGCTTCACCCGCAAGCAAGGTCATTTCATAGCAGAAGCAAAGGTACATAGCAGCACAGACAAACGAACTCAGCTCAAAGGTTTCACGAAACACAGCTGAAGCGAAGTTTGGTCCGAGCGAACACATCTGCAGGCCGAAGGCCGAAGCCGTGTGAGCGAGGAACAAACGAAGCATGAAAGTCTGGTGACCATAGCGGAGGGGAAACACCCGTACCCATCCCGAACACGGACGTGAAGACCTCCAGCGCCGAGAATACTTGTCTCGAGAGGGACTGGGAAGGTAGGTCGTTGCCAGGCAAGAGAGAACAGAGTCAGGCCAAGATGCCTGGCTCTGTTTTGCTATATGCACCATTCCTCGCCCACTTCCCCGAAAGCAGAAGCTCACCCCAGTCGAGTGCATCTAAAGGTCAGGCTGAGGCCTGACATGATTGGTATGAGAAATGGCTCGCGACGCGGGCAAAGACCTATAGCAAATTGATAATCGGGATCGCCTTAAGAATCATCGTCACGATACCCAATAAAATGGACACCATTGCTACCAAACGGGCAATGGGAGGTGTCGTTGCTCGGAGTAGCGCAATAATGCCACAAAGGATAGTGACAATGCCGAATACATGACCGATGAAGATACCAATTAGCGGTATCCAGCTCAGGATGAATCCAACGACTGCAAGGAGCAATGCAAACCACGCGAATCGCGCTGATGTCTCAACGGGTGTTTCTGGCCACCACGGATCTCTCATGGAGTTCCTCTCCTCATTTATACGTGTTTCGGTTCTACGCCCTATTGTCCGAAGAAGGATTTATACAATTCGGTATACATGACAAAAATGTGTCTGGCAAGGCAGTTTTGAAAGAGGGGCTTCCGCAGGTGCATTGACACCCCCATATGCGGTTGTTATACTGCTCACAATATTTTGGGGGCACGGGACAAACTGTGCAAGACTAGGGGAGGAACCATAGTGACAAATGCTTGGGAAAACAAGTTTGCGTATGAGGGATTGACGTTTGATGATGTACTCCTATTGCCAGCGCACTCCACAGTGTTGCCTCGTGACGTCGATGTATCCACGTATTTGACGACCGATATTCGTTTAAACATCCCGATTCTCAGTGCGGCTATGGATACCGTAACCACATCCACCATGGCCATTGCAATGGCGCGAGAGGGTGGGATCGGTATTATTCACAAAAACATGTCCATTGAGGCGCAGGCAGAAGAGGTCGATCGCGTCAAACGTTCGGAAAGCGGGGTTATCACGAATCCCATCTTTTTGACGCCGGATCGGCCTTTACGTGATGCGGAGGCTTTGATGTCCAAGTATCGCATTTCCGGTGTACCGATCGTGGAAGCTGGTTCCTTGAAATTGGTTGGCATTATCACGAACCGCGATCTCCGCTTTGAGCGAGACGATACAAGGCCAATTGGCGAAGTCATGACAAGTGGGAACTTGGTTACGGCCCCGGTCGGCACGACGCTTGAAGATGCGAAAGAACTGTTGCAGCGCCACAAGATTGAGAAACTCCCGTTGGTTGACGCAGAGGGCAACCTACGTGGTTTGATCACGATTAAAGACATCGAGAATGCCCGCCGTTTCCCGAATGCCGCGAAGGACGCCCAGGGACGTCTGCTCGTCGGAGCGGCAGTTACCGTTTCGCCGGATATGCTGGATCGGGTTGATGCATTGGTCAGTGCGCAGGCGGACGTCATCGTGATCGATACAGCACACGGGCATTCGGAGGGCGTGCTGGAGGCCATTCGCAACGTTCGTAAGCAGTATCCTGCCGTACAACTCATCGCTGGCAACGTCGCAACGGCGAGTGGTACAGCGGCGTTGATTGAGGCCGGTGTAAATGCGGTGAAGGTTGGTATTGGCCCTGGCTCGATTTGCACCACGCGGGTGGTTGCCGGCGTCGGCGTGCCACAGGTGACCGCTATTTACGAATGCGCGAAGGTTGCGCGCAAAGCCGGAATTCCTGTTATCGCAGATGGGGGCATCAAGTATTCCGGTGACATTGTGAAGGCCATTTCGGCCGGTGCAAGTTCCGTGATGATTGGCAGTTTGTTAGCGGGTACGACGGAGAGCCCGGGTGAAATCGAGATTTACCAAGGTCGTCAGTTTAAGGTATACCGCGGTATGGGATCGATTGGCGCGATGAAGGCGGGATCGGGCGATCGCTATTTCCAAGGGGACAAGCAGGCCGGTGACGCGAAGAAGCTCGTACCCGAAGGTATCGAAGGCCGTGTGGCATATCGCGGGCCTGTCAGTGAGATTCTCTATCAAATGGTCGGTGGTCTGCGCAGCGGCATGGGTTACACGGGATCGGCTACGATTCAAGCACTTCAGGATAACAGCCAGATGGTGCGGATCACATCTGCAGGCTTGCGTGAGAGTCATCCACACGATGTCCAAATCACCAAGGAAGCGCCAAACTATTCAATTTGATTGGGTTCGATCGCGCGCATTGTGGAAACATCGCATCCTCTGTAATACAATGAACGTTGGATTGATACATGAAATATCCGACATCTGTTCGGTTCTGCTTGTGTAGAAGGGGGAGATCGGCATGTCAAAAGTCGGTACAGATTTGGTCAAGCGTGGCATGGCGGAAATGCAAAAGGGCGGCGTCATCATGGACGTCGTCAATGCGGAACAAGCGAAGATTGCCGAAGCAGCCGGTGCTGTCGCGGTCATGGCACTGGAGCGGGTACCATCGGATATCCGCAAGGCCGGCGGGGTAGCACGCATGGCTGATCCAACCATCATTGAGGAAGTTATGAAAGCTGTATCCATTCCGGTGATGGCGAAGTGCCGTATTGGTCACATCGTAGAGGCGCGTATCCTCGAGGCTATGGGTGTCGATTACATCGATGAGAGTGAAGTGCTGACGCCGGCGGATGACAAGTTCCACGTCGACAAGACGAAGTTTACGGTGCCGTTTGTTTGCGGTGCAAAGGACTTGGGAGAGGCACTGCGGCGCATCGGTGAAGGCGCATCGATGATTCGTACAAAGGGTGAGCCGGGCACGGGGAACATCATTGAGGCTGTGACGCATCAGCGCATGATGCAGGCCCAAATCCGCCGCGTGCAGGGAATGTCAGAAGATGAGTTGTACGCTGAGGCGAAGAATATTGGTGCGCCATTGCACCTGTTGAAAGAGGTACATGATACGGGCCGTTTGCCAGTCGTGAACTTCGCAGCCGGTGGCGTTGCGACGCCAGCGGACGCTGCGCTGATGATGGAACTGGGATCAGACGGCGTGTTCGTCGGTTCGGGTATCTTCAAGTCGGAGAATCCAGAGAAGTTTGCTCGTGCGATTGTGCAGGCGACGACTCATTACCAAGATTATGAACTGCTTGCCGAGTTGTCGAAAAACCTGGGTAGCGCCATGGAAGGCATTGATATTGCGACGCTGCGTGCGGAAGAACGCATGGCGACGCGCGGTTGGTAAGGAACCAAATTCATCGAACCAAGGTGTCAGGGTAGGCCATGATATGGGAGCCGGAGGCGTAAAGCCGTCCGGCTTTCGTTCGAGAAGCGAGTATGGGGGGATGACGATGAAAATCGCTGTGATCGCAGTGCAGGGTGCGTTTCGCGAACATATTCAAGCCTTGCGGCAATTGGGTGTGGATGCTGTTGAGGCGCGCCGCGCTAGCGAGCTAGAAAATGCAGATGGCGTTGTCATTCCTGGTGGCGAAAGCACGGCTATCGGGAAGCTGATGCGGGAGTATGACATGGTGGAACCGATTCGCGAAATAGCAGAGGAAGGCAAACCTATTTTCGGGACCTGTGCGGGCATGATTGTGTTGGCCAAGCGGATTGAAAGCGAAGAGACGGTGCACCTAGGGCTCATGGATGTCATGGTCAACCGTAATTCGTTTGGTAGGCAGCGCGATTCGTTTGAGGCTGACTTGGATATTCCCGTGCTTGGTGAGACGGCATTTCCCGCGGTGTTCATCCGTGCGCCACATATTGCGGCAGTCGGTGACCAGGTTGAAGTGCTGGCAAGGTATCAGGATCGCATCGTGGCTGTTCGCCAGGGCAACCTTCTCGCCACGTCGTTTCACCCGGAATTAACAGGTGATTTGCGATTGCATCAGTATTTCTTAAACCTATCCAGGGAATCAGTCGCGAAGTGACCAAGTCCAGATGAGGGGTGCCTTATGTTAGATATCCGATCTATTCGTCAAGAACCGGATACATTTAAAGCGAAACTGGGACGCAAAGGTGTCGAATCTGCGGCGATTGACGATTTGCTGGCGGCCGATGAGGCTTGGCGTGCGGCACTGGCTGAAGTCGAGCGCCTGAAGGCTCTCCGCAATGCAACGTCCGAGGCGATCGCGCAAAAAAAGCGCAACAAAGAAGACGCTTCGGAAGATATTGCTCGCATGCGGGAAGTCGGGGATCAAATTCAGACGCTTGACGAAAAGGTGCGCCAGCATGAGGCGGTTGTACGGGACATGCTCCTCGCGTTGCCGAATGTGCCTCATGATTCCGTTCCGGATGGTGAATCGGAAGCGGACAATCCGGTGTTGAAGACGTGGGGTGAAATTCCGGAATTCGGATTTTCGCCGCGGCCACACTTCGAGATCGCAGAAGAATTGGGCATTGTCGACACGGAACGTGCCGTGAAGATTACCGGTAGTCGCTTTGTTCTCTACAAGGGCCTTGGTGCACGTCTCGAACGCGCTTTGGCAGCGTTTATGCTCGATCTCCATGTCGATAAGCATGGTTATACAGAGATGTTCCCGGCGTTTATTGCAAACGAGGAGAGTCTCATTGGCACTGGCAATTTACCCAAGTTTGGCGATGAGATGTTCAAACTCGAGGGTCTGCCATATTACCTTATTCCAACGGCAGAAGTGCCATTAACCAATTACTATCGCGATGAAATTTTGTCGCTCGATGAGTTACCTGTGAAGTTTGCTGGCTATTCCTCGTGTTTCCGATCTGAGGCAGGATCCGCTGGCAAGGATACTCGTGGGTTGATCCGCTTGCACCAGTTCCAGAAAGTCGAGTTGGTCAATCTTTGCCTTCCAGAGCGTTCTTACGATGTGTTGGAGACGCTGACGCGGGAGTGCGAAGAAGTGCTTGAGGCACTTGAATTGCCATATCGGCGGATTGAAATTTGTACTGGCGATCTCGGTGCGAAAGACGCCAAAAAGTATGACATTGAGGTTTGGCTGCCAGCTGCCAATACGTACCGTGAAATCTCTTCGTGCACGAATTTTGAGGACTTTCAGGCACGCAGGGCGAATCTTCGCTTCCGCCGTTCTGACACATCACGGCCGGAGTTTCTGCATACTTTGAATGGGTCGGGGTTAGCCGTTGGCCGCACAGTCGCAGCCATTCTTGAGAACAACCAAGAGGCGGACGGTTCTGTTCGAATTCCGAAGGCATTGGTACCTTATATGGGCGGGATCGAACGAATTACAAAGTAGTGCGCGATGGCGCAGCAGGGGGATGTTTATGCGCATTTCAAACATCAGCTTTCGACTGACGAAGGAAGATCTCAATGAGATGATTGCTGAACTCGCCCCCGATGTGCGCCTGCGTATTGTCGATATTAAGAGCGATGGCGTGCACGGACAGTTTCGATTTTTGATGTGGAACATCGACTTCTGTGCACGACCGTATTGCAATCGCGAGAAGGGCGAGATCGCCGTGGAGATCACCGCACGCAAGTTGGTCAACATCCCACCCGCCCTGGTCCAAATGAGTCTCCAAGAAGCGATAAAGGATGCGCCAAGTGGCATTGAGGTGCTGCGGCAAAGCCTCAAGCTCAATGTGCCCAGTATTCTGGAACCGTTGCAGATTTCATTGAATGTGGAGGACTTCTCTTGCGTGGACGGATCGCTTGTCATTCGAGTCTCGGATTGCGATCTCGCCTTGCTTAAGGGTAAACTTCCGAGTTTAGGTCGACATACACAACCGAGTGGACGTTGAATCAGGGTGTTGTGGAAAATTTAACCTTACCCTTGATTCAGTGTGCGTGGTGAATTAAAATTAAAAGTTGTATATCGTGTTTATGCACCCGTAGCTCAGTCGGATAGAGCGGTGGTTTCCTAAACCGCGTCTTGCGGGGGTTCGAATCCCTCCGGGTGCGCCAGAAAAGTGAAGAACGACGCGGCTTTCGGGGTTTTCCGAAGCCGCGTTTTTCGTAGAAAATT
This sequence comes from Alicyclobacillus hesperidum subsp. aegles, assembly GCF_027923525.1. Lineage (NCBI taxonomy): Bacteria > Bacillati > Bacillota > Bacilli > Caryophanales > Alicyclobacillaceae > Alicyclobacillus > Alicyclobacillus hesperidum. Next base: position 195,458 of record NZ_BSBJ01000070.1, on the reverse strand, counting down.
ACTTTTGGTGAATATGTGGTTAATCTTTTTTGATTGGTTAATCTTTTGGGGTGTTTTTGGAGCCGCGTAGGATGGCGTCAATCTCGGTTGCTGCTTGTTCCTGAAGGCCGGGCACAACGTGCGAATACCGATCTAAGGTTACTTGGATACTGGAGTGTCCCAAGCGTTCCTGAACGATTTTGGCATGAACGCCCTTCAAAAGTAACAAAGTTGCATGTAGGTGGCGTAAATCATGGAAACGGCAACGGCTTACACCTGCTCGTTCTATTAATCTTTCCATCAATCTTCGAACATTCCCTTGCAAAACTTGAGTTCCAACGCTCGTCGGCACAACTAAGTTGTTTTTCTTCCAGCGCGTACCTTGTATCTCTATCTCTGTTTGCTGTTGTTGATAATGGTGCCGAAGTTCTTCGACGAGATAAGATGGCATTACAATAAGGCGGCGTGAAGATGCTGTTTTAGTGCTTGTTGATTTCTTTTTCGATCCTGATCTCCGTACCTGAATTACTCCTGTCTCCAAATCAACGTCAGACCATTTTAATCCTAAAATCTCGCCAAGCCGCATCCCAGTGGCCGCGCCAAGCAGGAACAGCATGTAGTATCGAGTGCGTTCCTTTGCAACTGCAAGAAATGCTTCCAACTCTGCTTCTGTCCAAACGTGAAATTCATGTCTACCAACTTTCGGTGGCTTTGCAAGTTCAGCCGGATTCTTGGCAATAAGTCCCCATTGGACAGCGTTTTTGAGAGTCTGGCTAAGTACACGATGCAAGTGGCCAATAGACTGCTGGGAAATTACATTTTCGTTCTCTAACTCGGCGTACATAGCTTGAATGTGGTCTGCGCGGAGCTTAGAGAGTTGAATGTGGCCAAGTCGAGGTATGATGTGGTTTTTGAGTAACCAAGAATACTGGCGGAACGTGCCTTCTTCAATCTGAGGCTCTTTCGTTTTTAGCCACCGTTCCTCGTATTCGGATACCGTCTCTTTTCCCGCCCGAACATAAGTTCCTTGATCCAATTGCACCTTTATTTTTGCCCATTCTGCGTCTGCTTCTCGGGCCGTTGGGTACGTTGGTGTGACTCGATATATCTTTTTGCCGTCTGGTTTGTACCCTGCGAAATAGCGGTAACGATAACCGTTTCCGTGCTTTTCCCTATGCCCCTTCATCTCCGAAACCTCCTACTAAAGCTAGATTAAGCATAGATAGGAGTCAAAAAATTCTCAAGCAATAGATGTCGAGGTTTCAGTCCTAGAGCCAATATCAATAGCACACTGGGTTTGTCTCGAAAAAGTTTTTTTCTAAAATTCCCCGAAAATGCCTTGATGACCTACACTCCCGTTTCTATAATGAGCAACAGTTTCGTTAAGTCGAGATTAGTTGAATATAGGGGAGAGATGAAAGAATGACTCAACTTTACACGCCTATGGAGGTCGCTGAACTCCTCAAGGTACATCGCATGACAGTGTACCAGATGGTGCGCGAACAGAAACTTGCTTGTGTGAGAATTGGCAGTGCAATCCGAATCCCGCAAAATGCAATCGACGAGTTCATTGAGGCAAACTTAGTAACAAGATGAGAAATTAACAACCCCACGAAAACGCACAACGTCTCCGGCAAGAGACAAGCGTATGAAACAAAGAACAGGCTAGCCCGGCAAGGCTAGCCTGTTTGTGAACAGCTCCACGAAAACGCGCAACACTCAACTTTACAGCACCCTCGGCAAAGGGAAAACCGCTGAAGACAGTATTGCGCTCTTATGTACAAATATTATATCCACGGCCTAACCGTGTCAATCTTATGCTCCATTCTCCATCAACCCACCGCCGCCGTCACCGCGCCCCCTGAACTATTGTTGCAGATGAAAATACCGTTTCAACCCGCATCGAACGGCAAAAACCGCCTCACGCCCTTAAACGCCACCACCCGCAAACCCGCGAATGCCAAGCACTTGTATCCCGCCCCTTGCAACCCCGTGACCCTTGCGACCTGCGAATCATCGTAGGGATGGGCGAAAACCGCTATGCGCGTTGTTTGGTAGCGACCGGGAAACCCGCACGCGGCAAGCGATTCCAAAATAGTAATCCTAAAAAAACAGAAAGAGGATTGTTTTTCCAGTGGAGAAGAGTTACGATATCTTCAATTAGTTTTATAGGGTATTTAACATCACTTTATAATTCCCAATCAGGAAGGGGATTTTAACATGTTAATCGACTTAGACAGAGCCATTGCACGGACAACAGATGGCAAATACGATGATTTACTTGAAAGATGCTACTGGCGGCGCATCGAACCCGGTTCAACGTTGGTATATCCAATTGCACTACATATTCCGGGAAGCGGAGAAACCGTCGAATGTCGATCGGTGTGTGGCGCATTGTGCTATCTCGCAGCTTGTAATTGGGCCACAGTTGATGAATTAACCCGCTTAGAGAAACGTACGGCCATTGCCTATCACGCGGCCCAAACCCACGTAGAACGAGGTGAAGCCGTCGCCATCGTCGTCGATGACAGCGTAATTCTATCGAACACTGATGGAGCAAAGTTCGATGCACGATATGACGCATCTACCGACCGAGAATTGCTTGCATCGTTGGTTGCAAATCGCGATCTAAAGCTGTGGGAGCGGGCTACAAGTTATGTAGTAAGAGGCCGTATGGCTGCGGCTAGTTCTAGATCAAAATGTACAGGCTGCGCCTTTCTGCGGCAGACCGGGAACCCCGGAAGTCCTTTCTGCGATCAATATTGTCACGCAGACTTGCAAACCATCTGCAAAGACAGAGGCATGGGATGTTCAGACTACTACCCACGTGCAGCCCTGAGTCGCCGCACCAGTGAGCGATTCGTCGTAGTCAAAGCGCAAGACATATGGCGCGTAACCCCGGACGATGCGGCAGAAACGGATTCTGTCGTACCAGAGGCTAAATAGTGAGGATGATACATCGTGGGAAGACCAAAGAAATTCCCTGCTGCACGGAGAGACGACCAGATCGTGGTCTATGTTCAGAAGATTGTTGGTGATGCGCTGCGGCGCGAAGCAGAAGTTAGAGGGGTTTCCGTAAGCACTTTGGCGGCAGACATACTGCAAGAGTGGATCGAGTCTGGCGGGGTGAGAATCAACATTTCCGAAGACACGCTATATGCGGTTATGCGAAAGTTGGCGGCGGAAGGATTGCTCAAGGATTCGATTCTTGACGCCAAATTCGCACCAAAATCAAAACGGCCACAGGACGAAGATTCGCCGAAGTACGCTTATCCACAACCATCTGTTGATAACCCTGTGGATAGCGATGTGGATAAAAGCAGTGCGAATTTGTCACCAAAAACCTCGCCCGTTACTTCCACGGGCGCAAAGGCCAAGGAACAGCAAAGCGATAAAGTCAGAACGAATGTAACACCAAAAGCGAAACGACAAATCGTTGACTGAAGTAAAGGAGGCGAAAGCGATGATACTTAATTGGGCGGACGGGCCGTACACAGATCAAGAAAAACTGATCGGGACGATATACGATGCAGGCGTGATTCGCCGCTCGGATTTGATGTATTTGCTCGACTGGAAGCGGAGCAAGACGGATAGCCACTTACTCAAGCTCAGACAACAGGAATTTCTCCAAACGAGCCGCGACCACCATAAGGAAACGGTGTACATGCTTGCCGAGAACGGCGTTCGTTTCGCGCACCAGTTATGCCAGATCGAGGCCAAAATCGTGACGATGCAGGCTCAGATTTCTCATCAACTCGGGGTAAACGACATCCTGATGCGATATATCAGAGTGCACGGGCGCGAAGGCGTGCGCTGGTTTTCGACCAGAGAGGCTAGTGACGAATTACATGCTTTGCGCTATCGGAAAACGAGAAACGACGCGGAGATTAGACGTACCTGCATACGACCAGATGCGGCGATTCACATTTCCGGCAAAGGACTCTTTTGGCTCGAATTCGACAACGCGACGGAGAACTCGAAACAACTAAGAAAAAAATTTGCGCTGCTTTGTAAGAACTTAGATGACATTGGTGACGAACGAGTTAACCGGGTCGTATGGGTGACTCCGACAGCAGAGCGTGCTCGGTGGCTAGAACAGCGGTGGAAGGACTTCGAGGATGACGTTGATCAGGGAGTACAGATGATGTTTTATACGGCGGGAGAAGAAACAGTCTTTCTAGCAGGGATCAAGGAGCAGCAAACAGTGTGACGACGATACACCGACAAGCAGAACCAAGTCGCATCTAAGAACCAAGCGAGACGGAGAGTAAATCGCCGGAGGCGGTAGATTGGACTCTCCCTGAGAGAACCAAGTTCCGAAGGAACGATAAGCGGCTCAACGGTTAGAAAGGAACCCATACTTTGGCTTTACCGCGAAGATGATGAATCTTGACTGTTAGTTTACCGGGATTTTACCGATTTTGTCATACCGATTCCGAAATAGTGAGGAGGTCGAAAAAATGCCCCGAAAATCCGCACTGACCGCAATTTCGAGCACTTTTGCGACACTCGCTGTACTCAGTAGCATTGCAATAGCCCAAGCGAACGCCGCTACCACAGTGTAGCCCGTGAAGTACGTGAAATCACGGATGGTACGGCGGTTTAGGGCGGAAAACCCACCATCAAATGCAGTTAAAAGATGTAAGCAAGGAGAGTGGATACTATGACTCGAAATCGCGTTCTCACGGCAGTTTCAGGGGTTTTAGCAGTTGCAGGCGTGTTGGCATCGTTGCCAGTCACCGCGAACGCCGCCGCGTACTACACGTATTACCCGACTGCTGTATCCATTAACGGTAGTGTGCTTTCAACTCCCGGACACATTGCGGAGAAAGACCCGTTCGGTGGTGCAAAAGCGGCTGTGACTTCGTTCCTGCCAATCTGGTATATCGACGAAGCCCTCGGTAAGTTGAATGTGAAGGTAAGTTGGGATGGCGTGAATGGCGTTCTCAACTTCACGACACCGAGTGGTATGACTGTGAACTATCCGTCTACTCCGAAGGCTGTTGCTATCAACAGTGGGACGATGGAGATTCAGATCAACGGAAAAGTAGTGACCTATGCGCCGCGCATCTCGTACTACGATTCTGGCACAGTGAACCTGACGACATTTATCCCTGTGTACTACCTTGAGAAGGCACTTGGCTACATGGGGGTTACGACTGGCTGGAACGGAACGGACTGGACGATGCAGTATGGCTCGACCACGGTGACACCGCCTACCAACACTGGCGAAACCGTGAAAGCTGCCGCTGCTGTCGCCTTTGCAAAAGCTATGGGGATTCAGCCAGATGCTAGTTCGCCCGATCCATACAGCGATGTGAGCCAGTCTGATTGGGAATGGATCGCACCGTTGGTAAATAGCAACTACGTTTACGTGGTGAAAGGTGTTAGTGTTCCGATGGGAACCTCTGTTTTCACACCGTCGAGTTCGACGACTTTTGGCTCCGATGTGACCGAGAGTGACATCGACCGCGCATTTCAGGTGGCAAGCGGCTGGAAGACGGGGCACGATTCATTCTTGCCGGGTGGCAGCGTCGAAAATTTTGCCGGAATTTGTGGTGTCAATAACGGGTTGCCGAGTAGCGGAAACCTGACCTTGAGCGATGTAAGCATAATGGCTGCAAATCTGACGCGGATCGAGAAGGGCTACATCGCACTCGGGAACAACCAGTACCAGTTGGTCTACCGTCCACAAGACCCCGGTAACTATTGGGAAACATCAATCCCCGCTGCGACCTATGCGGCGAACAAGGCAGAAGGAATCAAGCTGATCAACCAAGTAGTCGTGACTTACGAAGGTGGCAACAACTTTGAGACAAAGGCTCCAGACCTTTCGGATAGTAACCCAGTGTTTATCACGGGTGTGAATACACCAGAGCAATACAGCCTTGATAATGGGCAAACATGGCATACGGCTTCTGGTCGCAATGGTTTTGATTCATCAGACCCAAGCAACGGCGGAATGAGCAATCCAAGCACGGTGCTGATTAAGGACACCACGGGTGGCGGCGGCATCTGTGTGTATGCAAAGGTCAATGGTGCGTACCAGACCGCAGCAATTGGTGGCATTAACAACCAAAATGGATCATTGGTTCCGAACTACCAGTAAATCTCAATTCCACACAGAGTCGTTCTCCGAAATGGAGGATGGCTCTTTTTTGTCGTACAGAAGCGGTTTACGTGAAAGGATGTGAAAGAACGATGAATCGGGGACAACATCGCAAGTCAAGTGTGGTGATCGAGTTTCTAAAGAAAAAGCCTGTATATCTGTCTGCGGTTGGCCTTGCAGCGGTTGCAGGCGTAGCAATGATCATGCCAAACGGCACTTCTCACGCCGCGCCATCCCTTGCAAGTTATGGTACTGGTGCCCCTCCTACAAGTTGGGGTGGAACACCGCAATCTGATGGCAGCATTAGCGGCGGTCAAACCTTATACCCACAAAGTCCATCTCCAGAACTTCCGTCAGACTGGCAAGGCATTGGGCCTGATGGCCCTGCAGAAGGAAATATGTTCTTCGATCATTGGGGAGAGTTGCAAGGGCCGGGTGGTACTGGTGGGCCTGTTCCCGCGTGGCTCGAACACTACGATGTGACGTATGCAAACGACTCGACCAAGCCAATTGAATCAAACAACGGATACGAAACAATTCAAGCCTCCATGATCCAGCCCTACATTGACAATATTGATGGCTATCAGGGAAGCGGCGGGAGCCAAGAGTCTCAGTTCGACACGTTCCTTTACAACGAAGCAATACAAGACGCTTCCATTTGGTCTACGAACAAAAACGGCGGATCGTCAAACACCGTCTACGACCTGCCAAACCTTGTAACTGACGCAGGCGGCGCGTGGAGCGGGAAGTACGAAGGCGGGGACGGCGATCCATACGCTGGCCCGCTTTTCTACTGGACTTACGCGCCGCAGGCGAAAGTCAGCGTTCCAGCGGGGCAAATCCTCAAACCGGGTAGCACGTTTAACTTCGACGGCGAGGCCGCATTGCAAACGCGCCATGCGACCCATCATTGGGAGTGGGCACAGGTTGTTGATAGCAATGGGCAAATCGTTCCGGGCGTAACAATCAAGTTTGCCAACAACTTTGGCACTGGTACTGGTGTTGCCGGAACCCCGGTTTATCTAAATCCCAATCAACCGTCGCCTAGCACTGAAATGACGGAAGTAAACGGTGGGACAAACACTCCAACGACTTCCGCGCCAGTATGGGATTATTGGGTGGACGGAACCGGGGAAACAGGTTGGGGAACTGGCAACGTCCCGGCAAATGGTCACGACACAATTACGTTGCCAAGTAGTATTGCAGATGGGACGTACACGATTCAATTCTTTGTGGGAGATTATTACAACCGTGTGTCGCAGATGGCGACCGCTCAGTTCACAGTCGGCAACAGTTCAAACAGCGGCATTACTCTTACAGCCAGCAGCACAACTCCGACTACTGGCACACCAGTCACCCTTACTGCGACTGTTCAAACGCCGCCGCCAAGCGGGGACACGTACCAGATCGTCTTGGAGAACCTGAACGGTGGCACGCTGGGTGGTAGCAATCCGACGGAAGCGACATCTGCTAACAACGTCAACACGTATTCGGACACGGCGAACAGCCAAACGCCGATTAGCGAGAACTATGAGGCATACCTCGTTGACGAAACAACGGGAGTGAGTACGCCGAGTAATGAAGTCACTGTCACTTGGAGTAATTCAAGTAGCGGTGGTGGAGGTTTATGTCCGGCTCCCTACGACAATAATGAGACGTGGACATCCAACGGAAATGGCAATGAAACGTTTAGTTGGATTTACAACGTACCGTATGCAGAGTACGACAGTAAGGGTAATTTTATTGGGTGTGGAGATAACAGGACTCCGATGAGTCAGTATTACCCTGCGACTGAAACAAACGGTCAGATTTCTGGATTGAGTTGCGATCCGGGGACACCCGGAAACATGTGGCTACCGGAAAGCGCAAGCGCGTGGGGACAGCAAAATTCGTATGCCGCACAAAGCAACGGCACTCAATACAATTGGTATGCGATGGATCAGCAGCATGGATGGGATGGCTTTGAGAACGGCGGGCCTACGGCCTCACAGATCAGCGGGACGTACTACATCAATGGCACCAAGTATTACAGTTACGGCCCCGGACAAGGGAGCACGCCTTGGGCTTATGCGAGGCCGGATTCAGGCTTCGGGTTCCGCATCATGTGGACGGGTAGTCCTCACAGTTTGCCGACAAGCGGAACCGTCACGTACACGATGACGAATCCAGATGGGGCAAGTAAGTCGTGGAGTGAGCCATTGGTTATCAACAGTGACACGCTGAACACGCAAGGCACGTCGATGCCCGGACTCAACGAGCCACCGCCGTTTAGCAACGAGTTCGTGAGTGCATGGACTCAATTACCCAAGGTGTTGTCAAACAACGAATTGGCATCATGGTCGTTGTCAAGCAGTTCGAGTACCGCGCTTGCGAATGGAGCACACATCAGCGTAGCCATCTCGTTGAATACGCAAAATGCTGGAACAATCACGATGAATGTACCGACGATGGTATGTCTGTTCAACTATCCGGCGTGGTTTTTCAATCAAGTCCACAGCACTACCGTTGATGGACAAACCTACACTGGTACAGTGGCAGCCACAGATGGTCAACAATAACTCCAAACACCTCACACAGCGTTCAGCACTCGCCGGACGCTAATTTTTTTTTGCTCGAAAACCCCCGTGGGAGCCGTTTTTGTCATACAGCAGGGGTTCATGTAGAGGGAGGTTTCAGAAGATGAACAAACGACTAATCGCATCGAGCGTAATCACGCTCTGTACGTTTGCTTGCGCCACCCCACTTATCACACATGCAGCTACACCGCAAAAGAGTATCAAAGAAACGGGCCGCACTGTCACAATCAACGTGCAGATTGGAACAAAGGATAGCGGAATCGTAGAAGTGACACTGGTTGGCCCACCGACCAAGCAAGCAGCGATCAACGATTATAGCTATGCACTACCAATGCAAAACGGGCGTATCGCGGGAACGCTGATTAACCCGTGGAATGGGAAAACGGCTCTGGGCATCATGAGCGGCGATAAGACGGTCGCATCGGCCACTGTAACGGGGTTGGGTATGAGCCTGTCAGAACAACAGCTAGACCTACTGCCATCATATCTGATCGACTCAAACATCCCCACGGTAACGGAGAAAGCCAACGCAATAGCGTCCACCGTCAACGCCAGAGGATCGGCGCGGAATGAGGCGGTCACATCCACGACGATGCAGTGGGTCAGGACGCACATCCACACCGCCCACCAAGTCCAAACAGCACGGGCAGACCAGACGTTGGCAAGCGGTGACGGCAATCAAGCCTCTGCGACGGCCTTGGCAATCGCGCTTCTGAGGGCCAACAACATCCCGGCAAAAGCGGTAGAGAACCAAACAATGCGAGACGGCATGTATGACACCAGCTACTCAGTGGACGTATGGATCGGCGGCAAATGGCTCAATGTTGGAACTCCATAAAATCGCGTAAACCCCCGTCACCGGGGGTTTTTCAATCTGACAGGAGGTGCATGGTATGTCAACAACCGTCCCCGCCGATACAGTGTTCAAAGCCGCAACGACCACATTCCCCGGCTGAAACAACCCAGACCCATCGGCGTATGCGTGGACTTTGCCGAACACCACGCACTGGTACAACTTTGGACAGAACATATCGCCAAAAAAGTATTCAGCATCGCAGTCAATCCGTTGGCAGATTCAGTTCGTGGCGTTGATCAACATCAACGTATGACGATGGATGAATACATCCAACATCAAGCGGAAAGGGAACAGCGCGAAGGGCGGCATGGTTCGCATGGTGCGACTAACGGGCACAAGTTAGGTCACTTGGCGGAAAACTTCGTTGCCTCGGAACTTCACCACGAGGAACATCATGTCACGGCTGCATCGACACGCAGACTTGCTGACAGCCTACACGTGCGGGCAGAGGGCGAACAAAAGCCGGTAAGCGGCAACGGTACGCATCTCGCAAACGACTTCAAGGAGGGTGCAGATAAACGACCACATAAGTTTGCCCGACACGTTTCAAACATTGGACAAGTGGCCAAAACAGCAGCGCAACAGCATCTGGCTGATGCAATAAATCCCGGACGGCCCAAAACCCATGAAGAACGCATCCGGGAGCGGGAACAACACGCTAGGAACATCGAGGCGAAGCTGCACGGTGCGACTCTCAAAGTCACGGGGCGTACTGTTCGCGCACTAGCATCCGGGGCAAGGTTAAAGGATTTGATGGGCAACCCACCCGACAATCCGCCACCGTCAGCACCACCCGCCGCGCCACAAGCGGACGGGTCGGGGCCAGCAGATGCAGCCGACAGTGACAAGCAGCGCAAGATTATGACCACGCCAGACGGTCAGCAAACTCAGACTGTCGTGACAGACAAGCGCGGCAGGGAGATCGCCGTCGAATCGCCTTTGATTGCACGTCCGCGCCGAGACGAAGCGGAAATCAGTACACCGTGCCTGTCTGAAGGGTTCAACGTGCCAGCGCAAGATGTGCCCGCCAGTAGTGCAACGGAGCAGCCAAGCCAACCAATCAGTGTCGCACAGCCAGAACGAGTGTCCGAAGCCGAGCAGCCGGGACAATCTACTCTATCAACGTATTTCACGACTGATCCGCAAAACGCGGGCAGTCCAACTGAGCCAGGTCAAGGGTTGTCGCCTGAGAAACCCGCGTCAGACAAAGCCGAGAACGGCGCAAATTCTGAGGCTTTTACAAGGCCCGTAGAACCGTCGGAACCCCAAAATGGTACAGATGTCCAACGAGCACCACAAAACGCGCCAGAACCCAATTCTGAGGCCGTGGCACCCACTACGGAGCATTCATCGCGGCCCGCACAAACAAGTCCATTCCCACCTAATGTGACCCGATTGCGAGATGAGCGTGAGCATCGAGCAGAATTGGAGGGGCGGCAGCGAGAACAGCGGTCGCAGCGGGGCAGGACAACAGCAACAGGGGCGGCGAAGAGTTGCCAGAGTCAACGAACGGAGTCCACGCCCGCCGCGTTAACGTGGGCCTGAGCATCGTGGGCCGGAGTTGTAGTGTCGTGCGGAACAGGAATGGTGTAAGGGAGAGTGATGGCAGTGGCGAAACGACGGATGACGAAGGCTGATAAGTGGATTGTGGCTTTGGGCGACCTGTCGAAGAGATACGGGGTGGCGTTGATGGAAATTTACGATGGGGCGCGGCTATTGGACGGCAAAAGTGGCAAGGAACTTGGACATTCCCTCGCTTATATTTGTGGCTTGTACACATCGCATCGGGCAGCATCATATAAGCGCAAGCAGAAGGCCGTGTCACCTGTGCCAAAGGATTTGCAAGGGTTTGTGACGGAGTTTAACGCACTCTCGGAGGAGGTCGGAGTGCGCTTAGAACTGCGATCCGCACCCGTTTTGTTGGCGGACACAGAGACGATGGAGCCGCTAGGACGCTTGCAGGAGACAGCGGAAGGATATACCTTCACGGAACTGCAATTAGTTTAAAAATGGTTTGCGAAAACTATAAAAGCCGATCTCGCATTATGCGGGTCGGCTTTTATAGTTGAGCGTTTTGCAGAATTAACGTTCACAACGCATTTGACACTATATATAGTGTTCCATTGATAGTTCGTACACTATATATGTGCGAGAAACGGTGAAAAATCGAATTCTGCAAAACGCTCAGTTGATTCGAGAGATTCCCAAACTCGTCTGAATACCTTTGAACCCAGTATATCACTGGTGCAAATAGTCCAACTACTGGACAGATGGTCATTTCGAGGACTTATCGCGGCTTGACAATTGAGAAATTATGGAGTCATTTTGACTCAAAATGTGGTAATCTACTTTCAGTAGAATATAGAACATTCTGGGGGCTTAATACAATATGATGCAAAAACTCGCCAAAACACTCATGGCTATGTCTACTGTCGCGTCCTTCGGCGTAGCGGCTGTGTCTATTGCAACGGCGCACGCTGCAACAACGTCGTACACATATTACCCAACGGCGGTGCAGGTCAACGGTACAACGGTTTCGTCCCCGGCACACATCACGGCGAAAGACCCGTTCGGCGGGGCGGACGCGGCTACGACGAGTTTCCTGCCAATCTGGTATGTAGATCAGGCACTCGCTAAGTACGGCGTTACGGTGAACTGGGATGGTACGAGCGGTGTGCTTAACATGACCACGCCATCGAACATGACGGTTAATTACCCGACAGCACCAAGCCCGATGGCACGGAACAGCGGGGATATGATCATCGAAATCAACGGCACAGGAGTAACCTACGCGCCGCGCATCGCGTACTACGACAAGGGTAGTGACGGGATTGTGACGACATTCGTGCCAGTTTACTATCTCGAAAAAGCACTGGGCTACATGGGGATAACGACAGGGTGGGACGGTACGAATTGGACGATGCAGTATGGTTCGACTACCGTTACACCGCCGACGACACAGCCGACTGGTAGCACACCGAAACTCGACGCTGCGATTGCGTTTGCAAAGGCCGTCGGGCTACAGCCCGTCAATCCGGGAGTCGATAAGTATTCCGATGTCCCAAGCGAAGATGCCGGGTACATCAATGCCCTTACCCAAGATTACACATGGGTCAATCCGGCAGGAACAGGGCAAACCGTTGCGATGAATACTCCGCTAATCAGTGCCGACAGCAGTACATCTTTCGGTTCTTCCGATAACGTGACTGCTTCGACCATCGACCGCGCTTTCCAGATTTACTGTGGTCTTGCAACTGGTCATGACAGTTATCTCCCTTCGGGCAGCGTCGTCGGACTAGGCAACGCGACAGGATTGAATTTCGGCATAAGCACGACAAATGGCAATCTGACGGAGAGAGACATCACAACGATGATGGCTAACCTCGCAACTATCAATAATGGTTACAAGAGCCTCGGAAACGGTGAGTACCAGTTGGTATATCGTCCGAATCCGAAAACCTACTGGACGACATCCATGCCAGCCGCAACGTATGCGCAGGATTGGGCGGCAAGCATTTCTCAAATTGACGCCACGGTGGTCGTATCTGCGAAGGCAGGGGCTTATGAAACGAAGGCTCCGGGGCACTCCGATACTTACTCCAAAACGGGTAACTACATGGACGTTTCGGGTGTGTCGTCACCAGAACAAGTTTCAACTGATGGTGGTAAGACGTGGATCACGGCGAATGGTTCACTCGGTTATGACTCGTTGTTTAGTGCCGATGGTGGCCAGTCAACAACCCCGCAATATGTCCTGATTAAGGATAGTAATAGTTCTGGTATCACCGTTGGATATTATTACAACAACTCTTTTACGGAATTCGCTTCTGGTGGCATGTGGGTTGACAACAACGGTCAACTCGTTGCGACGTATCAGTAAATAAACCCACGCAAAAAGCCGTCCTCCATTTTCAGGAGAACGGCTTTTTGTCGTTTCTTCAAAGAAAACGTCTATACTCTGACATCAACTTGTCGGAGGGTATACGTTTGAAGAATGCTTATGAGATCAGAGGCGACGTTACGGCGATTTTTGTGAATCGCAAGAACAAGACATATGAAACTTTGATTGAAACCGCCGATTTACCGCTGGTTCAATTGTTTCCTAATACTTGGTGGATGAATTTTTATGGATACATTTGGGGTACTTATCTAGGAAAGAAATATGGACTTCATCGCCTGATTATGGATGCTCCTAAAGAGTTGCATGTCGATCACGCAGACGGCAATCCGAGAAATAATTGTCGGTGGAACTTGCGTCTCGCCACACCCGGAGAAAACATGCAAAATCGACACAAGGCCAGAAAGGATAGTTTGACAGGAAAACGTGGTGTTACTTGGGATGAAGGGCACAAGAAGTGGCGTGCGTATTATATGCTTAATCGAAAAAAGGTTTATTTGGGGTTGTATGATACTGCGGAGGAAGCTGAAATTATCGCAAAGGCGGCTAGAGCAGAAGCGATGCCGTATAGTCAAGAAGCATTCGGCGTAGGAATGGATGGCATCACAGATGAAATAGTAGAAGCGATAAAAGAACGAGCGGCCAACAGACCTCGACCAAGCAAAACCGGAGTAACAGGAATTGCATGGGTTGAAAGCAGGAAAAGATGGGTTGCCAATCTATATATCGCCGATACACACTTTTTCCTTGGATATTTTGAAAGCAAAGAAAGAGCAATTCAGTTTCAAAAAAGTGTTAGAGAAAAATTGCTGTGTACGCCACAAGAAGAGTGGGATGCTGTTGTAAAAAAGTTGAGAGGTGAAAATTTCAAAACCGGGAAAAGTGGCATACGCGGTGTGAAATGGGATAAGGCAAGCAACAAATGGGCCGTCGAAGCATATGTTGCTCCGTTAAAGAAAAAAGTGTTCCTTGGCCTTTTTACTGACATCAAGGAGGCAGAAAAAGTTTCGATGGATGCAAGAAAAAAAATTAAAAGAGCGTTCAGGGATACTCAATCTAGGAAAACGTGGAACGATCAATATTGCTGAGTTGTACGATTAAATCAGATACGTCATCTATAATTTATCATTCGTCAAGGTGTAAGGATATGTCAACGTAAAGTCATCTATCCTCCAAACCCTAAATGAACTCGGTATTACGGGCGACAAGGTAGCAATCATCGAAGATAGTCATGAGATAGTACCACAGCAACCCCTGAATCAGTGAAGCGAGGTACGAATCATCCACCTTGCTATGCAAGGTGGATTTTTTGCGTCGTCTTCGGAGAGAAAACGTCTATACTTCGCTGTCTACGTTTTTTTGTCATACAAAAACGGGACAAGTAGGTAAATCCCTCATTATGAAAGGATGTGAACAACACAATGCGTGGTCGATTCTACAGACCAACGAATCGTGGTCAGCACCGCAAGCCGAGTGCGATGATCGAGTTTCTGAAGAAGAAACCAGTGTATCTGTCTACTATTGGCCTTTTAGCGATTGCGGCAGTCGGCGGGGATATATCAAGGTCGTCTTATGCGGCATCGTCTTTGGCTTCGTTCGGCACGGGAACACCGACTCAATATGCTGGCACATACGATACCACGACTGAAGGTATCGACGGTGGAAAAGACTTGTATGTAATTTCTCCTTCTCCGGCATTGCCAGCAAAAGATCAAGGTTCTACGACCGACAATTCGACGACTCCACCTACGACGTATTATGCACGGGCTGATTTTTACGAGGACACCGATGGTGAGTTGATCGGGCCGGGTAGCGCAGGGAGTCAACCTGCCTACGCTTTTCACTTTGACATAACCCAAGACAATCAAGGGAACACCGTCCAATCTAACAACGGTTACGAAGACATCAACGCTTCGATGATCGATGACTGGGTTACACAATTAGACGGTTATCAAGGTGGATATTATACAAATCCACAAAACGGACAACCAAATCCAAATATCCAATTTGCTCAAGAATTCGACAATTACCTTGAGTCCGAAGAAAAGGCAAATAGTGCTGACTGGGCGACATCTGGAAATGGTTCCAACGAATTCACCACCTACGATCTCGACGACCTCGTAGCCGAAGCTGGTGGCGGTTCAGATGGTTTTGCGGTGTCGGGGACGACAGAAGGGCCGTTGTTCCACTGGACATATGCTCCCGAAATCAAATCCATTATCGCACCGCAAAAAATCAATCCCGGTGGCACGGTGGATTTTTACAATTCCGCCGCAATAGAATCGTATAATACTCGATTTCATTGGGAGTACAACGAGATTTTGAATTCAAACGGGCAACTCGTCAGCACGACTTTTAACTATCCGGGGCAAATAAGTTCTAACGCAATCCACTTGCAACCCGGAGATTCCAGCAGCCCTGCGATGGTCGAGATCAACGGGGGCAACGCAAGTCCGGGCAACGCTGCCGCAGTTTGGAACTACTGGACGGACGGAACTGGGGAAACAACTTGGGGAGCAACAGGTGGTGCGCAACAAGACTCATTCACTGCTCCATCAACCGATGGCACGTACTATCTGGTTCCGTTTGTCGCTGATTCATCAGGACGTGTTACAGAGGGCGCGGAAGTGCCGTTCACAGTTGGCGCATCCAGCACAACAGGAATCACCTTGTCTGCCAGCAACACATCACCGACTACTGGCACACCAGTCACTCTAACTGCAACCGTCCAATCACCGCCGCCAAGCGGGGGATCAGTGGCAGACATTTTTTGTTTAGGTATGAAGTCATTTTGACCCTTATATAGTGGATTGAAAAGATATTCACAGTAAGGAACCACGCGCAACATCACCGCATTTCCCTCTAATTTCCCCTATGAGCGATTTTCTTTGCAAAGTCGATATATTTCATCAGGAACAATTGTCATATGCGCTCTGAATGAGAGAAAAAAGGAGCGTGATGGCTGCATGGTTAAACAATTAAGCGAGACACTTTATTTTATCTACAAACCCAAGTCCTATAACGAAAAGCCCGTCATTTATGAAGTAACCACTGACGAAGGCTTGCAAGAAGTGGCTCGACTTGCACTGCGACAGATTGGCTACATCCACTTCGCATCGGCGGAGGAATTCAGAGCGGCAATAGAAATGGAACGCCTGACAGATGATTGCGTAAGTGGCAGTCCAATTGGGGCCGCTTGGGACACCGAGTCGGATTCGGTCTTCTACGTCGCATTGTGACAGTAATAACGCCGATCCCCATCATGGTAGGTCGGCATTCTCCTTTGTCAGTATAGAGTCATTTTGACACCACAAAACGGATGGGATGGAATATACATCTATCGCACCTCTTAACACCGCCGCATTCGACCTCAAAATGGCCTCAGAATCGTTTTGCAAACCGAATAGGATAAACAGGCCATAAAACATCTCTCAATGTAAATACAAGCGGTTACATACTGGAAGTCATTTTGACTTCTAAGGCAGAAGAGCATTATTGCATCGCGATAAAGGATCATGGTTGCACCTACGATGTGAGTTTCATCCTCATTGTGCGATTCGCGCCGCGAATTTCCAATTCGTGATTTTCCGCACCTTCGTAATACTTGTTTTGGTCACAAAAGGGGTGTTTTTGGGTGTGCTTCGGTCACAAAACGGGCGATCTTGGTCACGAACAACACAAATTCCGGTCACAAAACGAGCTGTTACGGTCACAGAAAAATGGAAATAGGAATTAAAAAAAACCTTATTGCACTGGGATATATATATTATATTTATGGTAATTAAATATAATATATATAGGGTTTGTGACACCTATATTGTGATAAACACTATGATCACGCGCGGACTTTTTGTTTTTTTGTTCTTTTATCCCCCCATATAAGCATCGATCTAGCCATGTATATGCACATATTTTTTTGAAGGTGTCACAGAGCGCGATTTTCTTCCATATTCAGGGATATTTTCCCTGTATCTCCCCTACTGCCACAAGGGTTTCCGCGTTCATCTTTTCCATTTTTCTGTGACCGATATGACCGTTTTTTTGACCGAGGATACCCTGTTGGTAACTAATACCAAAAACGCTCGACCTACAGAATCAAGGGTTAGCGTTTTTGGCGTGTGACCAAGATTGCGTCCACTCTGGTCACAAGGGTGTCACAAGACAGCTTTTGCGAGGTTGCATGTGGTGGGTGGTGGCTCACGGTTACACTGTAGGTAAGGCTTTGTATAAACCTATGTATAGGGTCAATTTGACTTCTATGGAAAAATATAGTTGATATGTTCGGGGCAAAAGGCTAGAATAGCCGTAACGCCGTACCAAGCGGCGATGCAAGACCAGACTGGGACGATTGGGGAGATGGGATGAATGGAACGAAACGAAGCGATTTTGACTGATGAAGCCTGCGAGGAAGTAATCAGTCAACTGGTTGAGGATGACGCTGAATACGTGCAGGCTAGCAATTTTCTGGTAAACGAAGTCTATGCGCTGATCGGAGAAGACGAGGAAAAGTTGTCGCGGATTAACGATGCTTTCGTGGCATATGAAAACGCGATAGTACGCCCGGTGTACAAAGTAGGTTACGCCGATGCGTTGGCCAATAATAAGCCTGTTGCACTGTAAGTTGGTTCGGAACATAAAAACCCCGCACGCGGTCTTCTGGGCCGTTTGCGGGGTTTTTAGTTACCTATGCAAGTGTGGAAACAGTTCTGGCACTGTGACGCGAAAGGCCGCCAGAACGAGTCTGGCGGCCTTCATGAGGTTAGTTCAGTTGCGATTTGATTTGGGCTGCCGGAACGAACCTTATAGTGCGATAAGCCTTTGCCTGCATCACTTCGCCGCTAACCGGATGGCGGCAGCGACGGGCGGCGTGGTCGCTGATGGCAAAACTGCCAAACCCCCTGATGGACACCTTGTCGCCATGTGTGATTGCATTGGTTACAGCGTCCTGTAAGGATTGCAGCATCTTTGCTGCCGTACCCTGTGGCACGTTCGCGCCGACTGCAATCGACTTGATCAGTTCTGTCTTGTTCATTGTTCATTCCTCCCCTTCTTCATCCATCCAGAGCATGTATGACAAAAGCGCGGTCAGCGGGACGTTACAGATTCAACGTCAAATACACTCTGTCCATTTCGTCCTGACTTGCCCCGATGTAACGTAGCGTGTGGCTTGGCGATGAGTGGTTCAACAACTGCATGATGAGTGCCAAGTCTTTCCCGTCACGGTACGCATGGTAACCAAACGTCTTACGCATTGTGTGCGTTCCGATTTTGTCCTTGATGCCAACCGCTCTGGCCGCACCGTTGATAATTTCCCATGCGCGGGCACGTTTTAACGAGCCACCCTTTCTACTCTCAAAAAGCGGGTCAGTGGCTTTTGTGTCGGGGCGGCTTGCAAGATACTCGCTTATCGCCTTTGCCGCACTGGCACCTACTGCGAAACTTTTACGCTTGCCCGTTTTCTGTTCTGTTACAACCATGCGTTCTCGAATGCGGCCCTTTGAGTCCGTTACATCCCCAACTCGCAGGTTCAGCAAGTCGGAAACACGTAAACCGCTGTTGATGCCGAGAACAAACAGCGCATGATCTCGCAAACTGGTTCCACGCAGATACTTTTTGATCGCTTCAAGTTGACGACGATCCCTAATCGGCTCGACAAATTCCATGACATCATCGCTCCTTTCATAAAGAGCCACAATGTATGACAGAAAGGCATTTAGTTTGGTTCGTCACTGACCAACTACGACTGATCCGCTTTCACATGCCGTGAATCGCCCTTCCAGTGCGACTTTCAGCCCGATTTGACCACCGAACACAAAATCCATTGTGTCTGGTGTACATGGAGGATTCGACAATTCGACATCGAATTTCCGATATGGCAAACAAATGAGGCATAATGACTCATAGAGTCATCAATGATGCTCCGAAAGGGGTTTGAATAATGGCAGAGACATCTTCAGCGTTCGTGAATGCTGTTCTCAATGAGGCAGGTATCACTCCTAAAAAGTCTGGGAAAAAGAAAATCGCATTTGGTTGGTATGGGGGCAAATACAGTCACTTGTCTTGGCTGCTCCCGCTGCTCCCAGCTACAAACCACTATTGCGAACCATTTGGAGGTTCGGCGGCTGTCCTAATAAACCGTGAACCATCACCTGTTGAAACGTACAACGACGTAGATGGAGAAGTGGTGAATTTCTTTCGCGTTCTCAGAGATCACCGTGACGAATTGATCGAAGTAATCGCGCTAACTCCATTTAGTCGTGAAGAGTTTGTTGAAGCGATCTGTGAACCCGTTGAAGGATTGTCTGACCTTGAGCGTGCTAGAAGGTTTTACATCCGTGCAAGACAAGCTCGCACGGGATTGGCTCAGACCGCTTCTCCCGGACGGTGGGCTACGTGTCGAAATACAAGTAGGCGTGGTATGGGTGGAGCAGTTTCACGTTGGTTGGGAAGCCCACAGGATTTGGTGGAAATTGCAGGTCGGTTGATTCGTGTTCAGATTGATCACCGTCCGGCCATTGATGTAATTCGGGCCTACGATAGCCCAGACACATTGTTTTATTGCGATCCACCTTACCCGCATGAATCGCGTGGTGACAGTAAGGCGTATAGCTTTGAAATGACTAATGAGGAGCATATCGCCCTCGCAAATGTTTTGCATGACGTACAAGGCAAAGTTGCTGTTTCGGGTTACCACTGCGACTTGATGGATCAGCTATATGGCGACTGGAACTGTATCGATGCAGACCCAAGACTGTGCCATTCTGTAAAGGAAATGCGACAAGAGGCCCTATGGGTCAATTACGAAATTTGATACAGGAGTCGAAGACGTGGCAGATAAAGCAGATGAGATTGTAATCGGTATAGATGTGGCGAGAGACATCCTGAAAGACCGTTGGGCGACTATTGAACAAGCAGATTTAGAAGTCGACTATGCTCCACAACTTAGAACGGTGATTTCTGAGTTGTTGCGAAGCGGGACAAGGAGCTATAGGTACGTTCTGCCTACACAACTTCTGGCAAAGGTTACAAATCCACAAGCGAATAGCCTTTGTCTGCAAAAGAAAAGCAAAATTGATGGACATTTCGATGCTCGTTCATTGTGTCACAAAGTGATAGTACCCTTTGAGAGGGAACAGGGGGAGCCACTGGGTGGTTCTCCTGAACCATATGTGAACAATCCTCTTCGAGTTCCCGAAGTGACTGCGGCTCACCGATCTGCTCAGAAGGACAAGGAAGGTTGGGACAAACTCTGTGCAGTTCTTTCCGAAGTTCAAAACACCAATGACCAGAGTTTTTCAGAAAAGGTTTTTCTGCAAATCCTATTGGAAATTCGTCGAATCCAACAAGAGCGAAATGTCTCGTACCCAGTTCCGCAGCGTATCAGCCTAGAACACACGCTGAGACTACTGCAAGAATTCCTCGCACCTAGAACGGGTGGAGGTCGATTGCAGGCTGTCTGTGTTGCGTTGTTTAGAACCCTTGGTGAATTGTGGGGTATCTATGACGAGGTTTTCAGTGCGGTTGTCAATGCTTCTGATGCTTCTGGTGGTCGTCCCGCAGACATCGACTGCATTAAGGATGGCCAAACAGTCTTGGCCGTTGAGGTGAAAGACAGGACTGTGACATTGCAGCTTTTGGAGGATAAGATAACCAGCACACGCATGGTGCGGGTCAAAGAACTATTGTTCCTCGTTCGATCTGAGCCTATCGTGGAGAGTGATGAGGTGATCCAACGGGCGCAAAGAGAATTTGTTAGTGGGCAGAACATATATCTCCTGCATGTTGACGAATTCATGGAGCAAATTCTGAGCGTCGTTGGTGAAGATGGACGTTTGTTGTTTATCGAACAAGTCGGCAAGGCACTAGAAGAATTCCGACTCGACTTCACGGATCGACAAGATTGGGCGCGAGTGCTTGTTTTATAACAAAGAGGCCACCATAAGACGCTTTTGGTGGCCTTTAACACGTGTTAAAAGTTCATGTATTGTCCTTGCACAATGAATTTGTTATGCAGTTCCATTTCTACAAAGAGGATGGATTTCGGTTGACACAATACATAACCTTGCCACAGGAACTTAAATTAGAGACAGTCAATTCACTCATCAACGGTTTGAACGATTTGCCGTGGGACGAGGAATACTTCTTTGATTATGGCCCGCTTGGTTCAGTAGAACCATTTGGTATGTTAGTCGCAGGTGCCGCGATTCGTCGGTTTCTCGACGAACATCCGACCTCGACTTTCCGTGCGATAAATTATCATTGGAAAGACTATGCAGCTCATATGGGATTTTTCAAATCCATCAGGATCGATTATGGTAAGGAACCGGGTGAAGCACACGGAAGTTCTACATATGTTCCGATAACAATGGTAAATGTGCAGGACTTACGAGATAGTGCCCGCGCAAAAGGGGAGCATGTAGGTAATACCATCGAGCGTAAGTCGAAAGAATTAGCCATGGTGTTATCTCAAGGAACACAACACTTGGCTGATTATTTAACATTTTCTATCCGAGAACTTATGCGAAACATTGCCGAACACAGTCAGTCTTCCGTGATTTGGTTTGCGGGACAGTATTGGTCCAGTAAAGACCGTGTTGAAATTGCATTGCTAGATGAAGGCATTGGAATCTCAAAACATTTGTCAAGAAATCCCTTTCTTGAAATCCGTAGCGATAGAGATGCGCTGCTTTTTTCAATTGAACCGGGCATATCGGGAAGTACGATTCCGGGAAGGAGAACTCACGACGACGATATGTGGACTAATTCGGGTTTTGGGTTATACATGACCAGTAGTCTGTGTCAAATCGGGGGAGAGTTTGCAATAGCTAGCGGGACAAGTACACTGCACTTAATCGGGCGGCGGCCAAATTTCATTGAGTCATACCATAAGGGAACCGCCGTGATGATGCGACTTAGAGTGTCCAATTTAAGAAGGTTGACAGATGTTACAGGAGAACTAGTTCGCAGGGGAGAAGCCCAAGCACGCAAGAACAGACGTATTCGAACTAACGTCACCGCCTCCAAGGTTTCACGAATATTGGTTAATGATCAATAATCTCAGTGGCTTTCAAACGCGCTTTACCGGGTTTAGGCTCGTTGAGTTTGAACGTCGGGTTCCGTGCCAGCAAATCTTCCTCAGTCAACCACTTGAACAGAGACTTAATGGAGTGGATTTTGTGCCCCATGCTGGATGGCTTCAAGTGGGTATGGTGGCTCAGATGTTCACGAAGAAGTGGTAGCGTGACATCTTGGATGTCGATGTCGCCCACGTCGCGAATGAGTAGCTGGTGTTGGAGCCGATACGCCATAATCGTGTACCGCGAGAAATCTTCCTGTTGGCGAACTGCGAGAAACTGTTGTGATGCCTCGGATAGTCGCACTGTAGTAAATACCTCCGCCTGATGTGTGAAGCCGTACACCAAAACGGCACAACACATCAGGCGGAGGTATGACAAGGCGAGAGGGTGAACACTCCTCCCACGCGAGGATTCACGCGGCCTCAATTCTGCGGCCCTCGACGGGCGTTCTCGGGCATTGCGGGTCGTTTTGGGATAGTTGATCGAAACTATCAAGATACAACGAAGTCGGGACAGTCCGAACGGCTGTTACGTAATCCCTTTCAGCATCGTCTATTGGTTTGTAAAGATCGTGCAGGAAAGGATTGGTCGTCTTGTCTTCGATAAAAACCATGATCGCTATAGTAACGACTACAATTTCCCTCTTGGCTGGTTGCGAGGCACAAGCACCTACCACAACAGCAAATGCAGTAGGGACGGCTTCACCGCCCAAAACAAAGTCCGTTCCGAACAAAACTGGGAACGTTACTACCTCAAAAATCTCCCATTTGCAAATCAATGCTAACTCACTATTCATGACCTCGAAATCGACAGGGTGGAACTTTCCCGCATCTCAAGGTGATCCAATCCTAAATGGCGCTGTTCTTCATACAAATGACAGCGGGAAAACGTGGCACAACAGTACGCCAGCAGGCGTGTCGTCTCAATACACATTCGCCGGAGGGCTGGCAGTCAGCGATTCAGAAGCATGGCTCGTTGCTTCGACAGGCCCAAAAACCATGTTGTACCATACGACAAACGGCGGTGCTTCGTGGACATCCATCTCTGTTCCGAAATCCTATATTATAGGGGATCTCAGTTTCACTGACAGTCAACACGGATGGTTGTTAGCATCGCAGGGGCCAGCAGCAGGGCAAGAGCCTATTGATCTTTACTCCACTTCGGATGGAGGGAAAACGTGGTCGCAAATATTGAGCAAAACTGAGTCGAATAAACTTCTTCTTGGAAACAAGACGGGTATTACCTTTGTGAATAGCACTACTGGCTGGATTACGGTTGACAGTGGACAACATCCCGGACAAGTGGGCTTGTATGTTACCAATGATGGTGGACGTACTTGGGAGCTTCAGAACGTGCCTGTTCCGACGAACTTACAAAAGAATTACGCGCATCCTTTAGCACCAACGTTTTCGTGGTCACAGATGGGCTTTATGCCAGTCATCTTTAATAACGGCAGCACGGTTATCTACACCACACAGAATGGCGGCGAAACGTGGAGTCCTACTACTCCGATTCCTATTTCCCAAGTTGTTAGTGTGTCGTTAATTGGTGGAACGATTTACGTCACGGATGGGCATACCATTTATTATTCGCATGACAACGGGCTGAATTGGGAGAAGTGGAAGGGGACGATCAAATCAGGTGAACAGATTGGCGATGTGACTGAGGACGGGGCATACGTAGTTGGAAACGGAGGTTCTAGGGTCGCTAACATTCCAGTAGGTACGTCAGATTTCGCAAAATAGGTGGACGCTGAGGGCAATGAAGGTGTCTATCTAAACCTCCATTATCGCTGTGACTTAGGTTTAAACAATACAAATGATGCAGCAAGCCAGCAGAGGAATCCCGCAAAAAATTCCATACCTGAAAAAGAGTAGCCGTGTATGTAGACACATTTGGTCAAGTTGCTTGTGACGGTACAGATGATGCCAAGACTTGCAAACGTAAAAAATGCACTATGCTCGGATATATTGGCTTTGACGCGATTCCATAGATGTATCACAGTTGCACCTCCCACCTAAAGGTATGTATTCGATACTGAGGGTATTATGATAGGGTGTTCTAAGGAGTTGTGGGTCATGTGATCGAAAGGGATTTGAAAGACGAAGACAGGCCCGTTCTTGGTAGCCTGTCTTCTTAATGCGATGGGATATTGCTCCTCTTCCGCAGAAGTTAGTCGCGGGGATCAAGTGGGTCGTCGTCACGATACCCAGTTGGCACGTTGAACTCGCGCAGAACATCATGGCCCGCGTCCTCGGCGACGCCGTGACCGCAGGCACAGATGACAACGCTTCCGCTCATTTCGATAGCCATGCAACCGACTTGGCTGCCTGTACGCCATTCAACACTTCGACCGCACTTTGAACACTGGATGATGAACATGGGGCACCTCGCTTACTCCGCGCAAAGGTCTGCCGTTTGGTTAATCCATGTCGCCGTGGTTAATCCATTGGTGAATCCAATCTGACTAAACACAACTTAAACGAGTTTGATAGAATTGACGAAAACATTGATGCAGCGCGGATTTGTATAAACGAAGCGTAAGGCAATTTTAGCAGACTTAATAGTGGCGGTGGTTTCCTAAACCGCGTCTTGCGGGGGTTCGAGTCCCTCCGGGTGCGCCAGAAAATCGGCATAAGATAAGGGATCTCGGGGTTTCCCAAAAATCCCTTATTTGCTTCTTCAATAGATTTTTCCCACCACTTTTACCACCATCCAGTGTTCATGGTGTTCTTGCTCTTAAGTGTTTGCCCATACTTTTCGCCAAAGCCTTTTCCGTACTTGCCAGTACATGTGCATACGTTCGTGCTGTTAGTGCGGGGTCTTTGTGGCCGAGACGTTGAGCCACAGCGTTTAAGGGTTCATGATCAGCCAGTAACAGTGTGGCATGTGTATGGCGCATCCCGTGTGGTGACATTTTAGGGAGCCCCAGTCGTACTCTCACTTTCTCCATATACATCCGCAAATTGTGTGCTGCAACATGTTTCCTGGTGGAAGTTGCAACCACAAGATCATTATCCTACCATTTGGCGCCGGCAATTTGACGTTCCTTGTCCTGACGTATCTTATGCGCCCGCAAATCTTCAAGAGTTGGTTCGGGCAACGTAATGGACCGGATACTGCCATCGGTCTTCGGATCTTTTTCTTCATACCCCTTTTCGGCGTGTGTGATTGACTTAACGATACTGATAACACCTGTATCGAGATTTACGTACCTCCATCGGAGGGCGAGAATCTCGCCAATTCGGCAACCCGTCCCAGCCATTAAGCTGTAGGCAATATAATGACGGGACTTAGAGACCTCATCTAGAAACGCATTGATTTCATGCTCCTCCCAGAAGCGTGGAGGGATTTTTTCCGGCTTCGGAGCCTTATACCTTTTAACAGGGTTCGTAGTCACTATATCCATATCGATTGCATATTCGTACATTCCGCTAAGGAAATTACGCATGTGTACCATTGAACGGGCAGAATTTTCAAATGTGGGCGACGTTTCTGGGGTGCATTCCGGAAAGCAATACAAAACTGTTCTACATCACGGGTTTTGAACTTGCAAAGTTTCTGTGCACTAAGCATCTCTTTGACACACCCGGCAAGCCACTTGTACTGTCGCATGGTGGACTTATCAATATGTTCCTTACAGTGCTCCATATATTGATCTACGAACTCGCCAATCGTAATTTCGCTCGGCTGAATCTTTGGTTTGTTTATTTGCCCCATATATTCTTTGCGAGCCTCGTATGCCGCAGCCGCTGTTTCGTATCCACCGTGCTCCTCTTGGTAGCGTTTACCGTCCTTCCGGCGATGATTGATACGGAAGTACCACTTGTCACCCTTTTTTCGAACACCGATATATTTTGCCATAGAGATCGAACCTCCCTATTGGAATTTGTTTCCGAGCTTGTGGTCAGAGTCATATCACCCTGAAACCAAATCTGTCTAATTTTTGATCTTCATTTGGAAAACGTGATATGGTTGGTAACAAGAAGAAAATTCACATGAGAGGGGAAATGCAGAATGGAAAAGGATTTGCCGTTGTCGCTCACTGTTCGTCAAGCCGCAGCTCTTGCAGGTATTGGAATTAACCGAATGTATGAGGTGGTCAATCTCCCAGGATTCCCTCGTTTGAAGCTTGGTGGAAAAATCATTATCATGCGGGATCCATTTATTGAATGGCTCAACCAACAAGCGCTGGCTCACAAAGACATTGCGATCTGAGTTTATTCGTGCCACCGTCGATGAAATGGCGGCGGCTACATATAGAGAGCGGAATCCTTACCGAGTAAGACGGCCCTCTATTTTCGTGGTTGCGTTTTTCTACCATTCGCTGCACAATTTTAAAAGAAGCAGCGAGAGGAGTCCTTTTGTGGAATATCTCATTTACTGCGATGAGTCGGAAAAGAGCGGAGAACTGTTCACGAATTTTTACGGAGGAGCACTGGTTCGCTCCACAGACTATCACGAGGTTGTAGGGGCGCTCGAGCAGTATAAAGCCGAGAACAACTTGATGGGTGAAATGAAGTGGACCAAGGTCACGGCTCCGTATGTTGATAAATACAAAGGTTTGATGGATGTATTTTTCGACTTTGTTCAGGCGAATAAAATCAAGATGCGAGTGATGTTTCAGCAGAAGGAGAAATCTGAGCCACGGCTGAGGAACTTAACCAAGGAACAGCGTGACGATTCTTTCTTCATTTTATACTATCAGTTTTTCAAGCATGCATTCGGTTTGGCGTATTCTAACCCATCACGGCAACCGATCAACTTAAGGATTTTCTTTGATCAAATTCCAGACACCCGTGAGAAAGCCGAACGATTTAAGGACTACATCCAACGATTGCAGTTCCAGCACCCTTTTCTGGATGCCAATTTGAAGATACGAAGAGAAAATATAGTCGAGGCAACTTCTCATGACCATGTAATTCTACAGTGCGTCGACATTGTGACGGGCGCAATGTGGTTCAGGTTAAACAAACTACATCTTGTTAAACCGGAAGGGTCACGGCACAGGGGAAAACGGACTAGGGCGAAAAGTGACTTGTATAACCACATCAATCGCAGGATTCGTCAAATACGCCCACACTTCAATATAGGGATAACAACTGGAACAAATAGTTATGAAGATCGTTGGGAGCATCCATATCGTCACTGGTTGTTCGTACCTAATGAAACTTAATTGGGCGTTTGATGTATTGCAAATTCGACAATACTCGTTTACGATGTACTCAAGAAGATATGGCTCTGTCGATCCGAAGGCTTGCGTTCCAACGTGGGCTCCTTAGTAGGTGAGATGGGGCCATTCGTCGTTTTCCAGAACTGAATGTGAAAGCACCTGGATGTGGTGGTACAGCCTTGTCAGGACTTGCAATTCCAATTTAACTCTTGGCACCATGACACCATCTTCATTTTGGAGGTGGTGTACTATGAATCCTGAGAACCAAGAACCACAAGAGGTAACTGGGGCTGGGGAGCTTATTCGTTGTCGGCGCTGTGGAATTGACAAACCACGGAGTGAGTATCGTCAGGTAGCGAACCCGTCAATTTGTCTCGAGTGCTATGCCGCTAAGCGAAGAGAGAACCGGAGTATGGTGGCAATCACGGAGTTGGAGCCCCAAGATTGCCAGCAGAAAGAACGTGCCAGTGTGTACTTGACCCCACAGGCACGTGCTGTGTTACGTGTGTTGGCGCTAAAGCATCAAAGTGACAGCGCTGCGGTGGAGTATCTGCTAATGCAGGTATTTGAGACTATGGCACCACAGGAGAGGGCCATTGTCTCTTATGTGCTGCAGCAGGTATAAACCATTTTAAGCCCCAAGAAGCTCCTGACGGGCCGATGGGGCATACATGGCAACGATTTATGATACTCTGGGAAGCTCTCTTGATGTACGAGGGAGCAAAGCCCCCATCATTAAGCCGCTATTCCCTTACGGGATGGGGCCAAATACAACCTGGTCACTTCGTCACGCTCATGTCCCAAAAGTTTGGAAACATATCGCCGAGCCTCCAGATCATTTTTCAGTCGATCCAGCGCTTTCTCATACTCTGTTCGTGCATAACGGTGACGCAGACCGTGGTAGCTGATTTTCCGTGTTGAAAACTTATCACGATGACGCCATATCCAATTCTGCACTTTGTCCATGAATTGGTGCGCCTTAGTGCCTGGTGGAACGAATATTTTTTGCCCCTTTTCGGCCTATTTTAGAATACGTTCCATGATTTCATAGGCTTGTTTGGTCAACGGGATATCTCTGATTTTTCCTCCCTTGCCCTTGATACGAAGGGATCCTACATTGATGTAGCGGCCGGGGTAAAATTGACCCAGTAGCGCCGGAATGAAACTGACCCACCCCTGTCGAATCCCTTCTCGAATAACGGCCAAGCTGTTCGAGGAGGAGAACGAATGTTAAAGGGTGGGTTTGTCTCGAATCTACTAGAATTACATGCCCAAGGGAAGTCCATTCGCGAGATTGTAAGAGAAACGGGTTTTTCCAGGAACACAGTACGTACTTATCTTCGCAGCGAGGGTACACCGGAACGCGCCAAGCGAGAAGGTCGTCCGTCGAAGCTAGATCCCTTTAAAACCTATCTTGATGAGATGCTTGCATTAGGGGTCTACAACTGTGAGGTGTTGCTGGAACGCTTGCGGGAACGCGGCTATACAGGCGGTAAGACGCTAGTGAAGGACTATGTTCAGCCGCACCGCCCGCCCCGGCGCAACCGAACAACACGCCGCTTTGAGACGCCGCCTGGTCAGCAGGCGCAAGTGGATTGGGGCATTTGCATCTACTACGACGTTCATGGTGTCAAACGTAAGGTTCCTGTCTTCGTCATGATTCTGGGTTATTCTCGTGCCAAGTATGTTGAGTTTGTTAGGCGCTGTGATATCTATTCTTTTTTGCGGTGCATGTACAATGCGTTTGTCTACTTTGGGGGTGTGCCCGAGGTCATCCTGACGGACCGAATGAAGACCGTGTTGATTGGTATGGGGGACGACCACAAACCGCAGTGGCATGCTTTGTTCGCCGACTTCGCCCTGGCCATGGGTTTCATCCCGAAGGTGTGTCGTGCGAGACGGCCTCAGACCAAGGGAAAGGTAGAAAGAGCAGTACGCTTCGTGAAAGAAAACTTCCTACCGAATCGCCGATTCACCACACTGGATGACTTGAATGCAAAAGCCAGAGCTTGGTGCGACAAAGTCAACCGACACATCCATGGCACAACTGGAGAGCGTCCAGTAGATCGACTCAAAGATGAACCGCTCCAGCAACTTGTGGGGCCAGAGAAACTCACGAGTTTCCTCAGTGAGGAGCGTATCAACATCGGTTGTAAAATCCCCAATAACAGCGGGTTGCAATTCCCCAAAAACAACGGATTCAATTCCCCAAAATCATCGGGATGAATTCCCCACCCTTTGTCGAATTTAGGGCACCATTCACACTTTGTGGGAGGTGCCAACATGACGGAGAGTGAGAAAATGGAAGTCAAGAGAATGTATCAGGAGGGCGTTAGCATCTCTGAGCTCTCTAGAAGAACTGGACATGATCGCAAGACAATTCGAAAGGTGGTTCAGGAGCGGGAGGATATTGAGAAGCCTCTGGCTGGAACCAAACGAAAAGGAAGTAAGCTGGAACCGTATAAGCCATATGTAGAACAGCGTATGCGTTTTGGGGTACTAAACGCTGAACGGATTTTGCGAGAGATTCGGGAGCAGGGATACACCGGCGGTATCACGGTTCTTCGTGAATTCATGCACCCACTTCGTCCCGTTGTCTCTGCCAAGGCAACAGTACGTTTCGAAACCGCTCCCGGTGAGCAGGCCCAGATTGATCTAGGTGCATTCCCGTATATCGACACCACCGAGAATCGCCGTACGTTATGGTGCTTTGCCATGGTTCTATCCTACTCCCGGATGCTCTACCTGGAGTTTATCAAAGCGTCCGACCAGTTGCACATCCTGCAAGCACTGCGTAACGCGGTTGAGTTCTTTGGCGGGGTTCCAAAGTGTGTTCTCAGTGACAACTGTGCGCCGCTCGTTTTGTCTAACGACGGGCGTGGGCACGTGGATTGGCAACCAGCTTACCTGGATTTCGCGTGTGCGCTATTTTACGCACACTATCCAACAGTTTTTGCGAAGGCAGCCGCGCTTTTTGAGTCACTGGAGCAAAATCATGCGTTTCACAACGCGAATGAGCGAACTGCATTTTTGGCCCTGCTGCAGTTCCTGAGTTATAACGGATACACTTTCGTGATGGACCAAAAGCAGGCTGAGGACTTCGTTGTCGATGTGGTGAACCACAAGTACACATTTGAGCAGATTGTTGAAATCATTGAATCGAATAGTCAGATGTAAAACCAGATGGCTTACTAGAAGCCTTGGCTTAGCCACAGGGCGGAAGTTGAGCCTTTCAGTGTGCACTCCCATCCGTCCCCCTTTGAGCAATAGGAAATACTTGGGGTTCGTGTCAAACTTATTGCCGCCGACCGACAACTATAGCCAGGCAATTACGTCAGCTTTTGGCCACCTCGCAGTGGCCAAAACACAAAAGCCTCTGTGGGAAGTTACTCAGTGCGTTGAAGACTTTTCAACAACACAAACGCCTACACAACAAAACTGCCCCCCAAGCGGGGAGCAGTCTTCTTGATATGCGATTCGACCTTACCGGCGAACCTTTGAACTTAACTTAATTCGTCGAAACCCATAAGTAGTTGAACATCGGGTACCCAGTTGTTGGGATAAGGTAATCTGGCGTTGCATTGTGAACCTTCGGCGATACCACTGTCAGCGTCGCAACTTCGTTTGTCCACAAAACCGGAACCATTTTTGCGGTGTATTCCTCATAGGCAAAGAAGTTCTTCTTTGTCTCGGCCTCTGAGGAAGAAGGCTCGATTGTCTTCGCAATCAGCTTATTTTCCGTTGGATCGTCATACCCGTAGTCATCCATGGCGCCTGGTTCAAATTGTGATTCGCCCGACGGGTATGTCCCACCATAGAAAATGCCAGTTTCGGCTGCGGCGACCCAACCGCCAGGATCGTTGGTGTTGGTCATGATGCTAATCTCTGTGGCGAACGGCTCAGGCTTTAGCGTTGCGATCACGCCCATCTTTGCCCAGTCCTGTGCCATGAGTTCGGCCGTTTGGGTATACGATTCACTTCCGGATGGATATAGCATATCAAACTTCAATTGCTGACCGTTTTTGGTCATCACCCCGTTCACCAATTTCCAGCCATCCGATTCGAGCAACTTAACAGCCTTGCTCGGGTTATACGGATAAATAGGCTTGGAGAGCTTCGGATCGTAAAACACCGTTTTGGGCACATTCGGAATCGGACCGTACTGCGGTGGTGCGTAACCGTGATAGATGTCATTGTCGATGGTGGTTTGATCAATCCCCATTTCGAGCGCTTGTCGGACCTTCAGATCCTTCATTGCCGAATATAGCGGGGATCCTTTCAGGAAATTTACATTCACAAAGTTATAGCCGAGCGAGTATCCAGGTTCAATGGTGTCGCCCATAGAAGTGAGTGCCCGTTCCGAGCCATATTGGGAAAGATCTAAGTATCCGAGATTGACGGAACCGGTCTTCAAGGCCGCAAATTCGGCATCGTTCGAGGCTTCGTACTCGAATACCAGCTTGCTCAGAAGACTTTTGTGGCCCGCGTACATGGGGTTTGGCACGAGTGTCCACGAGCGGTTAGAAACTGCACTTTGAAGCTTAAAAGGGCCGTCCACCACCTTGAAAAATGTCGGGTCTGTAGCAACCTTACCCAAGTAGGTGATTTCCTTGGTCATGTCGTTAGGGTATTTGTTCCACGCATGTTCAGGGAGTGGCTGCAGTTGACCGATGCCGTTGTAAATAAACCATTGCTGGTTGACGGGCTTGTTCAATGTTACCTTGACCATATATTTACCAACTGCTACGACGCTTTTCACATCTTTGGGCACGCCGCCGTTGCCGTTGTTGTAATTGGGCCAAGGCGCTGGGGCGTTCGATGCATCAGTCGCTTTGATCAGGCTGTAATCCCAGACGACGTCTTGCGCAGTAACCGGTGTACCGTCAGACCACTTCCAGTTCTTTTTTAAATAGATTGTATAAACTGTACCCGTTGGATTGTATGTGATTTTCGTTGCGAATCCGTTACGAAAATCGATGGCGTCCTGGTTATTAATTGTGAACAGTCCCGGGTATAATTGCTGTGATAACATAGCGTTCGCGACCGTATCATTCGATCCGTTTTCGATTGGGAAGTACCAGGTGATGTTGGTCGCTGGGGGAAGCGCATAGATCAATACACCACCTTTTTGAGGTGTTACCGTTGATGCCGATCCGGTTGGGTTTACCGTTGATTGGTTGGTTGTAGCAAGATGATTTGTATTTGTTCCGCAGCCGGCTAATCCAAGCATGAGAGCCGATGTCATAAGTCCGGCAAGGGTGACGCGAGTAGGCTTGTTCATGCATTTCTCCCCTTCGAACACGAAGTTCATTATATATAATCAACACATTGAATAAATATGCATAGATAACAGTACATCAAAAGGTGTGCTGTGACAAGGTCTGAATCATGGATAATTCTTGTGATTATGGTGAAAAGAGAAGCACATTGGGTACATACGAAGTTTTATTTATATGAATAATTATAAGAATAAAAATACAACTCCTCTCGGGCATTGAGAAGGAGTTGTGTGATTATGCACAAGGCCATTCGTTTGCTAGGTGAATCCGGTGCAGGTTCAAAGTCCAAACCATCAGGATGATGAACTCACCCGTCGAACCGCCGAACCGCCGATTTGTTATATCATATGTATTTTAGTTTCGTCCTTGCCTAACGCCACGCTACCCACTGCAACGTAGGCAAGTATGCAATGGCGTACACGAATGAGTTCAGCATCAATCGGTGCCAATGCTCGCAGCCTGAGTGAGTTCTTCTACGACGAGTAAAATCGATGCAAAAGCCTGTTTCAGCTCTTGTAGAGATGCAGAGTGCTCCTCTGTCGTTGCGGCAATTTCCTGGATGGAGTCCGAACTTTTGAGTGTGCTTTCATTGATTTCCGTGAGGAACGAAACGATTTCTTTTGATCCGGATTGACTGTCTGCCGCTAGTTTCCGAATTTCCTCGGCGACCACGCTAAACCCTCTACCGTATTCGCCGGCTCGCGCCGCTTCAATGGCAGCATTGAGTCCTAGTAAATGGGAGTCCCTCGATAGATTTTCAACCACTCGAATGACCTTAAATGCCCTGTCGGCAAGTTGGGTAACCCGCTGTGACTCGTCTGTGAGGAGTTGCAATCGCTCGGAGATGACCATGGCCATTTGCGCGACTTCATCTGTAGTCGCATTCATTTCTTGTACGGTGGCAGCCAGATTGTCCGACATGGCACGCAGTCTATCAATCTTTTCAAGGGAAGTCGTCGTGATGATCATTCCGACGGTTTGGTCTGCGTCCCGAACCGGATTGTAGGTCACGACGAACGGGAAGCCAAACTTTTCAGGGCCGACCTCAATCCTTTGTGGTTTTCCAGTTTGAAACGCAACCAGGAATCTATGATTCTCTTCTTCGCTGCTAGCCAAACTTTTCAAAGGTGCATTCGGAGCAATATGGGCGCGATCAAATTCAGCTGGAAGGTGGATCAAAACCCGTTCTCGATCAGTCACCAAAATAGACGTCGGCTCAGAAAAACTGTTTCTCCATATTTCAGCTACTTGCAGGACTTCTTGCAGTTTCTTGTGCATATATACCCTTCTCAAACCGTAATAAGTGTTCGCTTTATGGATGAGCGTGGCCCAGTCTGCGTTCCCTTTTCGATTCCGAATCCATGAACACCTGGGAATCTCGGTGTAAAGCGCAACTCGTCGACCGTATCGTAGCAAAAGCCGCAGACTGTGTCGACACGATAGAGTGCTTGGGCTTATTGTCGTCTATTTCAGAATATTATATCATATCATATACCAGTCTTTTATTTTTCCTAAAAGGGGTAACGAGTGGATGGAGAAGTCGGACATTGGCGTGATTGGGTTAGCTGTGATGGGTAAGAACCTGGCGCTCAACATTGAAAGCCGGGGATTTTCCGTTTCGGTCTACAATCGATCTCGCTCGCGGACGGACGAGTTGTCAAACGAGGCCGTTGGAAAACGAATTCGCCCTACGTACTCTATCGAAGAATTCCTGGATTCCTTGGCATCGCCGCGCAAGATTCTTCTGATGGTTCAGGCGGGGGCGCCGACGGATGAGGCGATTGCACAGTTGTTGCCGCATCTCGTGGAAGGTGACGTCGTGATCGACGGTGGCAACGCGTTTTTCGAGGACACGCGGAGACGCAATCAAGCATTGGAGGCCAGGGGTATCCGTTATATCGGTACAGGTGTCTCTGGCGGTGAGGAGGGCGCTCTTCGCGGCCCAGCCATTATGCCGGGCGGTCAGCGGGATGCGTATGCACTTGTCGAACCGATTTTGACCGCGATCGCAGCAAAGGTCGGCGATGATCCGTGTTGCACCTATATTGGACCTGACGGTGCCGGACACTACGTCAAAATGGTCCACAACGGAATTGAGTACGGCGACATGCAACTGATTTGTGAGGCGTATCATCTGTTGAAAGACGTCCTCGGTCTGTCGGCTCCGGAACTGCATGCCGTCTTTAGCACGTGGAATCAGGGCGAGCTCGATAGTTACCTGATTGAAATCACGGCCGATATTTTCAGCAAGTACGATCCCGACACGGGTAAGCCGATGGTCGATGTTATCCTCGATACGGCAGGGCAAAAGGGAACAGGCAAGTGGACGAGTCAAAGTGCACTCGATCTCGGTGTACCTCTCTCGATGATTACGGAGAGTGTCTTCGCTCGCTTCCTGTCCGCAATGAAGGACGAGCGTGTACAGGCAAGTGGCATACTGCGCGGTCCAGAGTCTCCAACCTCCGCTCTGGATAAGGAAGCGTTTATCGAAGACGTTCGTCAGGCTTTGTATGCAAGCAAGATTTGCTCGTATGCACAAGGTTTCGCCCAGATGCGGCAAGCTTCTGAGGAATATGGATGGAACTTGGAGCTTGGCAATATCGCAATGATTTTCCGCGGCGGATGCATCATCCGAGCGCAATTTCTACAGAACATCAAGGACGCCTACGATCGCGATGCAAATTTGCCCAATTTGCTACTCGATCCGTATTTTCGCGGCGTGATCGAAAAGTATCAGATGGCGTGGCGTCGAGTGGTTGCCACGGCTGTGACATACGGTGTGCCGGTGCCGGCGTTCGCGAGTGCCTTGGCCTATTATGACAGCTACCGTTCTGCCACACTGCCTGCAAATTTGCTACAAGCACAGCGCGATTATTTTGGCGCGCACACGTTTAAGCGGGTCGATCGCGATGGCGTATTCCACTTCCAGTGGATGCAGGCGGAGGCCGCGGTGGGGCGAGATTAACCGAGTTGTATGAAGAGGTCATGTTTGGCTTGCTGGCTCTGGACTCATATAAAGAAACACCCCGCTCAGGCATAGAACCTGGGCGGGGCGTGATTTTCATGACCGTCGAGGATCATATGGAATACCGTCTGCGGCTGGTGCGACGGCTCGGCCAACCAGACCTGCCAAGGCCAGAATGGTCAGTGCATAGGGTATCATTTGCAACAGGTTTGATGATATGCCTTGCCCTTGAAGGACAATGCCAAGTGCTGTCGAGAAGCCAAAGATGAGCGCTGCGCCGAATGAGCCGAGTGGAGTCCACTTGCCGAAGATCATGGCGGCAAGTGCAATATAACCGCGTCCGTTCGTCATGTTGGCGGTGAAGCCGTTGAGCACACCGATAGACAGATACGCGCCGCCAAGCGCTGAAAATAGGCCGCTTAGGATGACGCCGAAATAGCGAATGCGCCAAACGTTGATACCCAGTGTGTCGGCTGCCAATGGGTGTTCACCGACGGATCGCATGCGTAGTCCCAGACGCGTGTGAAACAGGAACCAGTGCGAGACAATCACGAGAACAATCATGATATAGACGAGAATGCTTTGGTTTTGAAAGATGACGCCGATATACGGGATTTTATCTAAGCCGGGTATGCTGACATTGGGCAACTTCGGCGTGTTTATAGGCGTGCCATTAAATCCGAACAGCGTGTTCAGCAAAAAGGTGGTTAGGCCCGCAGCAAAGATATTAATACCCATGCCCAGCACGGTCTGATCAGCGGATACACGTATCGCGCCCCAAGCCAGTGCGGATGCTGTGAGTCCACCGCAGATCAGGGCGGCAAGTAAACCTAACCATGCGCTCCCTGTCCAGTAGGAGAAGGTGACGGCGAAGAAGGCGCCAATCAGCATAATCCCTTCCATTGCAATATTGACCACACCTGTGCGCTCGGAGAAGGTGCCGCCGATGGCTGGCAAGGCAAGTGGCACCGCCATGGACAAAGTGGCTGCCCAAATTTCCGGATCGGAGAAGATCACAGGTCATTTCACTCCCTTTTCAATGATTTCTGCGTACCTTGTCGCCTGCGTTTCGATATGTCACTTTCATTAAGCGGCGGATGTGGATTTCAGCGTACGCCGACGACGATACCATCCAATCACCTGTGGGATAATACGTTCACAGGCGACAAAGAAGATGATCAGGCCTGTTAGGACGTCGGTCAGGGCGGCTGGAACGTTGGAAACCATCTGCATGTTTTGACCACCGGTGGTTAAAGCACCGAAAAATAGCCCAGCAATGATGACGCCAATCGGGTTGTTGCGTGCGAGCAGGGACACGACGATGGCGGTGTAGCCGTAATTTGATGAAAATCCGTCGAGTAGCCGATGATCGACCCCCAGCATTTGCACGGCACCCGCCAGGCCTGCAAACATGCCTGACAGACAGAGTGCCAACACGGTGAACAACTTCACATTGATCCCCGCGTAGCGAGCGGCCCGTTGGTTGAGTCCTACCGTACGCAGTTGAAAACCGAGCGTGGTCTTGTAAAGCAAAAACCAAACCACGATGACAGCGACCAGGGCGATGGCTACGGCAATCAGTGACAGCTGTGATTGCATCAAACCTTGCGTAAAGTACGGGAACTGTGTATTCTGTGCGATTTCGGGGGACTGTGGGTTAAATCCCTTTTGTTGCATGGGTCCCCCTTCAATGAGATAGCGTGCCAACAGAATACCAATGTAACTCATCATCATTGTCGTAATGACTTCATGCGATCCGACGAATGCCTTGGCGAATCCGGGAATAACGCCTGCCCAGAGTGCTCCTGCAATCATCCCGACGACAATGCACAGGATCATGTGAAACCAGCCGGGAAGGTGGTTGAAGTGATAGCCGAACCAGACGGCAGCTGTGGCACCAATCCAATATTGTCCATCCGCACCGATGTTAAATAAGCCGGATTGAAACGAAATTGCGATGCCAAGGCCAACGATGATCAGGGGAAGGCTTGCCGTGATGGTGTTGCCAATGTTGATACCAGTGCCAAAGGCGCCCGATATCAGGGAGCCATAGACGGTCACCGGATTATAGCCAAGGGCAGCGACCAGAATACCCCCAATGAGGATGGCCAAAATGGAAGCCCCCATTGGCAAGATAATGGAACGTAATGACCTCAAGGCAATGACACCTCCGAATGTCCACGCGATCCCGTCATCAGGAGACCGATTTGCTCTCGCGTGGCTTGGGCTCCGGGCACAATATCAATGATCCGGCCGTCATGAATGACTGCGATGCGATCGGACAGGCTCAGGATTTCTTCTAATTCGAGAGACACCAATAAGACACCCTTACCTTCATCGCGCAAGCGCACGAGCTGACGATGGATGCCTTCGATGGCGCCGACGTCCAGACCGCGAGTTGGTTGTGCTGCAATCAACATGAGTGGATCGCGCGAGACCTCGCGAGCCAAAATCACTTTTTGCTGATTTCCCCCAGATAATTCGGAAGCCTTGCGCGATGAGTCCGGTGGGCGGACGTCGAATTCACGAATCAGTCGTTCTGTATAGCGGCTGGCGGCGGTTCGGTCGATAACGCCCGTCTTTGCAAATGGTCGTTTGCGAAAGTCGCGCAGGATGGTGTTTTCGACGAGATCGAATGACAATACAAGCCCGTCCAATTGACGATCCTGTGGCACATATGCAATGCCGCGCCGAGTTCGCTCTGCGGGGGACCAACGCGTGATGTCCTCACCATCGAAAATCAGCTGTCCTTGCTCCACCTTAAGTAAGCCGGCGATGGCGTCTGCCAATTCGAACTGGCCGTTGCCATCGATCCCTGCAAGACCAAGGATCTCACCGCGTCGTAGTTCCAAATCGACACCTTTGACACGTTCCATGCGGCCAGCATCGCGTACATGCAGGTTGCGAATTTGCAAAATAGGCTCCCCTGGATGAGCGGGGCTCTTTTCGACGCGCAGCACCACTTCACGTCCGACCATCAGGTTGGCAAGGCTTTGTGGTGTTGCGCTGCTGGTTTCTACCGTCTCGACCGTCTTGCCGGCGCGCATGACCGTGACTCTGTCACTGATCTCCAGAACCTCATCCAGCTTGTGGCTGATAAACAGTACAGGCACGCCGTCAGCCTTTAAACTGTGAATGATGGAAAAGAGTTCACGCGTCTCTTGTGGCGTTAAAAGCGCCGTGGGCTCGTCCAGAATAATAAGTTTCGCCTTCCGATAAAAGGCTTTCAAAATCTCTACGCGTTGCTGTAGCCCTACCGAAAGAGTGCCGACTTTCGCTGAGGGATCAATTGCCAGGCGATATTTTTCGGACAGCTCATAGACGCGCCTTTGCGCTTCTTTGCGGTCGAACCTGATGCGTCCTGGTTCATCGCCGAGCACGACGTTTTCGGCCACGGTTAGGGCGGGTATGAGCATGAAGTGTTGGTGCACCATGCCGATTCCCGCGTGAATGGCTTCCCGGGGACTGCGAAAGTGAACTGTTTTCCCCATAAAGCGGATTTCCCCGGCAGTCGGTTCGAGGAGTCCGTAGATCATCTTCATGAGCGTGGATTTACCGGCTCCATTTTCACCGAGAATGGCGTGCACTTCTCCGGCGCGCAGTGTCAAATTGACACCGTCGTTAGCCTTGACGCCGGGAAACCACTTCTTTAAGTCGACAATTTCCAAAAGGTTCTCCAAATTGAATGTCGACCTCTCTTTCCTATAATCAGCCAAATCAGGTTATTTGTTCGTTGAAACTCAAAGTGGATGGCGGCGCCTGTTTCGCAGGCCCGCCATCTTGGTTCTAAGTATCGCAAGACGTGTGATTATTTTTGAACCGTTGTCGAAACCTTGATTTGGCCGCTGATGATCTGCTGTTTAATCTGGTTCACCGTCGTTTGCACCGATTGCGGCACGCCTTTCATGAGTGGAGCGATGCCAACGCCGTTGTTTGCCAAGTTGAAGGTGGAGACGCCACCCTTAAAGGTGCCATTTTGCACCGCCTTAATGGTATCAAAAACAGCCGTATCGACGCCTTTCGTCGCGCTTGTGATGACGGTTCCTGGCGCTAAATAGGCTTGATTGGTATCGACCCCGATAGCGTACACTTTTGCACTCTTTGCTGCGTTAATGGCACCTATGCCGCAACCGCCAGCGACGGGGAAGATGATGTCCGCGCCTTGCGAAATTTCATTTTGTGCATACTGGCTGCCGAGTGCTTCATCGGAAAAACTGTTCGTGTATTGCAAGAGGACTTTCCCACTTGGATCCTCTTTCTTAAATCCCTGTTGAAAGCCTGCAATATAAGTGTCGACAGGCGGGATATCCTGACCGCCAATCACACCCACCACGTTTTTCGTATTCAAACCCTTGAGCTGATGGTTCTTTTGCACGAGTCCGGCCACCACACCGGCAAGATAACCAGCCTGCTCAGATTGGAAAATGGCGCTTGCGACGTTCGGAATGCCCGTGATATTGTCATCGATAATGAGAAAATCTGTCTTTGGGTATTCTTTTGCAACCTGCTTGACCGCATCCTCCATCAGGTAACCGACAGCAATGACCAAATTGTATCCATTTTGAGCAAAATGGCTTAAGTTCGGCACATAATCGGACTCTGATTGCGACTGTACCACACTTGTGGACACACCATTCAATTGGTGTTGGGCGTTGGTCATGCCGACATAAGCCAAATGGTTAAAACCGTTGTCGTTCAATCCCCCAGTGTCTGTGACCAGGCCAATCTTAATGGTCTTGCCATTCGTGGTTCCTGCACTGTTCGACGTTCCAGCGCTATTTGCCGCATTGGATCCGTTTGTTGCAGCATTGTTGCTGGCTGCGCCTGTGCCACAGCCCGTAACGATTGCAGTCAGCGCAAACATTGACGCTGCTACAGCCACAAATTGTTTCTTCATCAATGAAACCCCCTCTGTTGTCTACATACTTGAAGAATTTGTTTCTCAAGAGCATTCAATTCGCGCAAATTGCGCCCTTAATTTCGACATTAGAAGACAAAACTCCTACAAGATCAACGTGGACTCGGTGATTTCGCTTATTTTGAACCGATACAGGCAAAGGCGTACACTATACGTTGTCAATATCGTTAAGTACACTTTTCGTACGAAAGGCCGTGACACGATGAATCATCAATCCCAGACCGCGCTGCTTGTCATGGATGTTCAAAATGGCATCGCAGGCCGCTATATGAAGGACGAAACCACATTACAACCTTTTCAACGGGCTGTTGCTGCTGCTCGTAAAGCGGAAATCCCGGTGATTTTTGTCCGGGTTGCGTTCAGCGAAGGATATCCTGAAGCTGGTCCACGAAATAAGATGTTTTCCCATTTGGCGCAAGCGGGCGGCATGACCGTTGCCGACGCGAGCACGCAGATTCATGAGTCGGTCAAGCCCCAATCCGGCGAGCCCGTCGTCACCAAATATCGCGTGAGTGCTTTTGCCGGAAGTAATTTGGAGGTCATCTTGCGCGCAAAAGGCGTGACACATTTGGTTCTCTGTGGAATTGCCACGAGCGGTGTGGTGCTTTCCACCGTGCGGGAAGCGGCGGACAAGGACTATGCACTCACAGTGCTTAAAGACGCCTGTTTAGATGGTGATCCCGAGGTCCATCAGGTGCTCGTGGAAAAGGTGTTCCCACGCCAGGCCGACGTGATGACGGTCGACGAGTGGGCGCATACCTTGGTTTGAGTGAGTTCGGTCTCTGAGGAGGGGCGGAGGATGGAGATCGCACCAAATGTGCATCTGCTTGAGTGCACGAAGGGGAGTTATTGTTATCTGGTACTTGGCCAGGAGCCGGTCCTCGTCGACACGGGTATGCCAGGCAAAGGCAGTGACATCGTATCTGCATTGGCGGGGCTAGGCATAAAGCCGAGCGATCTCGCGCACATCGTCTTGACCCATCAGGATGTCGATCACATTGGCAATGCCAAACATCTAAAGGAGATATCCGGCGCAACGCTGTGGGCACCCGCTGATGATATTCCATATATACACGGTGATGAGCGGGCTCCCGGCCTTCGCCGTTTGATCAGTCGTGTGATGAGAGTGGATAGGCCGCGGATCGACCAAGCTTTAGATCCCGGTCGGCTCGTCGGCGATCTCGAGGTGATTCCGGCACCGGGTCATACGCCGGGGCATATCTGCCTCAGAACTGGCGACGTCCTTTTGGCGGGCGATCTCGTCACGTCCCGTGGGGGCAAGTTGAAGAAGTCTCCAGGGATCCTCACTTGGGATAAGTCAGCACTCAAACGATCGTTGGCTGCAGTGGGTAGATTGCCTTTTGATTGGGTTTGTCCCGCTCACGGAGAACCGGTTCGGCGGGGTTCGCTATGGGATACCCTAATTGACTAGTTGGTGAGAGGAAAAACCACGACGCAGCCTGTCGTGGTTTCTTATCTTATACGCGAGTCGCATCGCAATCCTCTTTTTGGACCAGGTACTGCGATAAACGCGCTTTGACTTCATCAGATAGCGGCTGACTTGTTTGCGCCACAAAATCAAAGTTCACGACCACAGCCGTGCCTTCGCAGAGCAGTACGCCCTCTTCGCTTCGGATTTCACAGTAAAACTCAAAACTAGAACGTCCTATGCGGGTAAGCCACGTCGTCGCAACGACCCATTGGTGTTCTGGATAATGAGTTTGGGCTCGATAGTCGATGTGGAGCGATGCCAGGACTAATGAAAGTCGGTCATCAGGAAATACCTCGCGCACGAAGGCGATGCGGGACTCTTCCATGTACGTCGCGTAGACGGCGTTATTGACATGACCATTTAGATCTGTGTCACTAAAGCGGACGCGAATGCGAGTTTCATGTTTCAATACGTTGCCCTCCTATTGAACGAGTAAGCAGCCAACTCTCGTTCACGACATTCCCTCATCAGGGATATTGTAACGGACTTGGCGTTCGACTTTCATCCCTACTTTGCATCACACTTCTGTATGATATATTCAATGTTGGTTAGATATGAGGGTCTGTTGGACTTAGGCCCGTGGAGGATGTATCCAATGCTCGCAGCCGTCCTGCACGGTTTTCTTCTTTCGATCGCGCTCATTATGCCCATCGGCATGCAAAATGGCTTTTTGCTTAGTCAGGGTGCCCTGCATAAACATTGGCTAGGTGCGGTACCAGCCGTGATCGCAGCTGCACTTTGCGACACGTTGCTCATCACGTTGGCGGTGATAGGGGTGTCAGCCGCCGCCTTTAACATCGTCTGGTTACGCTTGATATTCGGGATCATCGGCATCTGCTTTCTAATCTACATGGGCTGGACGACATGGCGGGATGAGTCAAGTGAAACACAGTCAACGAACCAAGGTGTTTGGACCATCAAACGCCAAGTGACGTTTGCCGCATCCGTTTCATTGCTCAACCCGCATGCGTTGCTTGATACCTTGGCTGTCATCGGCGGCAGCGCATCCGTATATACAACGTGGCCGGTTAAAATCGCGTTTGGTGCGGCATGTGCGGCTGTTTCGTGGATTTGGTTTTTCGTCCTCATGACCATAGGACACGTGGCCAGCCGTACAGCCGCACGCATGAGTGCAAAACGCATGATCAATCGTCTGTCGGCGTTGATGATGTGGGCTTCAGCGGTCTACCTCGGGTACATCCTATATTCCTTTCAGTAGTGAGAAAAAGGCTGACCACACGGTGGCCAGCCCCATACAAAGGTTATCCCGCACGCTTATCCTACGTCGATATCTGCCACGCCACCGTTCGTATAGTAGCAGTTTCCTGTCCAATCGCTGTTGTCAAACGCTTGGAATATCAGTGAGTATGTTCCGCTGGCCTGGGAAGATGGCACGTTCCAAGTTACGGACACCGTCTTCGTGTCGCCTGGATTCAATGTGACATCTTGTGCAGTTTGTTGGAACACGCTCCCGGATGAACCATCGACCTCAATATCCAATAACCCATTTTGGAGGTAATCGGAGGACGAAACATTCTGGAACGTTGTGGTGATGGTTACCGTATCGCCAGGCTGAACCGAGATGCTGGTTCCGCTTGGA
The DNA here is from genome assembly GCF_027923525.1 of Alicyclobacillus hesperidum subsp. aegles. Classification (NCBI taxonomy): domain Bacteria; kingdom Bacillati; phylum Bacillota; class Bacilli; order Caryophanales; family Alicyclobacillaceae; genus Alicyclobacillus; species Alicyclobacillus hesperidum. The sequence continues at coordinate 151,536 of NZ_BSBJ01000070.1, read as the reverse complement.
TAATGCCCGCTGCTATCAGGTGCCGGAACATTGTAGGTGGTTCCATTGACGCTAATGGTCGTATTACCCGTGACAATGTCGCCATACTTGGCAGCGGGTTTCGCCGCACTTGTGTTGGTCATGGCGAATGTCGCAACGTTCGGTTGATAATAGCAGTTGTTTGAGCCGCCCCATGTATTGTTGTTGTCAGCCTGAAATCCAAGTTGATAGTTGCCTGAGGCGAGGGATGACGGTACTGTCCATGTTTTCGTCAGCGTGATCGACTGTCCGGGAGCCAAGTTATTACTTTGCGTAAAGTATTGGAACGCGCCCGGGTCAATCTCCATGTCGAGAATGGCGTTCTGAAGAAAATCAGACGCTGAGACGTTTTTGAAAGTCGTCGTGATCGTCACCGTATCGCCGGGTGAAATTTTAATGGTCGGGCCATTTTGGTACTGGCCGTTGTTATCTTGGATGTTGTACGTCCCCTGATCTGCCCCGGATACGGTCACCTGTGTCCCGGTGGCGATGATGTCTCCGTACTTGGCTAAAGGTGGCGGTGTGACGGTGAACGTCGCGGCGTTTCTGTCTGCGTCATACACAAAACCGCCGATCCCGCTAAATGCGTATGCCTCCACCGTGAACGTCTGTTGGTTGTTTGGTGCAACCCAGTTCCACGTCACCTGTTTCGAGCCGCCGGCGGGCAGTGAGACATGGGGCACAGTTTGCTGTGCGACGAGATCGCCCGTCGCATCATAAACTTCGAGATCGAGCGTGGCATCAGGCAAATAGCCACCATGGTTGGTAAAGGTAGACGCGATAGTCTCGGTTTGCCCAGCTGCGATGCTACTTGCGCCGACTGTTGTTTGATCCGACACTTGCTGCTTCGCAATTCCGGGCAAAGCAGGTTTGAGTAGCAGGTCTGTGACCGAGTAGGGTGGAAGCTTAACCGTGTTCGTGAACGGAATCTGGGCCGTATTGGTCACCGCCGGGCTACCCTCTCCATAAATCTCTGACTTTTCGACGAGAGCTGGCGAGTAACCCTCCAGATCAAGCGTCACGTTGTAAACGTTGTTCGGGTCGCGGTTGACCAGCATGAGCGAGAGATCGCCATTCGGGAGCTTTACGGCATGCGTGTCGATCGCGCTTGCCGACGACAGGGTTCCCAGCATGGTGTCACCGGGTTTTGCGAAGTCTGCAACCATTTGGTAGCCGTAGTATGTGGGCAATGGCGTATCGGCTGGAGGTTCGACGGCTCCTTTCGGAGAGGTCTGGCCGGATGACAGCAATCCTTCGTCGCCAAACAAATTTTGTCCATATAGCGTCGGACTGTTGTAACCGTCGCCTGCGCTGTTGAGCAGATCCCACCAGTCGACGTTTTGCACGCCAGCTTGCACGAATCCGGTCAGATCGTCCGCCAAATAGAGGGCGTTGACCAGGTTGTTCGACTGCTGTCCAGGTGTCGACGAGGTGTTGTTCGTCTCCGTGACGAAGATCTGGACATTCTTCGCATTGGACCCGGCATACTCGTCAATTTCCTTATGCAATTCGGTTATCATAGCAGGAATTTGATCCGTATCGGCAAGCAATCCAGCGTCGGTCTCCTGACCCGGTGATTCGGGATACCAGTGGACGTCGACAAAGTCGATGTCCTTGCCAATGGTCTTGAGGACAGTGGAATTCCAATCGTCGTTGCCATGGACCGTCGCACCCCAGGGCCAGTTATACGGCATCGTGAGTACGGCGCCAATCTTAATGGATGGATCCTGCGCCTTCATCTGCTGAATATACTGTTCCGCGTTGTTTGCGTAGGTCTGTGGGCTTAGTCCCGGATTGCCTTTTTCAGGTTGGCCTTGTACGGCGTGATCATCCGCTTCCCAACCGCTTCCGTTGTAGTATCCGTTGCCGTAAGTCTCGTTACCAATTTCCCAGTACTTGACGTCATAGTGATTGGTGACGTTTGCATACTTCACCCATGCCGCGGCCTCGGCTGGTGTGCCAGTGCCATAGTTGACGGTGATGATAGGCTGTGCGCCTGTATTGTGGGCAAACGTCATAAAGTGATCGAATGTGTCGTCAGGATTGACATAGCCACCGTCGTTGCGCGTGTTGGTTTGCCAGTCGTAATTATCAGAGATCGATCCGCCTGGATAGCGTAGCAAGTCGGGCGCCAACGCTTTGGTGAGGGAGATCAGGGTTGGACTTTCAAAACCGCTGTCCCAGACGGCGGCGTTGATGCCAAATGCCGTGGACGGTATGGTGCCGGTGTTGGACGCTGTATTCACCGTCACCGTGGCATTCGCAGTTGGTGCACCGATTTTGAGATAGTTTGTAACCACCCGGGTCAGGAAGCCCGCTTGGGCTGTGCCATCCGGATCGACCTTGCTCTCATAGGCAGTCCAAATTTGCCCAAGTCCATCCGGCGTGATACCGGCTTTCTGAAGGAGCACGAGGATGTCCGGGTTCACCGTGACCGCGGTCTTCCAAGCTTGTTCCATCACTTGTGAGTTGGCTTGGCCAGAGAGAATCGCCTTTGATTGACTGCCGATACTTGCAAGAAAGCTGATATACAGGCGATAAACCGTTTGTGGATTGAGTTGTGGCACGGCAGTTTGGATTGACGTGAGCCATTGTTGCACGTTTTGGCCGTCTGCGGCGACAGAGCTAAACGTAAAGAGATTGATGATAGCGTTGAGTGCTTGCACCGTCGCTTGCTGGGAGGCCGAAAGAGAAGCGGTGCCTGGGTAGACGATGGCCGCCCAGTCAGAACTGGTCAGGTTTTGCGTGTTTGATGCAGCATTTCGGATGGCCTGTAATTCTGTCAACATCAAAGCATCGTGAATGGCAGAGGTGTCCGTCGTGAAAGAGTTGACCAGCGCGTTCCCTGTGGATGAACTCGGTTGATTGTCGAGGGCCTTCTTGTTGAAGATGTGTGAGGATGTCCGCCCTGTCCGTGGCTGGTTTGCAACGTGTAAAGACCCTTTGGTTGCCGCTTCAGATGCAAATGCGGTGGGAATCAGCATCGTCCCGATGGCCAACCAAGCGGCTGCGGCCGTTGCGATTTGTCGTTTCAAATGTACCCCCCCTGGATGGGTATGGATTTGTCAAAATGGAGTTGACTTCATGCAAGGCTATAGGGAAGATTGAATCACCCCTTAGAAGAGAGAATGGGGGTAATTGTAAGCGGATTCATAGATGTCAAAATCGATTTGGATAAATCGATTTACTTTCGTTATAGCCTCAGTCGTCTATAATGTCAATTAGTAAACCTGTATGGGTTCACCATCGCCATCGTCAAGGCTATAACCCTGCAGGATGGACAACGGGTCAGTCTTGAAACGCACAATCAAGTGAGGAGGGTTGGCAGTTGGCGACGGTGAAGGACATCGCGCGTTTGGCGGGCGTGTCTCCGACAACGGTATCGTGGGCACTGAACGGCAAGCGCGTCAGTGAAGAATCGCTGCGGCGCGTCTTAGAGGCGGCGCAGGCACTTAACTACCATCCGAAGCTCAGCGCGCGCAGCTTGCGCGCCGGAAAAGTGTTTTCAATCGGTTTTTATATTGTGAATCCAAGCCTTGATCCGCGACTCAATGGATACCTATTCCCTATGTTGGCAGGTATCTCAAAGGTTCTGGCCCATGATGGCTACTCTATGCAATTTGATATCATCACCCCGTCCACCGTCGACGCATTAACCAAAAAGGCATTGGAGCATTCGGTCGACGGCATGCTTGTACTCCCGCAGTTCTCGGGCGTTACCGAACAGCTGATGGAGGATCTCCCAAAGGACTTTCCGGTTGTGTTCATGCAGTCTGATCCGACCGCAAAGACACCTCATTGCGTCGCGATCGACCAAATCAAAGGCGCCGACTTGGCAATCCGCTATCTGTATGCGCAGGGGCACCGCGACATCGGCATGATCACGGGGCCGGTAGAGCACGTCGACAACGTTCTGCGGATGCGATCCGCCCATCAAACGATGCAAGATCTCCATTTGGTTTGGGAACGCGCGTGGGTGCAGCAAGGGGAGTTTGACATCGAGAGCGGATATATCGGCATGAAACACATTCTAGCAGCCGCGAAGAAGCCGAGTGCCGTATTTTGCTTTAACGATTACATGGCGATTGGCGCACTGCGTGCCGCGTCGCATGTTGGTTTACGCGTACCGCAGGACATTTCCATCTTGGGTTTTGACGATACCGATGTTGCAGAGGCCAGTAGTCCAGCCTTGACGACGATCCAACAGCCGGTCTTCGATCAGGGGCAGAGGGCTGCCAATCTGTTGATGCGCATGATTAAGCAAGAAGAAGTGACGGCTCAGGTGGAGTGGATTTCACCCATGGTCGTGGAACGTGCGTCGGTCGAAAGGGTGGGATCGTAAACTATGCATTTTGACGGGCAAACGGTATTGCCAGCTGTGCGTAGTTTAAAAGACTATGAGTCTTTGATGGCTGGGAATTCAGCGTACGTCGTATTGCTTGAGAGCAATCTGTCGGCCTTGCCAAGTCTAGTGCGAATGGCCAACAAGCATCAGAAAAAGGTGATTCTGCACGCTGACTTAATACAAGGGTTAAAGCATGACGAGGCTGCCACGCAATTTCTGTGCCAAATGATCCGCCCATTTGGTGTAATCTCGACGCACGCTTCGGTCATCGCCACGGCGAAGCGGCAAGGCGTGCTAGCGGTGCAACGCGTTTTTCTCATTGACTCGCACAGCCTGCGCACGAGTTACCGCATTCTCGAACAGGCAAATCCGGATTATTTGGAGGTGCTACCGGGATTGCTGCCGCATTTGATTGCCGAAATTCGCGAGAAGACGAAAATCCCCATTCTTGCTGGTGGCTTTATTCGCACGAGGGCCGAAGTGGAGGCGGCCTTGGACGCGGGTGCCACGGCTGTCACATCGTCCGTCAAAGAGCTGTGGGAGGCGCGATGAAGGCAGTGCAAATGAGGCAGGGCTGGAGACAGGGGCTGTGCATCCGGCAGACGGATGGAATTGCAATAGAAAAGTTTTTATGAAAGCCTTTACAAGGTGAATGAAAACAGGTATGATGGGCTCAAGTTCATATCATGCCTCTGAGATATGGAGACGGCAGCAATGAGAGAGTGGTATCGCCTACCGCTTCGCGTTGTTTGCCGTCTATTTGTGTCTCGGAGAAGCATCGGCGTTCAACTGGCTGCGCGATGCGACAGACCAGTCCGTTGGTTCATCGATCCGGACGTTGGACCAACACGGCCGAGCATAAGGGGGGTACATGGTGAGGGAAAACGTCTGGGGCGAGTATTTGGCCGAAATTATTGGTACGGCATTTCTGTTGATGGTCGGCGACAGCGTCGCTGCAATGGCCATCGTGTATAACGCGTTTTCAGGGGACTACTGGGGAATTTGCATTTTGTGGGGCTTAGGGGTGACGATGGCCTGCTACTTGGTGGGGGCTATTTCGGGCGCACATCTCAATCCGGCCGTCACCGTGGCGTTTGCAGTCTACGGAGGCTTTCCGTGGCGGAAGGTACCGGGTTTTATTGTATCGCAAGTCATTGGCGGCTTTCTTGGCGGTGCGTTGACATACGCGTTGTTTAGTCCCGCCATCAACGCCTACAACGCAGCGCATCATGCCGTTCGCAACGCCGCCTCCGGCCTTACGACATCCGGCATCTTCTTTACACATCCGAATGTCGGCATCACGACAGGCCACGCATTCATGGATGAAGTGATTTTAACCGGCGCATTGGTGATAGGCATTCTTGCCCTGAGCGACGCGTACAACTCAAACGGACAACTGGGCAAGATTCAGCCGTTGATTGTTGGATTGCTCGTCGCGATGGTTGGCGGTTTTGGCGGTGAGTTGGAAGCTTGGGCGCTCAATCCTGCGCGTGACCTCGGGCCTCGCATTTTCGCCTGGTTCGCTGGCTGGGGTCAAAACGCGTTTCCAGGCCCCAACGGTTATTGGTGGGTGCCGATTGTCGCACCGATTCTCGGGGGAATTGTGGCGGGGGCCATTTATAACTTCCTTTTGCGTCCATTTATGCCGGGTAATCCGAAACGCGCAAAAGTGGCAGGTCCCGTGCAGACGACCGTGCAGGCGTGATCGAAAGAAAATCTGGGAAGAGCATGTGAGGAGGAACCGGGATGGAAAAGTCTTATGTTCTTGCGTTTGACCAAGGCACAACTAGCTCGCGGGCCATTTTGTTCGATCGCGCGGGGCGTGTTCACAGTGTGGCGCAAAAGGAATTTCAACAATTTTATCCAAAGCCGGGCTTCGTCGAGCACGATCCGATGGAGATCTGGGGCAGTCAGAGTGGCGTGTCTCGCGAGGTTCTCGAACGTGCAGGCGTCTCGCCGGACGAAGTGGCGGCCATCGGCATCACCAATCAGCGGGAGACGACACTCGTTTGGGACAAAGAGACTGGCAAGCCAATCTATAACGCCATCGTCTGGCAGGATCGGCGTACAGCTGCGATTTGCGACGATCTCAAGGCACAGGGTTTGACAGATTATATTCGCGATAAGACAGGACTTGTGATTGACGCCTATTTCTCGGGTACCAAGTTGAAGTGGATTCTCGATCACGTCGAGGGCGCGCGCGAGCGGGCACAGCGCGGCGAACTTCTGTTTGGCACGGTAGACACCTGGCTCGTTTGGAATTTGACGCGCGGCAAGGTCCATGTTACGGATTACACCAACGCTTCACGCACGATGATGTTTAATATCCATACCCTTGACTGGGATGACAAGATGCTCGAGATTTTGGATATTCCACGCGCGATGTTGCCGGAGGTAAGGCCATCGAGTGAGATATATGGGCACACGGACGAACGAACATTCGGCGGGGCGCAGATTCCTATCGCTGGGATCGCAGGCGACCAACAAGCCGCTTTGTTTGGTCAGACGTGTTTCGAACCAGGCATGGTCAAAAACACGTATGGTACGGGATGTTTCATGTTGATGAACACTGGCGAAAAGCCTGTGGCATCGCCCAGTGGACTGTTGACGACCATTGCGTGGGGGTTGCACGGTAAAGTGACCTATGCGCTTGAGGGTAGCGTCTTCATTGCCGGAGCGGCCATTCAGTGGTTGCGCGACGGATTGCGTTTCTTTGATGCGGCGCCAGACTCCGAGTATTTCGCAGGAAAAGTTGCTGATACAGAAGGAGTCTATGTCGTTCCTGCCTTTGCTGGGCTTGGAGCGCCGTACTGGGACATGTACGCGCGCGGGGCGATTTTCGGACTCACGCGCGGAACACGTAAGGAACATATTACCCGGGCAACATTGGAGTCTCTTGCGTACCAGACGAAGGATATCCTCGACGCCATGCAGGCGGATTCTGGCATTCACTTGAAATCGTTACGCGTCGATGGCGGCGCGGTGGCAAACAATCTCTTGATGCAGTTCCAGGCGGATATCCTCGGCGTACCGGTCGAACGGCCACTTGTCACGGAGTCGACGGCCTTGGGTGCAGCCTATTTGGCGGGTCTGGCCGTTGGTTTTTGGACTATGGATGAGATTGCGCAAAATGGCGAGATCGAACGCAAGTTTGAGCCTGAAATGGATGAACAGACTCGGCATGAACTCTATCGTGGCTGGCAAAAGGCGGTCAAACGAACGATGGGCTGGGCTCGTGAGGACGAAGACGAGGTGTTTGCCACCGCAGGAAATCCCGTTGCACAGGTATAGCAAAGTGCGCGGATTCGGCGTATGATACCTGTAGACAGACAATCGGTACAGATTGTCACTTGCCAAGTTCATAGCTGAATGGTTGAGATCATGAGAAAACCACAAGTCAGGTGCACGCAGGTGCGCTTGGTTTGTGGTTTTTTCATTTGGGGAGGAAGCGGCAGTGAGAGAGAGTGCATTTTCGTTTCGGAATCGGCAGGACATCAAACGCTCTTTGGCTATGGAAAAGCTCGATGTGCTGATCATCGGTGGCGGCATCACAGGGGCAGGCATTCTGCTCGATGCCACGGCACGCGGACTCCGTGCCGCGGTCATCGAAATGCAGGATTTTGCCGCTGGTACTTCGAATCGTTCGACGAAACTGGTACATGGTGGGTTACGTTATCTGAAGCAGTTTGAAGTGGGTTTGGTCGCCGAAGTCGGCAAGGAACGGGCTATTGTCTATGAGAACGGCCCGCACATCACGACACCTGTTTGGATGTTGCTCCCGATTATCGAGGGTGGCACATATGGCCGCTTGGCCACGAGTTTTGGCATCTATGTGTATGACAAACTCGCGGGCGTGAAACGTTCGGAGCGGCGGCAGATGTTGAGCGTGCAAGAGGCTCTCGCCAAGGAGCCTTTGTTGCGGCGCGAAGGGCTAAAAGGTGCGGGCTATTATGTTGAATATCGGACAGATGACGCGCGGTTGACGCTTGAAATTTTGAAGGCGGCGGTCGAACGCGGTGCCAAAGCGCTCAATTATGCAAAGGCGACGAAGCTTTTGTATCGCGATGGTCGTGTCGTTGGCGCGTCCGTCGAAGACGTGCTCACGGGAGATACGTTCGATGTCTATGCGGAAAAGGTAGTGAATGCGACGGGGCCATGGGTGGATGAGTTGCGGGAAATGGACGGCTCCAAACAAGGCAAAACATTGCATCATACGAAGGGTGTGCACATCGTCGTCGATGGCAAGCGTTTTCCCCTTCGCAATTCGGTCTATTTTGATGTCCCAGATGGCCGCATGATTTTCGCGATCCCACGCGAAGGCAAAACGTACATTGGAACGACCGATACCAACTACCATGGTGACTTAAAGAACCCACGAATGACACAAGAAGATAGGGATTATCTGATTGCCTGCGTGAACACGATGTTTCCATCTGTGCAACTGACGCCTGCTGACATCGAGAGCAGTTGGGCAGGTGTGCGTCCGCTGATTCACGAGGAGGGCAAGGATCCGTCTGAAATTTCGCGCAAAGACGAGGTGTTTGTGTCGGACAGCGGGCTCATCACGATTGCCGGCGGTAAGCTGACGGGTTACCGAAAAATGGCCGAGAAAGTCGTATCCATGATCACAGCGGATTTAGCTGCCCGTCGCGGCGGTTCGTTCGCTCCGTGCTCAACGGATCACATCCCGTATTCCGGCGGTGACTTCGGCGGATCGGAGAAGATGCCCGCTTTTGTCGAGGCGCGCGTAGAGCAAGGCATGGCATTGGGTTTGACGGAAGGCGAGGCGCGCAGACTCGCGACGCGTTATGGCACGAATGTCGATGTGGTGTACGCGTTGATTGAGGCGGGCCGCGATGAGGCGGCGTCGGCGGGCTTATCGCTTGAGGTGTATGGGGCATTGCAATATGCTTTGGCGCACGAGATGGCAATGACGCCGTCCGATTTCATGATCCGCCGCACTGGGGCTTTATATTTCGACATCGACTGGGTGCGTCGCTGGCAGGGCCCTGTCGTTCGCTATATGGCTCAGGCGCTTGGTTGGACGGAGCGTGAAATGGAACGGCATGCGGCCGATCTCGCTCGTTATATACATGAAGCGACGACGGTTGAAGGAGAGTCCGGGGCCTCACCGGCGATGGATCAGGGAGCATACGTCGGGGCGTGACAAAGAAGGCGCGTTTGGGTGTAACATACCTGTGGGATGCATCGCGTCGAATGGGGTCCGGACTCCTTCGGTCGCTGAAACCATAGCGGGGCTGGCGTGCGACTCTCCCCGCATGGCAGGAAAGGTTGTTTGCCCCATGCAGGCCGAACAGGCAACATACGTGCGAGGTTTCAAGCCTATGTGGCTTGGCATCCTCGCTTCCCTCTTTTTTGCCGTAACGTTTGTATTTAATGAGGCGATGAGTTTACGTGGAGGCCCTTGGTTTTGGAGCGCGGCGTTACGTTACTTTTTTATGCTTCCATTTCTCGTAGTCATCGTATGGTTACGCGGCGGTTTGTCTGAATTGTTGAAATCTATCCGCCAGAACTGGCTGCAGTGGTTGGTCTGGGGGACCATCGGCTTTGGTTTGTTTTATGCACCGCTTTGTTTCAGCGCGGCTTACGGACCAGCTTGGCTCGTGGCGGGATCCTGGCAAATTACCATTGTTTGTGGTGTATTGCTTACGCCTTGGCTTTCGCCGAGAGGCACAGCAGGTATGCGCACCTGCGTGCCGCAGCGAGAGTTGGTAACTTCTGTCGTTATCTTGCTGGGTGTCGTGCTCATGGAAGCCGCACAGTCCACACACGTGCGTGTCGGTGGATTCTTCGCTGGCTTTTTGCCCGTGGTTCTGGCGGCGATTGCGTATCCACTCGGCAATCGCAAGACGATGCTCCTATTTTCGTCTTCGCTCGATACGTACCAGCGCTTGCTAGGCATGACAATTGGCAGCGTGCCGTTTTGGCTTGTCCTTTGTGTGATAGGTGTGCCGTTCGCAGGTTGGCCGCCGACAAGTCAGATTTTTGGATCCTTGGTGGTGGCTTTGTCGTCTGGCGTGATCGCGACGACATTGTTTTTCGCCGCCACGGATATGGCGATGGGGTCTCCAAGGTGGTTGGCTATCGTGGAGGCGACCCAGTCCGGTGAGGTGGTATTTGCGCTCGCAGGGCAGATGCTGTTTTTGCCTGGGGCGGCGCCGACTCCTGTTGGATATGTCGGGGTCGCAGTCGTGATCGCAGGACTATGTGTGCACAGTTGGCAGATGGGGAGAGCCAAGCATCATATGGGAGCGAGCGCGCCGTCGGTTGAGTTGGATGATGGCCACGAGTCGCTGAATTCGTAATCTTGGCACCTTCGACAGAAAAATCTGCTATTCAGCAAAAGTTGTGAGGATTCGAGAGAGGAAAGTAAGAGGCGATGCAGAAACAAGAGTACGAGTCATTATGAAAACGATGTTTACAGCCAGAGTGGGGGAGTAAGTCGTGGGTTTTTGGAAACGTATTGCAGTTGGGTTGCCAGCAACCATCGGGCTGTTGGCTTGGCAAGTTACAGGGGTTGATGCGGCAACCGTGCCGGCCGACACGGTGCAGAATCCCGATACACAGAACGCTCAGGATTTGGGTCCGGCCAGTCCTGGTGAGACCATCACAGCGTCGCTTATCCTTAAGGTGCAAAATGAACAAGGACTTGAGAACTACATTCAACAGACAGAGACACCAGGGAATCCAAACTATCACAAATTCCTAACCACGAGCCAATTTGCGGCGGAATATGCGCCATCCCCGCAAGTCATTCAACAGATTACAGGTTATGTAAAGCAATTGGGTCTGCATGTGGATCAGGTGGATGCGGATGGACTTGATATGCAGATCAGTGGTACTGTCGCCCAATTTGACAACGCGCTCAACACGACCATCGACAACTTCCGGGCGGGAGGTCATGAATTCCGAGCACCGAAGCACGTTCCACACATTCCAAACGTCTTGCTGAACAGCGTTTTGGCGGTCGTTGGTTTGGATACTGAACAGGCGGCACAGTCGTTGACGGTAAAGACGCCGAATGTACAGGGCGCACCAAGTCCTAAGGTGGTCTTGCCTCAGAGCGGCAGTACGGCGACCAATACGCCAGGGAGCTATACCGTGGGGGACACGGCCAATATGTACGACATCAATCCTCTCTATCAGAAGGGGATTACAGGTAAGGGAGAAACCGTTGGCATCGTGACGCTCTCCGACTTCAATCCCTCCGATGCGTACACGTACTGGAGTACCATTGGGTTGAAGACACCGGCCAATCGAATTCGCGAAGTGCAGGTCGATGGCGGTGGCCAAATCGATAGTGGATCGGACGAAACGACGCTGGATGTCGAACAGGCAGGTGGCATCGCACCAGATGCAAACATCGTCGTTTACGACGCCCCGAACACGGATGCTGGTTTTATTGACGCGTTTTATCAAGCCGTCTCCGATAACGTGGCAGATTCGCTGTCCGTCAGCTGGGGACAGCCTGAAATCGACTATTTGGCGGCTATGAACAACGGTGTCGATTACACCGATGAGCTTGCGGCGTTCAATCAAGCATTTATGGAGGCTGCGGCGCAGGGGATTTCCATGTTCGCCGCGGCTGGTGATTCCGGTGCTTACGACACTGCTCGTGATTTCCCGCCTTCTGATGGGTTCACGACGCCTTTGACCGTCGACTTCCCGGCTTCTGATCCGTATATCACGGCGGCAGGCGGGACAACGGTTCCGTTCTCGGCGAATTTCCCTTTGGGCAGCGTCAACATCCAGAAGGAAAGGCCATGGGCATGGGATTATCTGCAGAATCTCGGCTACACAGGTTTGTTCCCGATTGGCACGGGTGGCGGTGTGAGTGTTATCTGGCCTCGCCCTTGGTATCAAATGGGTATCTCAGGCATGCAAAATAGCGCACCTGGACAGGCGTTTACAGATTCGCAAGGTTTATTGTTTGGAACGCCATTCACATATCAGTTACCGGCCAACTTTGCTGGACGCAATGTGTCTGATTTGTCGATGGATGCGGATCCAGAGACAGGGTACCTCGTCTATGACAGCGCGGATGGCGGGTGGATTGCCGGATACGGCGGAACGAGCTTCGTCGCACCGCAATTGAACGGGATTGCAGCGTTGATTGACCAACTCACAGGATCACGCGTGGGATTTATGAACCCGGTACTCTATGGTTTGCAGAGAACAGTGGGATATGGACCGAACAAGCCGTTTAACGATTTGAAGGATGGAAGCACGAACTGGTACTACCAAGCGGTACCTGGGTATGATCCGGCAACAGGTATCGGAACGCCCAATGTGGCAAACTTGGCTACGGCGTTTGCACTCTTGCACTGAGCTCAATGGTCATCATGGCTCACTGGTGATGAAGCACTCTGGGCTGTCCCAAGCCACTTCACGTGTGGCAGGGGCAGCCCGCTGTGTCTTTTGCGGCGAGGACCACTAGAGAGTTAAGCGTTTCGGAAAAATCAAGGGTTTAGGGTATCTGCAACCGCATTTAAGGGGTCGTTCCTTACCGTTTATATTGACTTGTATACAAGTATACGATAAGATCATCCTTGCGTTAGGCCGAGGGGGTGTAATTGTGATTGCTGGAATCTCGTATGGGGAAGCAAAAAAGACACTGGGCGAACAAGCCTATGAATCGATTCGTGAAGAAATTTTATCTCTCCGCCTTCACCCAGGTCAAACGGTCTATGAGTCGGATTTTACACGCATGCTCAACATGAGCAGGACACCCGTTCGCGAGGCTGTTCGGGCATTGTCCATGGAGCGCCTTATCGAGGTGCTTCCACAGCGCGGCATGAAGATTGCCCTCATCTCGGAGCGCCAAGTTGAGGAAACGCGCTTTGTGCGGGAGAGTCTCGAAGTCAGTGCGGTCGCTTGCCTTGCGGACAAGAGTGACTCTCCTGAAGTAAGGGCAAATCTTGAAGAGGCTTTGCACCGCTCTCTTGAGGAACAACGACGCTGTGTACAGCAAGAGGATGCCGTTCGTTTCTTACATGCAGATGACCAATTTCACCAAGTATTTTTGCAGGCCCTGGGCAACATCACGTTGGCGTCCATTGTGTCACAAATGCGGGGGCACTTGAATCGTGTTCGGATGTTGTCCCTTTTTGAGCCTGAGGCCATGATTCAATTGGTGCGCGAGCATGAACAAATTGTCGAGGCTGTGCTCTCCGCAGATACAGACCAAGCAGCGCGCGCGATGCGGGCACATCTTGGCCGCTTGATGGAAGATCTTCCGATTGTGAAGGCGCGCTATCCAGATTATTTCGATGCATCGGATGGGACAGCTCGTTAAGATTTGCCGCCTCGTACCATGAGGCGAATGACATGAAGATGGGGGAGGATGAAGCGATGCGCATCACGGATATCATCGCGACAACCGTTACCGTGCCGCTGGAAGCTCCGTTGCGGCATAGTAACGGCGCGCATTGGGGGCGGTTTGTGCGCACCATTGTTGAAGTTCACACGGATGAGGGCATCGTCGGTATTGGTGAAATGGGCGGCGGCGGCGAGAGTGCGGAACAAGCCTTCGCCGCGCTGAAAACATATTTGGTCGGGCATGATCCGTATCGGTTGGAGGAACTTCGGTTCAAGATTGCCAATCCGACCGCCAGCTTGTATAACAATCGAACGCAATTGCTGGCCGCGATTGAGTTTGCGTGTCTCGATATTATCGGCAAACACCTCGGGCGTCCGGTGTATGATCTTTTAGGAGGTAAATTGCGAGACGAAGTTGAATTTGCAAGCTACCTGTTCTTTCGTTTGCCGAATGAACAGACAGGCGAAGGCGAAATTCGCACAGTGCAACAGCTGATCCAGTACACGGAGCGGTTGCGGGACATGTATGGATTTCGCGTACACAAGTTGAAAGGTGGAGTCTTTCACCCGGATTATGAGTTAGAATGTTATCTAGCGCTCGCAAACGCTTTCCCAGAGGATCGACTTCGTTACGATCCGAATGCGGCGTTAAGTCTGGAGGATGCCATTCGTTTTGGGAAGGCCATCGAACATATCAATAACGATTACTTTGAAGATCCGACGTTTGGACTCCATGGCAACCGTCGACTGCGCGAATTTGTCCGGATTCCAATTGCCACGAATACGTTTGTCATCAACTTCGAGCAACTCGCGGCAAATATATTGCAGCCGGCCATCGACGTGATTTTGCTCGATACGACGTTTTGGGGTGGCATCCGCCCGTGTGTCAAGGCTGCCGCGGTCTGCGAGACGTTCCAGCTGCCGATTGCGGTTCACTCGTCCGGGGAGCTTGGCATTCAGTTGGCAACCATGCTTCATCTGGGCGCCGTCTTGCCCAACCTGACCTATGCCGCCGATGCGCATTATCATCATCTGCTTGACGACGTCATTAAGGGAGGCAAGCTTCACTATGAAAACGGGTGCATCCGTGTGCCAGATGGCCCGGGCCTGGGTGTAGTGCTTGATCGCGATAAAGTAAACGAATATGCGGAACTTTACAAACGGCTAGGTGGGTATCCGTACGATCGCGATCCAGCGCGCGGGGACTGGTTCCCATTGATTCCGAATACGCGCTGGGCAGACCATCGGGCGTGATCGATAGGGGCAGGAGGGAACGTTATGCGATTGCAAGGTAAAGTGGCTCTGATCACTGGCGGAGGCCGTGGTATCGGCGCGGCTATTGCGCGGAGGATGGCGTCAGAAGGCGCGAATGTATGTCTCGTGAGCCGGACGGAGTCGGAGCTACAGGCACAGGCGGCGTGGATCCGCGAACACACAGCCGCAGCTGTTGCTGTCGCGGTTGGCGATGTCAGCAACCCACAGGATGTGGAGCGCACGGTAGCAGAGGCCATTGCTCATTTTGGGCACGTTGATATCCTCGTCAATTGCGCTGGTATTTCCGTGGCGCACGCGTCGGTGGATCTGCCCTTTGAACGGTGGAAGCAGTGTCTCAACGTCAATCTCGACGGCACGTTTTTGTATTGTCAGGCGGTCGGCAGGCGGATGATTGAGCGCGGGCAGGGTGGAAAAATCATCAACATTACCTCACTGGTCGCCCATGCGGCGATTCCTGAACGTGCAGCATACGCCGCGAGTAAGGGTGGCGTGAAGCAGTTGACGCAAAACTTGGCCTTGGAGTGGGCGAAGTACAACATACAGGTCAATTCCATTAGTCCAGGATTCATCATGACAGAAATTGTGCGCGATTACATTGCTCGTGGCATTCACAAACCGGAGAAAATGGTTGCGCGCATCCCGGCTGGCAGGATGGGGGAAGTTGACGACATCGCAGGCCCAGCGGTCTTTCTTGCGTCACCTGACAGCGATTACATCACAGGGACGACCCTCATTGTGGATGGCGGATTCTTGGCGAACGGATACGTGTAACGACAGCGAGTACAACAAACGATGGAGTGAATCGATGAAGATGCCGAAGAATATGTATTTTAATGCACATCACAGTCCAATTGGCGCGTTTTCTAGCTTTACACTCGGCTTTCCGGGCGCAAATGCCGGTTTTGATCTGGAGCTTGGACGACCACCGCAGACCAGCGTATACATCGGTCTGGAGACGCGTGCAGGTGGTCAGTTTGAGGCTTTGCCGTTCTTCGAAGTCGGAGAAGACGAGAGTTTGCGTTACGATGTGGAAAAAGAAGTGAATCCAAATGCGCTTCGCCGGTTGCGTCCATTTGGGCGATCCGACGTGACGCGCGACTTTCAACTTGGTAGTGATACTTGGCAAGCAGGAGATTTGAAGTTTACCCTGTACAATCAAGTGGCAGGTGTACCAGATCCGGAACAAGGTGATACCCAAGAACTTCGCCGAGTGTTGCTTCCGGCCGTGATCGCAGAATTGACGGTCGATAATCGCGCAGGGACCAAAACGCGCCGCGCTTTCTTCGGCTACGAAGGTGGCGATCCATACTCGGCCATGCGCCACATAACGGGCCCTGGTTTGGTGGGCGTTGGACAAGGGCGGATCACCGCGATTGCGACGGCACATACCGATGTCAGACCTGCGACGCATTTCAGCATGGAGGACATCCTGACGACAGAGCTTGAGGAAAACTGGACGTTTGGGCTCGGCCGCACGGGTGCGCTGATCATGGATGTCCCAGCCGGTGAAGTGCGGACGTATACGTTCGTCATCTGTTTTTATCGCGGTGGCATCGTGACCACCGGCCTGGACGGTTCGTATTGGTACACGCGATACTATCGGAACATTGAAGAGGTTGCAGAGGCAGCCATAGCTTCCTTTGGCGAGATACGTGCTTGCGCATTGCAGGCGAACGAGCGTATGGCCAAAGCCCATCTCAATGACGATCAGAAATTCATGATGGCACATGCCATTCGGAGCTACTACGGATCGACCGAATTGCTGGATGTCGATGGGAAGCCAGTTTGGATTGTCAACGAGGGCGAGTATCGAATGATGAATACGTTCGATCTCACCGTCGATCAGCTGTTCTTCGAGTTGAAGATGAACCCGTGGACCGTGCGCAATGAACTCGATCTATTCGTCGACCGTTACAGCTACGAGGATCGCGTGCGTTTCCCGGGTGAAGAAGCGCTGCATCCGGGGGGTATCAGTTTCACACACGACATGGGTGTGGCCAATGCGTTCTCACGTCCGCATTATTCATCCTATGAGGAATATGGATTGACCGGATGCTTTTCGCATATGACGCACGAGCAGTTGGTCAACTGGATCTTGTGCGCCGCAGTGTACGTCGAGCAAACGGGGGACCAAGCGTGGTTCACACGCCGTTTGCCTATCTATGAACAGTGTTTGACGAGCTTGCTCCATCGCGATCATCCCGATCCGGAAAAACGCAATGGTGTGATGGGCTTAGACAGCGACAGGACAATGGGTGGTAGCGAAATCACGACGTATGACAGCCTGGATGTGTCTTTGGGTCAGGCTCGTAACAACTTGTATTTGGCCAGCAAGACTTGGGCAGCGTACCTAGCCCTTTCGCGATCGTTTGCGCGAGCAGGCCGCACTGATTTGGCACAGACGGCGCAAGCACAGGCAGAGCGCACAGCAGAGACGATTGTCAGCCACCAGACGAAAGACGGGTATATCCCGGCCGTGATGGGCGAAGGAAACGATTCACGCATCATACCCGCCATCGAGGGTCTGGTCTTCCCGCTCTACATGGGGTGCCCGGAGGTTCTCGACGAAAATGGCCCATACGCAGAACTTATGCGAGCTTTGCGCCGCCATTTGGAGACTGTTTTGGTCGAAGGTGTTTGTCTCTTCCCGGACGGCGGTTGGAAAATCTCATCGACCAGCGACAACTCGTGGTTAAGCAAAATTTATCTGTGCCAGTTTATTGCCCGCAAGGTCTTCGGGTTGCCTTGGGAAGAGGCGGGGCGCCGGGCTGATGCAGCGCATGTTCAGTGGTTGACACACCCGACATGGTCGGTTTGGAGCTGGAGTGACCAAATTGTCCGTGGTGAATTTCACGGCAGTAAGTACTACCCGCGTGGCGTGACGAGTATTCTCTGGCTCGACGAGTAATTGGCGGATGGCACGCGACAACCACCTGTGTCGAAAGGAGGGCATTCTTGGTGAAAACAACGCAAGACCATCGTGCGTCAACGACGGCGGTCAGCCGCGACTACGCCGCGTGGTTACAGGCGACACCTGTCGCAGTGGATGCAGAGACGTATCCATTTACGCAAGCCATCGTTTGGCGAGCAGGCACCCGTGTGCTGGACACCGCGGCGGCAGAGTTGTGCCAAGGTATCGAGGAGGCGTTTGCAATCGAGCCGAAAGTGGGTGAGGCCGCGCGGACGGCTCCTTGCCGCCTCTACCTGGGTCTCGTAGGTGACCTTCCAGACTCTGTTGCCCACCAAGTAGCCGCGTATATTCAGCAAGTTCACGGTGACGGCTATGCCATCGTGCCGGTCGAAAATGGTTCCCTCGCCATCGCCGGTCGTACCGAGGCAGGCTGCTTGTATGGCGTCTTCCACCTAATGCGGTCCATCCGCATGGGGCAGCCACTGACAGAGCCCATTGTGCAGTCGCCACAGAATGAACTGCGCATGATCAACCACTGGGACAACGCCGATGGCAGTATTGAGCGCGGGTATGCAGGTAAGTCGCTGTTCTATCGTTCAAACACGATGCAGTTCGATCCGGTGCGCGTGCGCGACTACGCCCGCCTACTCGCGTCTGTGGGCATCAATGCCATCGCGGTCAACAACGTGAACGTGCATCGGGTGGAAACCCAGTTTGTCACAGACGCATACCTTCCGTCCTTGGCAAGATTGGCAGATTTGTTTCGCGATTACGGCGTCCGTATCTTCCTGAGCGTCAACTTTGCCAGCCCAGTCGAACTGGGTCACCTCGCGACAGCCGATCCGCTTGATCCTGAGGTGCAAGCTTGGTGGAATGCGGCGGCGGATCGGATTTATCGATATATTCCGGACTTCGGTGGATTTCTGGTCAAGGCAGATTCCGAGTTCCGGCCCGGGCCTTTCACCTATGGGCGCGATCACGCCGACGGCGCGAACATGTTGGCGCAATCGCTTAAACCACACGGCGGTCTCGTCATTTGGCGCTGCTTTGTGTACAACTGCCTGCAGGACTGGCGGGATCGAAAGACAGACCGCGCCCGAGCGGCATTTGATCACTTCACACCGCTTGATGGGCGCTTTGCCGACAACGTCCTCTTGCAGATCAAGAATGGTCCCATGGACTTTCAAGTGCGGGAGCCAGTCTCGCCGTTGTTTGGTGGGTTGTCCAGAACGAATCAGATGCTCGAGTTGCAAATCACACAAGAGTATACCGGGCAACAGAAACATGTTTGCTATCTCATCCCACAGTGGAAAGAGATTCTGGACTTTGATACTCACGCTTGCGGGCAGGGATCAACCGTCGCTCGTTGTGCGTCAGGCGAGCTGTTCGGGCGTGCCCATGGCGGCATCGCCGGCGTCGTCAATGTCGGCGACGATACGAATTGGACGGGACACTCCTTCGCGCAAGCAAATCTATACGGATTTGGGCGCCTCGCTTGGGATCCGTCCCTGTCTGTGGAAACCATCACGGCCGAGTGGGTGCGCTTGACATATGGCGATGATTGTGACGTCGTCAAGGCAATTACGGACATTCTGTTGACCTCATGGTGCACTTATGAAGACTATACCGCTCCGCTTGGCGTCGGTTGGATGGTCAATCCCGGCCATCACTATGGTCCAAACGTCGACGGGTACGAGTATTCCAAATGGGGGACGTACCACTTTGCAGACTGCTACGGCATTGGCGTCGATCGTACGATGGCGACGGGAACTGGTTACACGGGGCAATATCATGAACCGAATCGGAGCTTATACGAGAACCTCGAAACCTGCCCAGACGAATTGTTGTTGTTCTTCCACCACGTGCCCTACACACATCGGCTGCAGTCGGGGAAAACGGTGATTCAACACATCTACGACACTCACTTCAGCGGCGTCGAGGCCGTGGAGCGGATGCGCAGGGTCTGGGCGGAACTCGCCGATAAGGTCGATCCGGAGCGCCATCATGCCGTGTGTGCTCGCCTAGACACGCAGTTGCAAGACGCCATCGAGTGGCGGGACGTGATCAACACGTACTTTTATCGAAAGTCAGGCATTCCAGACGAGCAGGGAAGAACCATCTTCTAACAAAAGGAACACTTGTCCGATCTCGCGAATGGATCAAACCATCAGCCGTGATCGGGACAGGAGGGGTTCATCTGTTTACGTTCGTACACTGTGCAGACCTGCACTTGGATAGTCCTTTGCACGGGTTGTCGGGGCGCGCGGACGCCCCGATTGACCAGTTGCGGTCAGCGACGAGGCGCGCCCTGGAGAACCTGGTTGATTTTTGTGTTCGCGAATCGGTGCACTTTGTCGTGATCGCTGGGGACGTTTACGACGGCGATTGGAAGGACTATCATACAGGCCTGTTTTTCCGCAAATGCATGGCGCGCCTTGGCGAAGCTGGGATCCCCGTGTTTTTCATTCGCGGTAACCACGACGCGGCGAGTATCATCACGCGCGAGCTGCGCTTGCCGGATAACGTGTTCGAGTTTTCCGTATCGGAGCCAGAGACCCAACGTCTTGAGGACATTGGCGTGGCCATCCATGGCCAAGGGTTTGCCACGCGCGACGTTCGCGAAAATCTGGCCATTTCATATCCGGATCCTGTTCCAGGTTATTTCAACATCGGTCTCTTGCATACGGCAGTGCAGGGACAAGCCGGGCACGACCCATACGCCCCTTGCCGCGTCGACGATCTCCGGGACAAGGGCTACGACTACTGGGCTTTGGGCCACATTCACATGCGCCAGATCCTCCATGAGTACCCCCATATTGTTTATCCCGGAAATCTGCAAGGAAGGCATATTCGCGAAACAGGAGCCAAGGGTTGTACCGTTGTGCGGGTCGATGGCGGGCGCGTCGTCGAGGTGCGGCAACAACCTTTGGACGTGTTGCGCTGGGAAGTGTGTGAAATCGCGATCGACGGCGTGACGGATCTCCATGAAGTGGTGGATCGGACAGCAAGCTCATTGGCGAAGCTCACGCATGCACATCAGGGGTATCCCTTGGCCGTGCGCGCTGTGCTGACTGGTGAAACCGAGATACACGGTGCCTTGCTTGGCGATGAAGACCGCGTCTATGCCGAAGTGCTAGGCATCGCACAAGATATCGGGTCACACATATGGATTGAGCAGGTCCGTATCGAGACCAGGCCAGTTGCGGCAGAACAGCGTCTGGATCAAGCAACCTCGGATTGGCTCGTCAGCGCATTACAGGCCGCGCGTGGCGATGTGCATCTCCTGGACCAATTTGTCAGGGATATGCAGTCCACACAGGAGCGCCACAGATATGTCGATCGCGGAGCTGACACTTCGTATATTCGCTCGCGCGACGACGTTTTGCGCTTGCTGGATGAGGCTGAGGCCATGTTGTACGCACAGTTGGCGAGGGGAGGTGACCGGCGATGAAACTACAGGCACTTGCCGTTCAACACGTACAACATTTTCATGATCTCGCTTTCGATTTTCGCGGCGACGTCAATTTTCACGTGTTGTATGGACCGAACGAGGCGGGAAAGACCACACTGTTGCAGATTGTTCTCGATTGGTTGTTTGGCGGCACACCATCGCTTGACTACACCAGGTCCTCGAGAATTTCGGGCTCGGTGGTCAATGCCCATGGCCGTGAGCTTGCCTTCGCACGGACGATACAACGCAACAAGCTGGTTGCCGCCATGGGCGATGCCACCCTGGAGCCAGATTTGCAAGCATGCTTGCAAGGGCATGATCGCAGCCGGTACGAGCTGCTTTATGGACTGAATCACGAGCGCCTGCGGGAAGGTGGCGAAGGGTTGTTGTCCGCTCAAGGCGATGCCGCCACCTCTCTGTTTGCGGCTGGTGGCGGGATCACCATGTTGCAGCGGCACATCGACACGTTGACCAAGCGGGCGGGGGAATTGGTTGGTCAAAGGAACAACGCGATCACGAGAAAGTTCACGGGAACGATGAACCTCTATCACCAGCTCATGCGTGAAATCGACGAAAAAGCCTTGCGGGGTCAAGACTTTACGAGGCTTCAGCAAGAGATCGAGAAATTGCGTCAGATGCGCGTTGACGGTCGGGAACAGGAACGCGTGATCGAGCGCGAGCGGGCACGGCTCGAACGGCTGAAACGAGTTCGGGGCTCCTTACTTGAATTGGCTGCACTGCAAGAAGAATTGCGTTCATTTGCCGACATGTCACCGCTGACCGAAGAGGACGAACGGGCACTCGAGCAGATTCTTGAGCTGCGCGTACAATCCGCACAGTCCCTTCATGAGTTACGAACGCGCATTGAACAACTGGAGGAGCAGCGCAAAGCGATTGTCATCGACAAGCCAGCATTGCGCTACGCAGATGAGGTGCATGCCCTTCTGGAACGGGTGGGACAGTATGAAACCCTCCTGGAGAGCGATCTACCGCGTTTGGAGAAAGAATATACAGAGGCTGTTCGCCGTTGCGATGCGATGTTGCAGAGGATGCCCATTCGCCCTGAGGATGGGGCGACGGAGCTGTTGCACGAAGCGCTGATGCTCGAGGAGCTATACGAAGTCGCCGAGCTATGGCAAAGGGCCATGCAGGATGCCGAGCGCGTCCGCGGCGATTTGCATGTGTCCACGGACGAGGTCAAACGCCGGGAAGAGGCTTGGTTGGCATTCGGTGATATACCGGACATTGCACGTTGGCAAACATGGCTGGAGGACGCTTTACAGGCTGGCCACAATCGGATCGACACAGACATTCAAGAGTGGCAGCACGCGGTTCGCTTTGAACGTAGAAAACTGGAACAGCTTCTCAGTCGGCAACGATTCGTTGAGCCAGACATCGAGCGTGTGGCCAAGTTGCCAATTCCGCTCGAAGAGACCATAAACCAATACGAGAAGGATTTTTCGCGAGTCGACGAGGAATTGCGGGAATTCCGTCGCGAGTTGGAGAAGGAACGGCGGCGTGTGTCCGACTTGGAAGATGAATTGGAACGCCTGGAGGGCTTTGCGTCCGTGCCGACCGCCGAGGACTTGCAGGCAGCTCGTGCCCAGCGGGACGCGGGCTGGGCGTTGATCAAGGCGATGATCACCGGTGGCGTTTCGACCGAAGCAGACGTCGCTCGTTATGTAGACGAAATGGGTGAAACGTCGTTGTCGTCGGCGTTTGAACGGGCAATTGCCAATGCCGACGAGCTTGTGGATGAGATGCTACGTGACGCCGCTCGATTTGCGGATCGCGCGGCCAAGACGCTGGAGAAGGAACAGACACTTCGGCGCATCGAGCAGCGGCAGCAGTGCATGCAAAATCTGTTGAAAACAAGGGATCAACTTACGAGCGATTGGGTGGCCGCCTGGGCGGATTGCGGGCTGGTTCCAGGCTCGCCAAGGGAAATGAAGCAGTGGTTGATTGAGTTTCAGCAACCTGTGCGCGATCGATATGCGACATTGCTGGAGCAGACGGCTAAGCTTGAACAATTCGAGGAGCTTCGCCAGCAATTGCGATCGCGCCTGGAACTTGCAGCGGCCGACTTGCAGGTGGCGATTCGCTCGGAATGGACGATTGCTGAGTGGATGCAAGAGATCCTGCGCAAGTGTCACGACTTTGCCACGTTAGCACAGCAGAAACAAGCCGCGAAACAGGCGTTGGAAGAGGAGCGGGATCGGCAGCAGAACAGGTTGCAGGAGCTTGCGGTGCAGGAGCAAAAGGCCGCTCAATATGCTGAGCGGTGGCAGGCCTTGCGCGCAGAGTTGCGACTTCTGCCGGAAACACCAGATGTGGCATTTGTTCGTCTGCTCTCTGAATGGCAAACACAGGCCGCACAGGTCGAGCGGCTCGCAAGAGATTTGCAGGAAGCAAAGGCTTCGCGCGATCGCTTTGAAAAGGACGTACACGGCATTCTCGAGGAATTGAGTGAGTCCGTGGCTCCCGGGACATCGTACGGCATGGTTGTTCGTCGGCTACAGGCGCGAGTCAGCCAGGCAATAGAAGCACTGAATCGGTTAGACAGCGTGGAGAAGGAACTGACGAACGCCCATGAGCAATTGCGAAATACGGAGTCAAGTTTGCAATTTTGTTTACAGGAGATGGAACGTTACAGCCGGATCGCCGGCGATGTGACCCCTGAGGCGTGTCGGCATGTGATTGCTAAATCGCGGCGGTATCGACAGCTGGAGGAAAAGATGCGCACTTTGCAGATGAGTGTCGTTGCCGTAGCGGATGGTGTGCCGCTTGAAAAGTTACAGGCCGAACTGGCTGAGTATCCGGATCCGGACGAACTTGAGCGTTTGCTTCAAGAACATGTCGACAGCTTGCGCGATTTGCGAGAGCAGCTGGAACGCACCAGCGATGCACTGCGCGAGTGCGAAATCCAATTCGAAGAGATGAATCGGGAGCGTGCGGATGCCGCAGCAAAACGTCAAGAAGCAGAGGCCAAGTTGGCCGAAGCGGATCGCTACTGGCGCGAATATCTGCGCGTAGAGTTGGCTCGGCGCTTGTTGCAAAGAGCCATCGAATGGTTCCATGAGCAAAATCCGTCCACGGTTCTGGATCGGTCTTCTATGTTCTTTCGGCGTCTGACGTGCGGTCGCTACGAAAAGATTGATATTGCGTATGAAGAAGGCGGGTCGCGGCTTGTCGTTGAGGATGCGTCAGGCAAAGCGAGAACTGTTGCGCAACTGAGCGATGGTACACGAGATCAGCTTTATCTGGCACTGCGCCTTGGCTTTATCGAGAATCACCTCCAACTTGCACCTGGACTGCCGCTCGTGATGGATGATATCCTCGTCCATTTTGATGATGAACGGACGTTGGCAACGCTTGAAGTGTTAAGCGAGTTGTCTACTTATACACAGGTGTTTTACTTTACGCATCATCAGTTTTTAGTCGATGCCGCCAAAAGAATGCTCGGCCATCGCGTTGTGGTTCACCATCTGGTGGGGGTACCCGAGGAGTCTACGGTGTGAGCAAGATTCGTTGTGTAACTCTGGTCTGCTGCGCAATGTGGTGCGCACCCTAGCATCGATATGCTGAACATCGGCGCTGGACCGGGGAGTTGTGCGTGTACCGAGCATGCGACGCCCGGACATGCGTAAGTCCATCAAAGGACTCACAGCCCTGATCCAGGCGTCGCTTCAGCTCGACCCGTTTTGTCCTGTGGTCTTCGTGGTCTGCGACCAGGAGCGGGACATGGAAGCTCCTGTACTGGGAACACAACGGTTTTTGGTTGTATTATCGACGGCTGGAATGCGGCCGATTCGCTTGGCAGGAGCGCAAGGTTGGCGGGATTTGACGCTTACGCTTTTTCTATATGAGCCCACAAGGGAGCGAGATATAACTGTTGAGTGGCCTGAGCGCCGATAAACAAAAGGTCTTGTAATCAAGGTGTCTTGGCGTTAGCGGTTATGCTAGCACTGATGTCTGTGCCCATGTCTTTATTCCACCAATTGTTCCACATCCGGTTTCAATTTTGTTCGTAGGGCGTACATCATACACGCCCCGACCAAGAATGCAACTGAATCTGCGATGACAAGCGACCAAACCACGCCATGGAAACCATACAGACGGTTAGCGATGTACAAGACCGGGATAAGCGTGGTGCCTTGCACAACGGACATGATAAATGTAGCGAATCGTTGTGCCGTCGCTTGGAAAATGCCCGTAATTAAAGTGGTTATCCCAGTAATGAATAAGGATAGGAACGTTACATGTAAAACATAACTTCCCATGTCAATCAATGTTGTGTCATCCGTAAACAAACCGATTAAGTGGTCGGAAATTAAATAGACAGTGACACCGAACCCAACGGCCAGCAGCATAATCGTTTTGATGACAAAGCCAATCGTTTGCTTTAGACGGTCTTTATTTGATGTAAAAGCGAACGCAATCAACGGGACAACTCCCTCACATAACCCCATTACAATAAACTCAGGAAACTGTAGCAAACGTGAGGAAATGCCGTACGCAGCGACGGCTCGGTCTCCATATTTTACAAGAAAGTGGTTTAAAATTAGAGACATTGCACCTAAGAAGATACACATTATGAAGACGGGAATTCCAATGCTAAATACATCTATCAAGATCCTTTTGTTGACCTTATATTGCTTCAATGATACAGATAGAAACTTGCTCTTATATCTCATATGGAAGACATAGAACAGACTTGCTGCCAAGTTTGCAGTAGCTGTAGCAGATGCAACGCCAGTTACGCCTTGGTGGAAGACGAAAATGACCAGGGCATCGAGTACAATATTCATGACAAAGCTAAGGATCATACCCTTCATGGATATTACGGGGGCACCTTCGGACCGAACGATATTCTCCAACGTGAAAAATAGCATTACGAATGGGGAACTGATAATCATAACCACAACATATTCCTTCGTAAATCTAAAAGAGTCGGGCGTCGCGCCTAGGCCATGAACGATTGCGTCAATCATTGGTAGGCCAAGGGCGATGGTGATAAGACCAAGTGTGATACTGCTATATAACGCAAACGATGAAACATGCTTCACATCATCGTATTTCTCCTCACCCAGTAACCGTGAAATAAGAGTACCACTACCGGTGCCTATCATGCTTCCCAGCGCCATAAGGAGTGCAGACAGCGGCTGGGTTAGGGCCAACGTGGATAAAATGGCCATCTGGTGAAGCGTTCCAAGGAAATAGGCATTCAGAATGGAATAGATAACACTCATTGATGTACCTAGCATCATTGGTACAGCGAAGTGTGCTACGGCTTTAGCAACAGGCGCTTGCTCAAAGAAATAAAGGTTCTTTGAGTCCATAAGAGTCACTTCTTTCTCAGTCAATCTAACACTGTTAGTTTGAACCTAACATCGTTAGATGGTAACATTGATTATTGAACTTGTAAAGGGTAACTTACACTGTTAGGTAAAAGGCGGATTCTCGTTGAAAAAACATCAGACGCAGATCTCTGAGGATAAAATTCTAGAAGCTTCATGGGCACTTTTAGGTGAGGAGGGCATCGAGAAGTTTAGTCTCAGACGTTTGGCAGAACGAATGGGTATTCAAGCTCCCTCCCTTTATTGGTACTTTAAGAGCAAGCAAGATCTCTACCAACGTTTAGCCAATCAGGTGTCCAAAATGGTTCTGGACGAATTCCGTCCAGAGGGAAGTTGGAAGCAACAGCTCGCGGAGTTTGCGACTACGGTACGAAACGTACTCCGCCGATATCCCTGCTCCACTCAGCTCATGATGCAGACACTTCCACATGAGCCTGATATGATCCGTTTCACAAACCGCATGCTTCTCTGTATAGAATCGACTCCACTGGAAGAGGAACAGAAGCTACAGGCAGTTCTCACTGTTGTAAACTATGTCTTCCACTTTGTTCTAGACGATTACGAGCACCAACGCAATGTTAAGGCGATCCTTAATAAAAATGGTGATCGTTCAAAGGAGGAGATGTCGCACCTGCTTGCTTCCATGAGAGACGAAGACGCTGGTCTGTTTCGTAGAATGTTTATGAACGGCATGTTTGACATCATGGGGACCGACGGAGCATTTGAGTTCGGTTTGCAGCTCATTCTTTTGGGGATTGAGCAGGTGATAAAGAAACAGGATGGCTAGTTTGGGGATTAAACAGGTAAGAAAGAAACAGGACCATTAGAAGGTGAGCGTCATCAAGCAGCCCACGCATAGCAATTAACTTCCCAGTCATTCAACGAAGGGAAGCTTATTACTTGTCCGCAGGAACCTCTCGCCGCGAGAAGCGCTGGTTTTGACGCGAACGGATTCTCATCTTCTGAGACAGCGGTCTGTCTGGGAGTCAGCTTTGCGCTAAACAAAGCTTGAAGCACAGTTTTGGTATTGGCTTCGTCGACAACGAAACGAAACTGCCTGGTACCCAAGACATGAGGTTCGCGTCGTTGTGACGAGTTTATCGCCTTGGACGCGAGCTCTTCGTCTCTGATCCTCAGCATCGGTTCGGTCGTTACGGAAGTCCGTCCTGGATACGCCCCATGGATGCTCACTGACCTAGTCCGGCTCGTAATTCGAACTTGCTCGCCTTCGACAGGACTTCGGAGCATAGCGTGAATTTGGCCTGCGGGCTTACGGGTATTCGCAAATCCATGCACGGACTCGTCAGCTAACTCAGGCGTCATTTCAACCCGACGTGCTTCGCATGTCAGTTTGCTTCTTGCAGTAACGGGACAAGCTCAAAATCTTACATTGGTCGCGCGGCGGGCTTTGGTTATACTACCGGCGCTTACGGCGCGGCCAATTCGACAAGCCAGGTACAGGCGACACCAAAACCACGGTATTTCACGGCGGGGTTGAATGGGCCCCTAGCGGGCCTGTCATTCGAGCAAGGCGAAACGAGATGTGGCCTTGCCGCCATGATCGGAACGCTCCATGAGGGCATTTGTACAAAGGAGTGTATAACATCCCAGAAGGCCCTGCCCGAGATGGCAAGGCCTTTTTTCGTCATGTATTTGCTGAAAGCGGTTGCCCTTACAGCCGACTTAGAATTGATGCAGTTGTTATCGGCTCGCCATCAAATTCTTTACCTTCGGTTGCTTAAAGTTAAACATTCAAAATGTAAATGAATTCTAAAAGAATAACCGTTATAGTATCGTCAAACGGTATATTATCGTATAATGCGCCGTAAGAACGTGAGGTGACCCGAATGAGCGAGAAAATTGTGGAATGGAGCGATCATAGAACCTTTGCTGCATTAGCCCATCCACTCAGATTCGAAATGTTGCAGATGTTAATGAATGGGAAACACACTTTGACGGAGATGGGGAAAATCTTGAATGAAAAGCCTGGGAAGCTACGGTTTCATTTGCTCAAACTGATTGATGCTGAGTTGGTTCGTTTGTGTGAGACACGAGTGGTGGGGGGAGTAGTTGAAAAATATTACGAAGCGACCGTGAATCGCCTCGTGTCGGTGGAACCACTAGATATAACGGAGGAAGTACTAGACGAACGCCGAAGACTCGCGTTGACAATGGTAGATGTATTAACAAGACAGTTCAAAGAACGTCTACAACGTGACACAGGCGGTAAAACATTTTTTTCACATCATGCCATAACAATTGATGCAAGCCGGCTATCCGAATTTTGTATGGACTTGCAAAAAACCATTCAGGAGCATGTGTTCCCTAAATGGAGATCAGAATCAAATGACGGTGAGTCCCAAATAACATTGGATGTAGTCTCTATGGTAAGCTACGCTTTTCCATATAAAGGAGTGACTGTAGATGACGAGCAAGATGATAATCGGACTCTGGACCAATGACACGTCTTTGAGGAACATGGTTTACTCAGTAACCCCACCCGAATGGACAGTTATAGAACTTCGCTCATGGGCATCAATCAAGCAATCTAGCTCCATCGCAATTGTCGATTTACGTACTGCCTCAACCAATATATCCGCGCCTGAATTGCCCATGTGGTTAGCAATTGGCGATCAAGCGACTCAACTTGCTTGGGCCTATCGACATCATGCGTTCGTAGCTTGGCTGGTGCCGATTTCAACCTATCAAATGGCGAACGTATTGCGAGCGTGTCAAGAACATCTATTGAATGAGAATGAAAGCAGCAAAGTCGCTTTATCAAACAACGTTTATTGGGACAGACATTTGGAACAAATACAAAAAGATAATCACACGTATTCTCTTACGCCGTTGGAAACTGAAATTTTGGAACTTTTGTGGCGGGAGCGCCATCGTTTCATACCCGTAGATGAAATTATACGAGCTGTGTGGAATGGGAGCGTCTATATTACGCATCACAGTGTTTATGTGTATATAAAGAGTATAAGGGATAAAGTGGAGTGTGATCCGCATGCACCCAAGATTATCGTTAACCGTTACAGGTTTGGGTATAGGCTAACACCAGCTTTCGAGTTTTATTATGAAAGGGGACATATCCATGTCCGCTAACCCACAGCGACCGCATCTCGGTTGGAATTTTGGTCTGTTGGTAATGGGGCAGGGAATCTCGCAAATAGGCAACAATCTTTTTTCTTTAGCATTACTTTGGTTTGTCTTAATAAAAACCCATAATCGCGCTGACCTCGCGTATGTCGCTTGTGCACTGACAGTTCCTAATATTTTGGGCCTTCTTAGTGGTACGTTGATTGACCGAATGAACCGATGGAATGTTATGATTGGCAGCGATTCTATTCGTCTCATTCTGTCTGTCGTTATGGGGTTAGTTGCTGTAGAGAGCCAAAATTCAATTATTATTCTTATCGTTCTAGGTGTTCTTATACAGGTTGCTGGGAGTGCATTTCAGCCTGCACAAGTAGCGATTATACCATCATTAGTTAGTCATGAACTACTGGGACGGGCAAACGGCATAAATCAAATGGTTACTATGGGTACACAAATTGTTGGAATGGCGTCAGGCGGTGCTTTAATGGCTGTTGTTGGACTTCCAACCCTATTTTTTATAAACGCAGCTACATTCCTCTTTTCAGTGATAACACTGTTCCTTGTTCGCCAACCATCGCATATGGCTGAACTTCGTGATAGATCCTTCTGGTCCGATTGGACGGAAGGTATGAAAATTGTTGTTTATGACAGGCTCCTGCGTCGACTTATAACGATTGCCATTATCGTAAACTTCTCTCTTGCTCCAGTCATGAGTTTGGATGCGGCTTGGGTACGCCAAATTCTCCGCCAGAATACATTTCACTATGGTCTTGCTGGTGCATGCCTTATGGTAGGGGTGATTATTGGAAATGGATTATACGGGGCTCTGGCCGAAAAGATAAGACCGTCCTTAGTCTTGCCGATTGCACTTTCAGTAATGTCTTTCAGTGTAATTTGTTTTGCAAACATCCCTCGTTTCTCCGTGTTTGCTATATGCTTGTCTGTTTTTGGTGCATTTGCCGGAGCTGTAAATACAATGGTGTTTACAATGGTGCAGAATCATGTGCCTGCTCACTCTATCGGCCGAGTTGCAGGAACACTACTAGCACTTACAACAGCGAGCCTCCCTCTCGGTATGTCAATTGCAGGTTTTTTAGCAAGACACTTGTCGCTGAATTGGATTTTCTCCGGAGGAGGGGCTTTGGCTTTTATTGGCGTTGCCATCAGCATAGGATTACGTTCATTGGCTTCCCGTGCTAAAAGTGCGCTGGAATAGGCCTTAAATCGTGAGCGTGAAATTGCGCGCACGTCATCTTCAGCACTTCCGTATCGTAACCTCCAAAAGTAGCCACACCTTGAAACGAAAGTTGCCGCATATCTTCCGTTGTGCGCTGAGCGACCCATAAAGAAAAGGCTCTGTCAAAAGTGGCAGGGCTTTTCCCTTTTAAGCCCAGCGTGCTACGTCCGCTCGGCTGGCGTGGGCACCGACAAACGAAGGATCTCGTAATCAAGGTGTCTTGGGATAGATGGTTACGCTTGTTCGTGCACAATTTGGCAACCTGAGGTATCATGATTCCCATTGGAGGCGTTGGTATGTTGCGACGACGTTACCTGGGAGATGCTGCAATCGGCATCGCGCTCGCATATGCCTTGTACATGCTGTTTGGTAGTTTCATCGCTGACCCGCAGGATGTATCGTTCCTTTCCCATAAGGTCGGAATTGCACGCCATGTGAATCACCCTATATGGATCATGATGTTGCATATTCACATTGTGGCTGCTGTTATTGCCATTGTAAGCGGCATGCTCAATTGGACACTGACCGGAGAACGCCGTCAACATAGTCTGCATCGCATGGCCGGCTATCTATATATCGCGTCTGTTCTTGGTGTGGACGGAACATCGGGTTATTTAGCTCCCTTTGCCACAGGTGGTGAACTCCCGACCGTGGCGTTTAATACGCTGAACGTGTACTGGCTGATCGTTACGGTACTTGCTTACGTCCGTATACGGCAGGGCGATGTAGCGCGACATCGAGCATGGATGTTACGTAGCTATGTGTTTTGTGACACAAACGTCCTTAATCGGGCGTTTACCTACCTCGGTGGACATGTAGGACATTTGCCTTATGCGACTGCCTATGCCATCGCAGTATGCTTAAGCATCGTGGTCAATGTCGTCGCTGTAGAATCTTGGCTGGTTGCCCAAAGAAGGGCACAACGGCAAGTCGCTTAATGGATGTGGAGGGTATGTGCAATCTGGTTGATGGACTGTTCTCGC
Source organism: Alicyclobacillus hesperidum subsp. aegles (assembly GCF_027923525.1). Taxonomy (NCBI): domain Bacteria; kingdom Bacillati; phylum Bacillota; class Bacilli; order Caryophanales; family Alicyclobacillaceae; genus Alicyclobacillus; species Alicyclobacillus hesperidum. Next base: position 119,518 of record NZ_BSBJ01000070.1, on the reverse strand, counting down.
TGGTGACCGGGATTTCAGCACGAAATGGGGACGTTTAGACAAAACGGGCGGCAGACGGTAGTCACGTTTGCTCGCCCGTTTTTGCGTTATGTGTGCATCAAAGTGAAGCTTCTACGTGGTAATCGCTGTGGTTTGTCTGATCTGAGCCATTGCTCAGGTTTGCCGCGCGGAACAGCAGTGTAAGGACGACAACAACGATAACATTCAGCACTAGTGCCCAAATACCCGCATAGCCTGCGACGCTACCACCGAACAAGTGCAATGCGTACGTGGTTGACTTATAACCGGTGGTTCCCCACATATAGATGCCGTAGACGATACCGACGAGCCAACCAATCAGCAATGCGCGTCTGTGGAACCAGCGCGTATACAACCCCAGCACAAGCGCGGGGACCGTCTGCAGGATAAGGATGCCACCTACCTGTTGCATACTGATGGCGTATTGCTGCGGGAAGCCCAGAATAAAGACAAGCGCTCCGACTTTGACGAGGAGTGAGACAATCTTTGCCACGCGTGCTTCATGTTCTGATGAAGCGCCTTTGGCAAAGTAAGTTTTGTAGATATTGCGTGTAAACAGGTTGGACGCCGCGATGGACATGATGGCCGCTGGTACAAGTGCGCCAATTGCGATAGCCGCAAACCCGAAGCCAGCAAACCAACTTGGGAATTCCTTAAGAAAAAGCAATGGAACCGCTTGGCTTGTGGATTTGGCATGCACGCCCGCCGCTAGCGCCATGAAGCCCAACAGTGCGACGATGCCGAGCGCGAACGAATAGGCTGGGAGGAGCGCCATATTGCGCTTCACCACACGACGGCTGGAAGCGCTGAAAACACCAGTCAGAGCGTGCGGGTAGAGAAACAGCGCAAGTGCAGAGCCAAATGCCAGTGTACCGTAGGTTGCATATTGTTTTGGCGACAAAATGGCGGTGCCTGGCGGATTGTGTGTCGGTAATGCCGCTGCAGCTGCATGGAAGATGTGGCCGAAACCGCCGAGTTTCATGGGAATGACAATCACCGATACGATCACGGTGATATAAATCATTAAATCTTTTACCACCGCAATCATGGCAGGAGCCCGCAATCCGCTGGTGTACGTGTACAGGGCAAGGATAATGAACGCGATGATGAGCGGCCAGTCGCCGCCGATGCCAATGGCGCTAATCACGGCTTGCATACCGGTCAACTGTAGTGCAATGTATGGCATCGTCGCGACAATACCCGTGAGGGCGATGGCAAGCGAGAGCAGTTTATCGCCGAAGCGCCCCTCAATAAAATCAGAAGCAGTCACATAGCCGTGCTGTTTGGCCACAGACCAAAAGCGCGGCAGGATCAATAGAAACATAGGGTACACGACGATGGTGTAAGGTACGGCATAAAAACCGAGCGCGCCCGCGCCATACATAAGCGCGGGAACGGCGATGAACGTATAGGCGGTGTAAAGATCGCCGCCAACCAAAAACCATGTGATCAGGGTTCCGAAGCGCCGTCCTGCTAATCCCCATTCTTCCAGGTGATTCAAATCTGCTCGTCGCCATCTCGCGGCGATAAAACCTAGCACTGTAACGAATATAAAGAAGATAATGAAAACAGTAAACGCAGTCCAATTCATGATGGGAACGCCCCATTTCTTTCAAACTCATCAGTCATCTTTAAGTATGAAATATAGAAAGCCTGTAACGATGGCACTAATGATGACCCACATCATTTGGTACCAATAAAAGAGAGGAATTCCCCAGATGGCAGGTGACGCGGTCGCATAGAACTGTGGAAAAAGCGTGCCGACAAGTGGGACAAGGACGAGCAAATACCACCAGCGACGACGATGCGATGCAACTTGTTTTGGTTCGTTCATACTAGACACCTCCTTTTACCAGACAGCTTTCGCCGTTGTAGAACGTTGTTTGGAAGTTAACATGGTATCGCTTACACCGCTGTCAAAATATTTATATCTAAAAGTAATGCTCGTGTCAAAGACCCGGCCCATCGTGCGTACATGGGGGGATGTTTGTGACTTGACCGCCCCAGTGTTCATCAATGAGCAATGATTAACAATCGGGGTATTAGGTATCGCTCGAGTTATGATTGTATGATTGGAAGTTTAATTGTTACTCGTGTCCCACGGATTCCGTCGCTATCGAACTGAATACTTCCATGGTGCTCTTGAATGATGTTGTATACGACCATTAAACCGAGTCCAGTACCTTTTTCCTTTGTTGTATAGAAAGGTTGACCTAGGGTGGCGAGAAGGTGCTTGGGTATGCCAGGTCCATTATCGGTGATCTCTATTCTCACAGATTCAGGCTGAACATCATACGAGATTTGTATCAGTCCACCTCGTTCTTCCATGGCCTCTATGCTGTTTTTGAAAAGGTTTAGAAAGACCTGTTTGAGTTGACCAGGGTTGCAGTGCAACGTGACATCTGGTGTCTCCATCGCTTCAAAGTAGACATTGGCTTTGTGCGCCTGTCCTTCGAGCAGCGTGATCGTGTCGCGGATCAAGTTGTCAAGGGTGCAGTCGCGGAAGTTGGCTGGTTCCGGTTTTGCGAGAACGAGTAACGAGCTTGCAATGTCCGATATTCGAACAAGCTCAGACCAGACGATGCGATACGATTCAGGTGCTACCTGATCAAAGTGTTCCCGCAACAGTTGTAGAAACCCCATCACAGAAGTCAATGGATTGCGAATTTCATGAGCAATACCTGCAGCCAATTGTCCAGCTACAGCCAATTTTTCGGTTTGCAACAGATATTCCTGTTGGCGTAGGCGCTCTGATATGTCTCGTGAGACAACGATAAAACACTCGATCTCGTCATTTGTCGAATAAACTGGGGAGATCTTGGTTTCCGTCGGGATAACCTTGTCGCCGAATTGCAGGCGTATCAAGTGTTGCGACGTACAGGCATGGGGTGCGTGCAATGCTGCACGCACCGACGTCGAATCTTGAATAAATGTGTAAAATGACTGGCCGACGATTTCATCAAGTGGTTTGTTAAATAGGCGGGCATGCGAAGGCGATGCAAAGGTGATGTTCCCGCTCGTATTGACAAGCAGGATGAGGTCATCCGTATGATTGGCGATTAATTGGTATTTCTTGGAGACCTCTGATGAGGATTTGACGGCCTTGGAATACTGCTGCCACATGATAATGAAGCAGATGAGTAGCAAACCGATGGGAAGTAAGGCATCTACCAAACGGTCATAGCGTCCGATGAGTACAAACAAAAGGGAACTCATGGCGACAGAAAGGAAGTTAAAGCCACGAATAGTCGACCATCCGGATGAGGTTCTACCAAGTGACCAGTGGACACCTAGAAAAAGAAGTATATTCACTCCCTCAAAAGTAACGAACACACAAGCAGATTGAAGCAAGTCAGGAAGTCCCTTTGCAATGCGAAAGGCGGCCACGCTTGTGAACAGGGATACCTGAAACATGCCAAGGGTCACAAAATAGCGAAACCACCGGATGTCGCGTAAGTTCCAATGATACGCACGGAGGAATGTAACAAGGCAACTCATGGTCATGACCATATCTGCCGCCATCGTGCCATACTCGGTACCTGCCCATATATAGCATAAAATTGAGGTGCTCCACTGCACCCCGCCAGGTAGATATAAGGGATAGTAGTCTAATATACAAGCCAAGATTGTAACAAATCCAATACTAGGCATCTTGTAAAGGACGCTTGCGAGCACTGCGCAAACTGGCACCGTGATTCCAATTATAAACAACAAAGTGCGGTAGCTATTTCGAATTTGACTCATGTTGATAGCTCGCTCTCGTTTGTGATTCTGTCAGCGCAAACCTACTTAATCCGATGCCGACAAGAATATCGCCTGGACTCATGATAAAGGGTGGAATGGGTATCCAGTCACCCAGCCACCACCAGCTATGCATCGTCGCAAAGGAATGGCGTGGACCGGTGTTCGGAGCAACTTCCAGGTGTAAAAGGTGGACGGTGGAAAGCAATACTGGCATTCTCCCACCTGAAATAACAATTGCAATAAGATTGATCGCGGTTCCCGCCAGCACAAAACGGAGCCCTGACACTTTTCGATTAAGGTATAGCCATATAACAACGAAACCCATAGATAAAGGTAAAAGTCCGTACGCCACTGACGTTCGCAAATTGTCAGCCACAACTTGTCCAACAATGCCTATCAACAAAAGTGGCGTAAACCGAAATCGGATTTCAACCAAAGATAAAAGTGAACGGCGGAAAATAAGCATCAGCAAAAGCGGAACTACAAGGCAATATGGCACGAGTATCACTCACCTTAATTAGCAGTTTTATTTTATCATGTGGAGCATAGCGAACCCCATATTAGCAATAAATAAAGAAGAATCGGTAGATACCGATTCTTCTAGTAACAAAATTGCAATTAGCTGGATTATATCCAAGGCCATGGCGCGATGGTTGCCGCGGCAAGCGCGATTATCGCGGCAGCTGTCATATAAGCTTCTTTATTAAGAAACTTTTTCATCGAATTCCACCTCCTATGGATGCAAAATCCGACAACAACAACAATAGAATAGCGAGTCTGTAAATCGAATGCTGTCGATGTGTGTCGATTGAGATGAGTTAACCTACTTTTTTCACTGTTTTTGGAGAACCGTGAACGTTCATCGGGAATTGGGAAATAGCCCGTCGATATTTGCCGGGAAATATTCGAAGAGGTGGTGGCAGCCTATTTCTCAGGCAGCCACCAAAGTAAGCGGATGACTAAGCCGATGCAACATCCGAGCAGTGTATCAATAAACCGTGCATGAATCAGTGTGGGAACGCTGAGGCCGACACGTGCAATCTCTGTAATCGTCAACGCGAGCGGCGTAATAAATATGACAGCTAAGCCGTAGTTGCGCGGAATCAGCAACTCTGTCACTGTTTGTAGCACGAACACAATACACGCCAGGGCGATGTACGATGGACGGAACGATAAAATAGCACCGGCGATCAGAACGCCTAATGCCGTGCCGAAGGCGCGCTGAATTGCGCGGTGGATGGTACCCATAATGGTTGTCCCGATCAAGGTGGCCGCGCAACCCACAGGTACCCAATACGGGCGAGTGTCCCCAAGTGCATACGCCAAGAGTACTGCACAACAGATGCCGAAGGCCATTCGAAGGCCTGCCATCATATAGGGCGAACGGATGAGCAATGCCTGTCGCAACCGCAAGGCTGCCAATTGGAATGGTGCCCGGTTCATCAAACGCTTGGCGGATTCGGTATGATGGTGCGGTTGTCGCCAGGATAAACCCCAGGCTATGCCCATTGAAATCACCCACGCGATCGCGCCACCAATCAGGGCGACAGCCGCACGTGCAGGCGCCGCCACAGGATCCACTGGCATGCCGGTGCCAATGGCACATGCCATGATAAAAAAGAATGGCCCGGGGGGCGCAACTTGCAGCGCACTGCACAGAAATGTGGCGCATCCCCCGACCAAGGCAAAAACGATAGCCATGCTCGCGGGGGATGCGGCGCTCATCGTTCCAAGTCCGAGGGATATCGATAGTCCTAAGGCGACGATGGCAAGCTTGAGTGCCAATCGGCGCAGGGGAATGGCAGCCGTATAAATGCCCGTAAAGCCGCCGATGGTTGCAAGCAACCCCCACAGCGGTCGGTGGGCTAAAGTGGCCGCGAGCAATGGGACAAAGAGACACAGCCCTGCACCAAGGGCCCTGCGCCAAGGCCATGGCGCTTTTCTCAACAAGAATGCATGATGCAATTTAGGCGGGTCATGCGGCGAAGCTCCGGCTAAGGCTGGTTGACGTAAACGTACTTGTGGCTTTGGATATCTCCTGTTTTTGTTCATTTTGTTCTACCTCGCGTCGAAGGGTGTATCTTTGGAGGAGAGAATGCTTTTGATATACGTTACATTATTGTGACCCTTCTCACACGGCAGTGCAAATTTGTAAGCGGTACGATTTGTTACAATATAAACGACTTGTGTTGGAGGGGAATTCGATGAGCCGTATGAGTGACGTGATGCGCCAGGTCCGTGACTTTTACCGTGGGCGCGGGGAAGTTCGTCTCTTCCCGGAACGATGGACTGTGTCCTATTTAAACACATTGTATTTTACGAAGCGGAGTGACGAACTTGACTGGGCCTGGGGCGACTTGGAAGCCCTGATGATGTACTTCGAGCGCTCGGGTATTGAAAATCTGGATGAACTGCCATGGTGGGAATATTCGTTGGCGCTTGAATGGATTGAGGGCCACATCCTTGACGGGGACAGGTTTAATCTCACCCTGGACAATGCACGGCGCATGATGTCTCGTTGGTCGCAGTTCTACGTATATCTTCGCGATATAGATGTCGATATTGACACGGCAGCTTTGGAGGAGGCGTATCGCAAGATTTGCGGAGGCAAGCAACTGAAGCTGGTCGAGCGGATTCCATACACCGGAGACGAACTGTGGATGGAGCTAGCTCCGACGGGAAGCACAGAGTTAACGCCTTTTCAAATCTCTGATTACTGGCTCATGATCATGTACGACAGACTCGGCCGCTCGTGGGACGCCTTGGAGGAGACCCTGCAGTCTGTACCCTCTGTCCGCGAGAAACGCCGGCGTTTGCAGGATTTGCGGGACAAGCTGCGGTTGGCCGGTTGCCTAGACCACCCTGAACGGCTTATTACCGGCCAATTTGGTGATGAGGACGTCGAAGACGCCGAGCGTTGGGTGTACCGCAAGCGTGTAAGGGGACAAGCCAAGCAGGTCTAATGCATTTCATACGGGCGTCCTTTCCAGGCGCCAGCCCGCCGTTGCCAGAAGCGGATCGCAGAGTCAATTGTCATCAGCGTATACAAAAAGCCTGCGGCCGGTAATGTTATGACTCGCCACAGCGCCAGCCTGTACCAGCGAAGAATCGGCACGAAGGTAGCGGACATGATGCACCACGCAACAAGACCAAGCAGGCCTGGCCAGATCCAATCAGCTTGTCCCAGAGAAGTGAGGCAAATGCCTGCAATAGTTGTGGCCACGGGGACAACATACAGTAGTGTCATACCGATGGCGGTGCCGACTAAGAGCCAAAGGGAGTAGTTGAGCTGTACGAACGCTGAGCGAGCGACCATATTCCAAATCTCTGCTAAAGACGTATAGCGGCGCATGCTGGCAAAGTCGCTGCCCAGGCCCAACCACAGCGTGGCACCGCGTGACTGAACGAGTTTTGCCAATGAGCAGTCGTCGATCACGGCGCCAGCGATGGGGGTTAACCCGTCTGCAGTTTGGATCAGTTCTCGCCTGACAAGGATACAGCCACCTGCTGCCGCAGCCGTCTTGCGTCTGTCGTTGGCAACCCAACGAAATGGGTACAGTTTTGCAAAAAAGTAGACGAATGCTGGAATCAAAAAGGCTTCCCACTTTGACTCTACATGCAGTCGTACCATCAGCGAGACGAAATCTCGTCTTTGCCGCTTGGCCTGTTCGACAAGGCGGGACACAGATGATTCAGGATGGCGGATGTCAGCATCGGTCAATAATACATAGTCAGCATCGGGAGGGACTTCGCGCAGTCCATTCTGCATAGCCCAAACCTTCCCGGCCCATCCGTTTGGTAGAGGAGCTGACTTCAAAATCTGCAATCGATCTTCCCGATGCAATGTTTGTGCAATGTTGCGTGCCACTTCGCTGGTTCCGTCATCACTGTGATCATCCACCAAAATGACGTGAAACTCGCCAGCATAATTCTGGTTCAAAAGTGACGGCAGGGTCTCGCCTAAAACATCCGCTTCGTTGCGGGCTGGTACGATTGCACAAACCTTTGGCCAACTAGAGACATCGTCGTGCTCTTCCATGCGCTTGTCTGTTAGCCCGTCACCCATTAGCCAATAGAACCCTCTGCAGCATAACAGGAACAGCCAAGCCAAGCATGTGATGGCCGACACCATGTCTGCAAACCATGGCATGTCGTTCACCTGCCTAGGCAATTCTATGCGTTCTATGGAGTTTAACAAATTGAAATCGAGTTTGTTTTCACTGATCATGCGTGCAGGGTCGCCAAGACGTCGACAATTGGACGGTAAGGGTGGCCCTATCTGCACGTCATCTCAAACTTCAGCCTCGCGCCATGTCCGTATGGCCCAAATGGCCACACCTATGAGCAGCCAAAGGGCGCCAAGTTTGAGCACAAGCGATGGGGACTCTTCGAAGATCAGTGCCACGATCATCACCAGCAAACCTAAGATTGCCACCCATCCGTCGACAATGCGCTTCGGACCTTTCGTTCCCCGTATGTAAAATCGATAAAACAAAGATACGTGAATCATGATGAAAGCCGCAAATGCTCCGAACGAAACGAACGCGTTGAGCGTTTGTAAGGGCACAAAAGTGGCTAAAACGAAAGAGAGAAGCGATATGAGGATCATCGTAACTCTGTCTAAGTGTCGGGACTTTACTGACAACGTGGGTAGGGTTTGTTCGCGGAGTACGGCCAGCACCCGAGAGGCTGACACTTGGCCTGCGCTTGCGTTGGCGATGCCGGAGCCGATGAGAAACACGGTGATCAACAGCCAACCGACGAATGGACCGCCGATGGAACGAGCGAGATCGAAAAAGCCGGTTGCCGGATCCAGTGTGGCATAGTTGGGATGAATGGCGCCTGCAAGCGCACATTGCAGCAGGAATAGAAGACCCATGACTGCTGCGACCCAAATCGTCGCCCGTCCTACAGATTGTGTCGGACGTGCAGCCTCGCCGTCGAGTGTGCTAATACCGTCAAAGCCAAGAAAGCCAATCACGCCTACCGATACGAGTGACAGCATTCGTTCTGGACCAACATGCACAGGCGAGCTGGCAGGCACACCGGCGTGTGGCAAAGCGTGCAGGGCAACGACGATAAAGGCAATTAGGGCGATGAGTTCACTGATGAGCACCAGCGCATACAGCCGGATCTGTCGCCGGATGGGCAACAAGCCAAAGGCCAGATTGATCAGGCTGAGTACCGCGTACCAGCTCCAGTTGGGGATTTGGGGCAAGTACTCGCCAATAAGACTCGAACAATTGGCATACAGCGTGGCGGGTACGAACAAGTAGTCAGCTAATATGATCCAGGCGGCAATCCATCCGGTATCGCTTTGTAGCGCACGACCGACGTAGCTGTATATGGAGCCGCCGGGAAATACCCCTGCGAGGCGTCGATAGGCGTATGCCGTGAGACAAGCACCGAACCAACCTAAGAGCATGACAAGCCAGCTATGTCCGCCGCTTTGTTCCGCGATGTATACGTACATCGACATCGGCGCAATAGGCACCATTAAGACTGCGCCAAAAATCACCAGGTCGGTGGTAGAAAGCGGTTTCGGGTGAGATGGAGGCGAGAATGGCTTTTGTGACATAGCGGGTCGACCTTTCTATGACGAAATGTTCATGCGAATCCTGATATGCGTAGTCTAGCGCGACTTATCCAAAATCACAATGACGATAGAATTCCAATGATGCATGTACTTGTTCGCCGGAAGTGTGTATACTGAATGGAAACTTTAAAACGGGGATGTGTTCGTGTGCACAAAGTGCAATTTCATCTCGATCGGCTCTTGTTTGAACGTAATTGGAAGATTCCCGATCTGATGAAGCGTTCCGGCGTCAACAAAAACACGCTCTACGCCATCAAGAAAAATGAGATTTCCCGGGTCGATCTCAAAGTCTTGCAAAGTATTTGTGACGCTTTGCAATGTGCACTGTCCGACTTGATGAGCTATGAGCCCAAGGGGGAGCACGAGACGAAAGGGCTGTTGTTTATCCTATCAGGGCCGTCTGGGGCCGGTAAAAACACGCTTATCAATTCGCTGCGGGATCGCTACGATCTCGGTCTAACATTCATTCCATCGTTTGCAACGCGGCCGATGCGGCCAGGTGAGCGCAATGGGAATCCGTACTATTTTGTCTCAACGGAAGAGTTTATGGCCATGGCGGAGCGCGGTGAGTTTCTCGAGTACGAATCGATTCACGGCAACTACTATGGTACGCATCTCTTAACTTACGAACAGGCACTCGACGCAGGCCATATCGTCATTAAAGACATTGACGTCAACGGGGCCTTGAATATGAAGAAGGCGTTTGGCGATCGCGTCGTGTTAATTTATGTTCGCCCGACCTCGTTGAACGATCTCGAGGGTCGGCTATACGGGCGTGGCGACGCGGAAGCCGATATTCGAATTCGGATGGAGCGCTTAAAGTACGAGGAATCACTCAGTGACCAATTCGACTATTTGATTTTCAATGATGACATTCCGACAGCCACAGCCGAGCTGGCCCAAATTATTCGCACATGCACGCGCAAGCGCGCATAAACGTTCTTTTTCCCGCGATCGCAGAGTGTCGAGAGAGGAAGTTGCTCGAACTGTGTCGAAAGGGTTGACGAGTGGAACTGATGGCGGATCTCCTTGGGAGGAACGTTATGACGCAACAGCGCACCGGCGATGCGCGAACCATGGATTCGTTTCAGGTTCGGCAAGATGGTACGTTTTATACGCATCAGGGGTTTAGAGATATTTTGAGTGCACACTGCGTAATTCGGTATCTGCCAGAGGCGGTATACGTATGCATTGAAGACGGATCTGGCCGCCTGCTGTCGATTGCCGCCGTGAATGATGTACTGTGCCGGGAATTGGGCTATGAGCCGCTTGAACTTCTTGGGCAAAGTGGATTATGCATCGTACATCCAGATGGACACCACATTGTAAGCGAGATCTGCAAGCAGGGCGAGGTGTCTCTGCCTGTGGAAATGCCGTACGTGCACAGGGATGGAAGTGCGGTGTCGTTTGAAGTTGCAGCGAACCCATTTACTGTCGGCGACAAGCGCTTTTGGATGTTCACCTGTAGGCCGTATGGCGAACGCATGGGTGCATGGCGCAAGTTGATGGATCGCTCATACTTCGACAGTGGGACAGGCTTTCCAAACGAGCATTGGTTGCACGCTAAGCTTATGTCGTTGCAAAGCCAAAAGGGTGCTCAGATTGCAGTGGTGGCGGTTGGGTTGAACAAGTTTATCGGTCTTCGGGATAGTTACGGAGACGAGGTCATGAACGAGGCCTTCACCAATCTTTTAATGCGCGTGCAAAGGGCACTACCTAAGTCGTACGTCGCACGTGTGGCAGCAGACGAATTTGTCGTGGCGCTGCGAACGGGAACGATTGACCCAACGGTCCTTAACTTTCTTACTTTCCTAGTCGAGCAGCCCATACGCGTCAGAGAGTTTAACTTTCGCCTGCAGGCCAGATTTGGCGTCGCTGTTCCTGATGAATCGGAGGATGGGACGAAAGTAGCTTTTGTCGAACTTTTACATCAGTCGTTACTTGCCCTGCATAGCGCGGGAGAAGCGTCGCTGAACAGCACATGGTATACACCGAGCTTGAAGCGCGGCATGGAGGAGAAGCATGCGCTGTATTTTCGACTGATGGAAGCCCTCGATAAAGGGCAAATTGGCGTGGCGTATCAGCCCAAGGTTGACGCTACTGGGCGTATCGTGGGCGCTGAAGCCTTGGCACGCTGGCATGAACCCAGATTTCCGTGCTCGCCGGGGACGTTCATTCCTATTGCAGAAGAACTCGGTCTCATTCACAAACTCGGTTTACGGGTCTTGGGTGTCGTCTGCCGCGATTTGGTACACAACGACGTACTCGCCATGGCGAACATCCCGATTTCTGTGAACTGCTCTGTACGCCAATTGGATCATCCCGACTTTTTACGAAATGTTCAAGCTGTGTTGGGCAACTATGGAATACCGCCGCGGAGGATCGTATTCGAGGTGACAGAAAGCGTTTTCGCCGACTCTGGGCGGCGTCTATCCGTGCTGCAGTCGCTCCAAGATAGTGGACACCGGCTGGCCATCGACGATTTTGGTACAGGCTATTCGTCATTTCGCTATTTTCGCGATCTCGCCCCGGATATCCTAAAAATTGACCAGTCGTTTGTGCGCGGCATCGGGATAGATCCCAAATGCGAAATCATTGTCTCTAGCATCATTGACCTCGCTCATCACCTCGGTGCCATCGTGGTTGCCGAAGGCGTCGAGACGGATTTGCACTATACCTGGCTGCGCGAGCGCGGCTGTGACGTCTTCCAAGGTTACCGATTCAGCCGGCCATTGAGTCTTCATGATATTTTGAAGTGGCTGCCAGTAGGTTCTACACCCAGTAAATAATAGAGTCCACAGATCCCAATCGAGCCTGCTATGCTATGGGCAGGTACGGAGGGAGTTGGGGATCACGTGGAACGTCGGACTCGTGTCCGCTTTTCTTTGCGGTATAAAATCATGGCCATCCTGTTTGGTGCCATGTTGCTCATCGCGCTTCTCAGTGACACGTTATTTTATAGTACGACGCGAGCACAGTTGTTGAACAACGCGGTGAAACAGACGGAATTACTCGCGCAACAAATTGACCTTGAGATTGCTGCCTCGCGGACAGGCGAGGCGTATATCGACAATTTGCTTGGCAATGAATTGCGCATCGCTTCCATCGCCATTGAGGAACAGCTACCGCCACGTGTGGTAGACGTCACCAACAGCCAGCTAAAGCGGCTCGCGGCGCAGTTGGGAGTCAGTGGTATCACCTTGTTTCAGCCGACCGCCGACGACATCGTCGGTGTTCGGTCCACAGATCCCCGCGAAATTGGCCTCTCGACAAAGGGCATGGGCAAATGGTACATCGCCTTTCGCGATCTTTTGGCCGGGCGTCCACAGGCATCCACATATGGCATGGCGGAGCAGAATTACTGGTCAGGACCGTTCTCCAATGCCACATCGGACCCTTCAAAAGTCGATAAGTGGGGGTACTATTACGACGGGCGTACCGACTACATTATCGATCCGTTCTATGTCTCGACGTCGATTCCCGGTTACGAACAGGACGTTGGCGTGAATACGGTAATTCGCCATATTCAGGCTGCCGATTCGGACGTTCTTTGTATCGCCGTGTTGAATCGCACGTTCGGGCAAGCACCAATTCGCTATTCTTACCATGGCACCTCTTGGGTCGATGTTGCCAATGAGCCGGTGATGTACGGCGAGTACAAATATCGCAACCCAGCCGTTGACGTGAAAGCAAAAAACGAAGCCCTCACGTCGAATCGGACGGTGAGCGTGATCGATCATGTATCCGGGCGCAAAGTGCTCAAGACATTTATTCCACAGAGCGTCCGTGGTACGCGCTACGTTGTCGAAGTGGTGACTGATTATCGTACCATCAGCAGCACTTTGACATTTCTTATCCACAATCTGGTCATCGTTTCTGCGATATTGCTTGTCGCGACTGCGCTGCTCAGCTATTTAGGGGCGGATCTGATTGCCAAGCCGCTGCGCCGGATTACAAAGGCTGTGGATGAGATTGCGGATCGCAACTTCGAGGCGCAGCTGCAGGTCCGCCGCTCGGACGAGATTGGCGTATTGGCCGATCACGTCAATGAAATGTCGCGTAAATTGGTTGATTATCTGCGTGAACTTTCGCTGCGCGAGCGCGGCAAGGGCATGGATTATCTCGTGATGGCCACCCATGCGTTGGTGCACGAGTTGGGTACTCCATTGGCGGCGATCCGCCAGATGTCGGAGCTGTTACCGCGTGTGCAACCAGGCTTGAATAGCAAGGCGGTGGAAATCCTCGACCGCATGCATTCGGCTTCTGCATATGCAAACCGCGTTTCCCGTGAGTTTACAAACTTCCTCAAGCATGGTCGGCTGTCTGTCAAAAGTGCGGACGTCTTGGCCATTACGAGGGAGGCAGCGGGGATGTGTCGACCGATGATGGAAAGTAAACACATCCAGTTGGTTCTCGATGATCGCACAGCCATGGCAAAGATCGAGCTGGAGGTTGACGCAGATAAGGTGTTTGCAGCCATTGTCAATTTGCTGAAAAATGCGATGGATGCGATACCGGAATCGGCGCCGGTACGGCAAGTGCGGCTGGAAACGAAGGTCGAAGGGGAACAGTTGCACGTGGATGTTGTCGATACCGGGGTGGGCATTCCGAAGGAGCGTTGGGATACTATTTTCATGCCCTATAGTTCTACGAAGAAAAACGGCCTTGGTCTTGGCTTAACCTTTAGTGGTTTGGTTGCCATCGCGCACGGAGGTACGATAGAAGTGGTTGACAGCGGCCCTGGCGGCACGCGCATGCGGATGTGCCTGCCGCTGATTGATAGGGCCATTCAAGGTGAGGCATAAAAGGTTATAGACGTCTCGGTTTGATGGGTTTGGTCAAACTGTGCAGGAGGTACGTTGAACCAGTCATCTTGCTCTGATCCCCAGGTGGTGTCGATGAGGATCCAGCGATGCTCTGCTGGAAGGTAAACCTCATTCCAGGCATGGCTGCCTTCGTCACCTGCTGTACCACCTAAGCCCTCGTCGATGCGCACGGTGAGTCCACAGGCGTGGGCCATATCCGCATACAACAGGGCAAAATCGGCACAGACACCTTTACCGGTTTTCAGAGTCTGCAACGGCGATTGTGCATCCCATTTACCGTGATACACATAGTCGTCGTATTTGGCCCAGTTGTATGAGATGTGGTGAATTTCCCATTCGTACAATGCCTTGGCCTTTTGTTCCGGCGTCGAATCGCCTTTCGTGATCTGCAAGGCTTTTGCGGCAACTGGCTTTGGCACAATCAGGATGCCAGTCTCCGAGGAGGAGCCTGGAGTCGGGATCGCAAACAGCGAAATGTTTTCCGCGATGGGATGCAGAGCGCCTTGCGCAAGCACGGGCAACTCGCGAGTGGCAAACGGTTGTAACCACGGTTTGTAGACATCGCGTTCAAGCATGGTGTAGGGTGTCGAAGCGTTTGCTGCTCGCGCCAGGGCGGGTAGCGACAAGTATTGGTTTGCAAGAAAAATGCATGCGCCTAGCGCTGCTGCACGAAGCGAACCCGCGATGGCGCCGACGCCGCCGCCACCCATGCGTCCGAAGATGTCCGGTTTGCGTTGGGATATGGAAAAGGTGATGCCCCATAGGGGACGCACCATCGTCATGAGCAAATTAGACAGAATGAGGTAGAGTACGGCAAAACAGATCAGGTTGCCGACGCGCGGTGCCTGTTGCCAAGCTGTGGCGAGGTGTGTGAGCCATTGTGGCAAGTGAACCATGCCCTCCGGATGTGTCATCCACTGTCGGATGTATGCGCTAAGGCGCCAGGCGAGCCAACCCGACAAGCAGGCGACGGCGATGTTCATGACCTGCGCGATGGTCGTTCGCAGTTCGCGAGTAAAACCGCGTGCGAAGCCGAGGAGCGCTGAGATGATGACGCATGCAACGAGAACGATGGTCAACCAATCGTGCACGGCAATTCTTCCTTTCTGGGTCTTGCATAGACAGTCGCCATTGTAGCGCGGATTGTGCTGGTATGCATGGGTGTTCATTTTCCAGTCTATCCGTCAGGAGTGGATTGCAGTAGTATAAGATGGTGATTTGCCAAACTGCCGGTGAGGGTAGGAGGGCCGCCATGGACTGGACGATAGACAACATGCCCAGCTTGCGGGGGATGACCGCGATTGTGACGGGCGCAAACAGCGGCATCGGCTGGGAAGCGGCGAAGGCCTTAGCAGCGCGGCACGCGAGGGTCATTTTGGCCGTGCGCAGTGTAGAGCGTGGAGCAGCAGCCAAGAATCGCATCCTTGCAGAGGTCCCACAGGCGGACGTGGCCGTCATGCGGATCGATCTCGCCGATTTGTCATCGGTGCAGGCATTTGCCGATGAAGTGATGGAGCGGGAACGAAAGGTTAACCTGCTTGTAAATAATGCCGGTGTCATGGCGCCTTCTTATCAAAGGACGCAGCAAGGCTTGGAACTGCAGTTTGGCACGAACCATATCGGACATTTCGCACTCACGTTGCACCTTTTACCGACGCTTTGTAAGGGGCGGGGTGCACGTGTTGTCACGGTGAGTAGCATGGCGCACACAATGGCTAAAGCCTTAGATATTCCGTACCTTCGTGGAGATGGAAGGTATCGTCGGTTTGCCAGTTATGCGCAAAGCAAGTTGGCGAATCTGTTGTTTGCCTACGAGTTGCAACGGCGCGTGCAAAGCCGGGGATTGGCGCTACAAAGCATCGCTGCGCATCCAGGCTTCGCGGCGACATCGTTGCTCGACAATGGCATGTTTGCAAAGTCCACATGGGTTCGGCCGTTTGCGCGGTGGGTGAATCGCTTTGCCCAACCGAGTGAGATGGGAGCCTTGCCGACGCTGTACGCGGCGACGCACCCGGATTTGGTTGGTGGCGAATACATCGGTCCTGTGGGCGGTATGCGTGGTTACCCAGGCATTGTTCGCTCGAGCGATGCGTCATACGATGTCGATGCCGCCAAAAGGCTTTGGGAGTTATCCCTTGAGCTGGCGAATATCCGTCCGGACGATTGGATTGCATTAGCGGATACTGTGTAGTTTGAAATAAAAGGAGATCTTGTAACTTGGCCAAATTGTATTATCGGTTTGGGCAGATGAATGCGAGTAAATCGATTCAATTGTTGACCGTCGCGCACAGTTACGAGGAACAGGGGAAGCGCGTGACATTGTTCACGCCGGCCGTGGACGACCGCTACGGCCGAGGCGTGATTGCGTCGCGCGTCGGCATTGCGAAGCAGGCCATTGTCGTCGATGACGGTACCAACCTGTATGAAATCGTCAAGGGCGATCCTGCCGACTGTGTTCTCGTCGACGAAGTGCAGTTTTTGCGTGCGTACCACGTCCGCCAATTGGCTCGTATCGCGGACGATCTTGATATTCCTGTCATCGCGTACGGCTTGTTGAAAGATTATCGCAATCAGTTGTTTGAAGGCAGTGAAGCGGCCATTTTATGGGCCGACCGCATTGAAGAAATCAAGACCATTTGCGCGAATCCTGGGTGTGACCGCAAAGCGACGATGATTTTAAAAGTCAAAGACGGCAAGCCGGTGTATGCGGGCGAACAAATCGAGGTTGGCGGCAACGATTTGTACAAATCCGTCTGTCGCAAACATTACTTTCATCCCGACGTCGACGGGTTGATGCGTACCCCTAACTTCTAATCCCATCCTGCTCGCAAATCTCCCCTTATAAATCCAGTGCAAGCTGGCGCACGCCAACATCCTCAATGGCGTGTGTACAAAGGCGCAAGAATGTCGACATCGAGTAGACTGGCATCTCGAGTTGGCTCGCCACATACACTTCAAGCCGTGCACCACGCGAATGTTCCCAACCGGGCAACGTAACGATGCAATCGGCATCCATCAGCAGACGGATGTCCTTGCGCATTGCACTCGGCCACGATTCGTCAGAGCCGCACACCTCGGCGGGATTGATGACCTCGTGGCCGTAACTGCGCAGTTTTTTGGCCGCCTCCAGAAATGCTGGACGATTCAAGTTGGGAAAACCTGTCATGGGTCCAGATATGTACACTCTCCGCATCCTACATGACCTCCGCTACAGTGGATGAAAGCCACTATACAGAACGTATGTTCGATTGTCAAACCACATTGGCCCTCTTGACCTTAGCGCTGTAACCGCTATAATGACGAAGGTCATTCATCCGAACAATGTGGTTGTGTTTAACATCAATGTTCGGGGTTTTCATTTGTTCACTGCGGACGATCAGCCGCCGAACAGGAGGAATTTGCGTGGCGGATAACTATGACGTGATTATCGTTGGTGCTGGGCCTGCGGGTATCTACGCGGCGTACGAGTTGGCGGAAAAGGCGCCCCGGGCAAAGGTACTGATGATTGATAAAGGCGTCGAGGCGAAGTACAGGCATTGTCCGATTATGGAAGGCCGTATCGACAAGTGCCCACCTGCCAACAAAATCAAGACTTATGCAAGTTGTTGGCCAGCATGTGGCGTCATCAATGGCGCGGGTGGCGCAGGCAGCTTTAGCGATGGGAAGTTCAACATCACGGCCGAATTTGGCGGATACCTCACAGAATACCTGCCATCATCCGAAGTTTTATCGCTGATCGAGTACGTCGATGCCATCAACTTGAAGCATGGTGCCCCAGATGTCATCACGGATCCCTCAACGCCGGCAGTTGCGGCCATTGAGCGGCGGGCCATGGCTGCAGGGCTGAAGTTGTTACGCGCACGGGTACGCCACATTGGGACAGACATGAATCTCGAATTGATGAACTCGATTTTCGATTACCTCGCAAAACATATCGATCTTCGCTTCCGCACATTTGTGGAAGATTTGCTTGTCGAGGAGGAGCGGATTGCGGGGGTCGTCCTGCGCGGAGGCGAGCAAGTTCGCGCAAAGTTCGTTCTTCTCGCACCAGGACGAGACGGTGCGACCTGGTTGTCCGATTTGTTCCGGCGCCACAAACTGCGGATGACCAACAATCAGGTGGACATCGGCGTTCGTGTGGAGACGAGCAACGTTGTCATGCAAGAGATCAACGACCATCTCTACGAAGGGAAGTTTCTTTATCAATCGCCGGCAACAGGTCTTATGGTGCGCACGTTCTGTAGCAACCCGTCGGGCCACGTCGTCGTTGAAAACCACACGGGTGTCATGGCGGCAAATGGTCACGCATATCACGATCCGGCGCTCGGCTCCCACAATACCAATTTTGCGCTGTTGGTCAGCCATCGCTTCACCGAACCATTCGATCGACCGAACGAATTTGCGAAAAGCATCTGTCGTCAAGCGAACGAACTTTCCAACGGCTCAATAATCGTTCAGAAGTATGGCGATCTTCGCAAAGGGCGCCGCAGCACAGAGCAACGCATTCGGGAGGGCTTCGTCGAACCGACTCTGAAGGAAGCGGTACCGGGTGATCTCGGCCTCGTTCTGCCGTATAAGACCATGTTGGCGCTGCAAGAGATGATTGAGGCGCTCGACAAGGTAACCCCGGGTATTGCGAGCGATCACACCTTGTTCTACGGGGTCGAAGCAAAGTTTTACGCGGCACGCGCGGAAGTTGGAAAGGATCTTCAGACGCACATCGATGGCTTGTATTGTGCGGGGGATGGCCCGGGTATTTCCAGGGGAATTTCACAGGCCGCGAGTAGCGGTGTACACGTGGCGAGGCAATTGTTAGGGCGGTTGTGAAGCAGCCGCCCTTACTTGGTACAAAGTATCGTTAAATAGGAATCCCAATCGTTTGTCTCTGTCAGCGTAATCTAGGGCTCCAGTGGGCCATTACCCACTGTATCAGACGGACGAAGATGCGGTTTGTTTATACGTCAAATCGTCAAGAATGACGCCCGAGACGCCAGCCTGAAGGCACAACGCTAAGGCCTCTTTGCTGCGCACGGTCCAAGCGAACACCGCATAACCCCGTGCTTTGGCTTGCGCCACGAAGTGGGGATCAAGGTGTTCAACGTCTGGGTGCAGGCTGTCAAGGCGCAAGGTCTCAGCGAGATCGAAGGGAGGCCAAAGACGACCAACGAAGAGGGCGCCTAAGGCGATGGTCGGATCCAGTGAGCGCACCGCGGCGAGCGCGGTATGATCAAAAGATGACAAAAGGACGCGTCCGGCTGCGCCATGACGGTAGATACAGCCTAATACGCTGCGGACGAGTGCATGGGTACGCTCGGCAGGTCCGGTTTTTAGCTCGATGTTCAAACATGTGTGCGGCAGTGTGACGAGTACTTCGTCCAGCGTCGGGATGACCGTACCTTGAAATCGTTGGTCGAACCAGGCACCGGCATCGTATTGGCGGATTTGTGCAAGGGTCATGTCACTGACGGCGCCTTGACCGTTGGTCGTCCGTTCCAAAGTTGCGTCGTGGAGAACGATGAGTGAGCCATCGCCGGCCGAGCGCACATCGAGCTCGATCATATCGGCGCCCATCGCTACAGCTCGCGTGAACGCAGGTAGGGTATTTTCGGGGCATTCCGACTTTGCGCCGCGATGGGCGATCCACACCACGTCGTCCGCTTGCAGCCACTCTTGTATGTTCATGATTCATCCTCCACGGGCTGACGAGGTCTTGTCAGCCTAAGTTTTGGTTCACCTGTTCCGCCGTTTGTTCCATCGTCGGTGCCACAGGTTTTCCTTCATCAAAGATGCCTTCCAGGGCTTGTTGCACTTGTTCGAGCACCGCGAGGTATGCCGGCGATGCAGGTGAGGATTGCTCGTACTTCAATTCGTCAATTGCCGTCCTGTATTGTGGGTGTTTGGCAATGAATGACATGTATGTTTTGTTCGCCAAATCGACTTTCTGCACAGGAAGATAACCCGTTTCTATTGACCATTTGACGGATTGTGCAGGAGCAGTCCACCACTGAATAAACGTCCAGGCAGCCTGTTGTTGAGCCGGGGACACGCCTTTGAGAATGGCGAGATCGCCACCGCCAGGAGGCACAGCGAGCGTCTTCCCGCGCGGTAGCAACGCCGTGTTCCAACTAAATTTCAATCCGACGCCCGACGCAACCTTGCTGGCACTTCCAATCGAGTCAATATCCATAGCTACTTCGCCATTGATGAAATCCTGCGTCATGAGATCCCACGCATTTGGGCCGGCCTCGACTTTGGCATTGCCTTCTTTGACCAACTGGGCTTGTGCATTCAGGATGGTCAAGGCATTGGGCTTGGCAAATGTCGCTTCGGTCAGGTTGTGCGAGAGGATGGTTCCACCGCTCGATAAGACTGCATATTCCCACGGCCACCAGTCGACAAGCGGCGCAAAACCATATATTTTGTGGCTGCCTGCGCCCTTCGTCAGGGCTTTGGCGTCTGGCATAAGTTGCGTCCAGTTCGTCGGTGGCCGAGTGATGCCAGCTTGCCGAAAGAGCGTCTCGTTATAATAGAGCACGGGAACGCTGCGATTAAACGGCACGCCATAGTAGCGGCCCTGATACTGTGTTGAGACGAGAATGCCATCCAGGAAGTTGCTTGGTTTGTCAATGGAACTCGTCCTCAGCAGGGAAGTGAGGTCCACCAATTGGCCACTGGCAGCAAACACTGGCATCGCATGAACCTCGATTTGAGCAATGGCCGGCGGGTCGCCTGCTTTGATGGCCGCGAGGAGCTTTTGCTGTTCCTCGCCGCCCCCTGAATAGCTACCTTCGTACGTAGCGACGACTCGAATGTTCGGGTGTGTACGGTTAAATTCGGCAACCATTTGTTGAATGTCGTTACTCAGGTTGTTGCTGACGCCGTACCAGAAGGCAATGGTGATGGGATTCCGGCTCGCCGCCCCCATAACGGATTGGTCAGATATGTGTGATGATGAGACCGTATTCGCTTTTGTCGCAATGTTCGTTGTACCGCAACCAGTGGCGAGTGTCCCCGCTGTGCATAACACTCCGAAATAGACGAGTGGACGCCTGATGTTGTTCATTCGTCAATACACTCCTTATTGTATGTGTTTGGATGCTTGCATGTCGTATTGTTCAGCCTTTCAAAGAAACGCCTGTGACACCTTGTACGAAATAACGTTGGCCAACCAGGAATAGGATCACGACAGGGGCTATCGCAAATACGTCGAACGCCATGGCGAGGTTCCATTGCAGAGATTGACCCGCGTCCTGAGTCAGGAAGTACGACAGTGCGACCGGAACGACGCGCATGTTGTTCGTGTTGGTCGCGATGAGCGGCCAGAACAGGCTGTTGTAGTGGTATACGAAGTTGAGCAACACAAGCGTTGCAACGGTTGGCTTCGCATGCGGTAGGACAATGTTGACGAGAATCTGCCATTCAGTTGCACCGTCGACGCGCGCAGCCTGCACCATTTCCTTCGGGATCGAAAGGAAACCTTGGCGCATCAGGAAAACGCCGAATGCGGACCCGACGAAGGGAAGGATGAGCGCGCCGTAGGTGTTGATGAGATGGAATGTCGAAAGCATGCTGTAGATGGGGACGAAGGTTGCCTGCATCGGCACCATCATGGCGAGCAGAGTGGTGAAGAAAACCAAGCGCTTGCCTTGATAGGGAATAAAGACGAGCGAGTATGCCGCGAGGGCCGATGTTCCGAGTTGACACGCGACAATCGTGGCGTTGGTCAGCAAGCTGTTGCCTAAAAACAAGAGAAACGGCTGGGCGTGCCAAGCAGTGACGAAGTTGCCGAAGGCCAGGTGGTTGGGCCATAAATGCGACGAGAGGATGTCGGCGCTTGGTGCAAGTGCCGTGCGGATCATCCAAAACAGCGGGGTGATGCATACAGCGCATAGGATAATCAGGACGATGTGCACTGTGCTGTGAGCGAGTTGAAGGCGCAGGCGTTTCGCATTCATCACGATTCATCCTCCACCCAGCGATTGCTGAAAGAGACTTGCAGCCAGGTTAAAAGTGCAAGCATTGCAAAGAGGACGACCGAGGCTGCGGACGATGTGCCAATGTCGTACATTTGAAATCCCTTCTCAAAGATGTAATAGGCAAGCGTGGTGGAGGCGCCATCGGGACCACCCCCGGTCATGACATAGACTTGGTCAAATGTCTGAAACGTCTGAATGAGGCAGACGACGATGGCAAAAAACAGGCTTGGGGCCAACGCGGGTAGCGTGACATGGCGTAGCGTTGACCATAGGCCGCCGCCGTCGACCCGGCAGGATTCCTTCAGGTGTTGGGGTACATTCTGAAGGCCCGCCAGAAAGACGAGCATGTAGTAGCCCGTATACTGCCAGATCGAGAGGATGAGAATCGACAGGAGTGCGGATTGGCGACCGCCAAGCCAGTCGATGGGATGGCCCCCAAATATCTCGACGATCCGGTTGACAAGCCCGCCGTCGGTGTTGAACAGCAGGGTGAACATGAGGCCTGATCCGACCAGTGGGACGACATACGGCCCGAAAAGAACGGTACGGTAGACGCTGGTACCCGAAAGCCGCATGTTCACCAATATGGCGAGGGCGAGTGCAAGAGGCAACGATAAGAACACCATGCCTGCGGCGAGCACTGCGGTGTTGGTCAGCGCTTGGCCAAAGTCGGGTGCGGTCAATAGGTGATAGTAATTTTCCCAGCCAACAAACTTCATCTTTGGAGCGAGAAAATTGGATTGAAACATGCTCAGATAGACGACATATGCCATGGGAATGAACACGAAGAGCGTCAAGAACACCAGCGCGGGCAAGATCATGATCCAGCCGTGGATCGAAGACTGGACTTGCCGCGCTGTCTGTCGGCGCACACGAGCTTGGCTTTTGAGGACGCCTGGAAGAGCCCTGCTCAATCGAATGCCCCCCTTTACTCATAACAAAATTCGATCCGGCCTTGAGTGTACGCATGGTTTGTGAAACGCTCATCAATCATCGATTGCTTTTCGGTAAAGGTCTCGTAAAATAGGCAAATTTGTTATAGTGAGTGCAGGGCGTTCGTGAAGCGCAGCAGTTCAGCATCGGTAAAAGGGGCGGACACATCATGACAGATTTACAGCGGAAATACGCCGATCTCATCGTTCGTATCGGCGTCAATTTGCAGCCGGGGCAGCCCTTGGTGATTGGTTTTGGACGCCGACAGGTATACCCGGAACACGTCGAGTTTGCACGTAAACTCGTGGCGGCAGCTTACGATGCTGGCGCGAGTTTCGTCCAGGTCGATTGGGGCGATGAATGGTGGCAGCGCGAAACGGTGGCGCGGGGCGATCTCGACCTCTTGCGCGAGCGCGCGAAGTGGCAGTTGCAATGGGTCGAGAAACTCGCTGGGCTTGGTGCTGCGTATATTGCCATCCCGGCAAGCGACCCGAATCTATACAATGGTGTGCCCGCGGATCGCGTGGAAGTGGCGGAGCGAGCCATTCGTGAGACGTTCCGTGCCTTTGATAATGAGCGCACCAACGACATGCATCGCTGGACGCTGGCCTCGGCACCGACGGCCGCATGGGCGGATGTGGTGCACAAAGAACTGCCGAAGTCTGAAAGGGTCGACGCACTTTGGCAAGACATCTTAAAAGCAGCGAGATCGACCGGCGACGATCCTATTGCCGATTGGGAGCGCCATATTCAAAACCTGCAGCGGCGGGCAAAGTGGCTAAACGACTTGCGCATCAAAACACTGCATTATCGTGCACCTGGCACGGATTTGGCCATTGAGCTTGCGGAGGGTCACTATTTTGCGGCGGCTGGCCATCCAGATCAAAAGGGCGTGCGGTTTGTCGCCAACATCCCGACGGAAGAAGTCTACACGGCGCCGAAGAAGACAGGTGTGCACGGCACGGTCTCCAGCACGATGCCGCTTAATCACAACGGATCGCTGATTGAGGGAATTCGCCTGCGCTTCGAGCATGGACGCATTGTCGAGTATCATGCGGAGAAGGGGCAGGATGCGTTGCGGGGTATCATTGAGGCGGACGAAGGTAGTCATTATCTTGGCGAAGTTGCTCTCGTGCCGGTCGATTCGCCCATCGCGCAAATGAACCAGATTTTCTATAACACGTTGTTCGACGAGAACGCGTCCTGTCATCTCGCTATCGGGCGTGCGTATCCGCTCGTTGAAGGCGGTCATGGTCTCCCGGCGAGCGAATGGGAAGGCCGCGGACTGAACGATAGCCTGATGCACGTCGATTTCATGATTGGCTCGGCCGATCTCGATATCGACGCGGAGTTATTTGACGGTAATACAGTACCGGTATTTCGCAAGGGTCGTTGGGCGAACGGAAACGCCTGAGCGATCACGTGCAGGGAGGCATAGGGATGGGGAGCCTTTCGTTGGATGGAACACATTATCCATATCCGTCTCGGCGCACAGTCGTCTATGCGCGCGGCGGCATGGTTGCGACGTCGCAGCCGCTCGCATCCGCGGCGGGCGTGGAAGTTTTACGCCGTGGGGGCAACGCCGTGGACGCGGCGGTGGCCGCCGCCGCTGCGCTGGCCGTTGTCGAGCCGACGTCAAACGGCATTGGCAGCGACGCGTTTGCAATCGTCTGGCATGACGGGAAGATGTACGGGCTTAATAGCAGCGGCAGATCTCCTGCCTTGCTATCGTTCGATGCGCTTGCGGCGCGGGGGATCGCCGAGATGCCGACGCACGGTTGGCTGCCGGTGACCGTGCCAGGTGCTCCAAGTGCATGGGCGGCACTGTCCGAGCGGTTCGGTCGCGTCCCTTTGCGGGAAGCGCTTGCACCAGCCGTTGCATATGCAGAGGACGGATTTCCGGTGGCCCCTGTCACGTCGGTGAATTGGCGTCGCGCCGTCGAGGCGTACCGGAGCCGCCTGTGCGGAGCTTTACACGAACCGTTTTTCAAGGTTTTTGCTCCCGGCGGCGCCCCCCCACAAGCCGGTGCCTGTTTCCGCAATCCCGACGCGGCGCAAACGCTTAAGGCCATTGCGGAAAGCGGGGCGCGCGCGTTTTATGAGGGTGAGATTGCTGCTCGGATCGACCGCTTTGCACAAGAAACAGGTGGTTTGTTGCGCGCTTCCGATCTCGCTGCGTTCGCACCCGAGTGGGTCGAGCCACTCTCTGTTCGCTATCGAGGTTACGACGTGTGGGAGTTGCCACCCAACGGTCAGGGCATTGTTGCCCTGATGGCCTTCGCGATTCTCGAGGGACTCGACATCTCCGCCATGTCGCCGGAAAAGCGTGCCCACGTGGAAATCGAGGCCATCAAGCTCGCGTTTTCGGTAGGTCTTGCCGAAATTGCGGATCCAGCGGCGATGCGCCGCTCACCAAGTGAGCTTTTGGCGGACGATTTCATCACTGGGTTGCGATCGCGCATCACGAGCGAGGCCCTTATGCTGCCCCCTTCGCGGCCGCAGCCGGGGGGTACTGTGTATTTGTGCACAGCGGACGGCGAGGGTAACATGGTGTCCTTCATTCAAAGCAACTATATGGGCTTTGGCTCTGGCATCGTCGTGCCAGGCACGGGCGTGTCTCTGCAGAATCGTGGGCACAACTTCAGCATGGATCCCAGTCATCCCAACGCGCTCGCTCCTCGCAAGCGTCCATACCATACCATCATTCCTGCCTTTTTGACGAGGGATGGCAAGGCGGTTGGCCCGTTTGGGGTCATGGGCGGTTTTATGCAGCCTCAAGGGCATGTCCAAGTGCTGAGCCAAGCCCTCGATTTAGGCCACAATCCCCAAGCCGCTCTGGATGCGCCGCGTTGGCAATGGATGAGCGGGAAGCACGTCCTGGTCGAGCGGGCGTTGGGTATTGAGACCATTCAAAAGCTTGTGGATAGAGGGCACGATATCGAGGTTACCGATGACCCCACGCCATTTGGGCGTGGACAAATCATCTGGCGCGATGGCCATAGCGTCCTTGCAGGTGGTACAGAGCCACGTGCGGACGGTGCTATCGCCATTTTATAAGCACTCTTTTAACAAACCCTTAGCACATCAAAGGCGGGCGCTCGGGAAAACTTTGCACGACGGCTTCGACGGCGGCACGCACACCTTTCGCCATCAAGTCGAGCGGCAAACCGGGCGCCTTTTTTGCGAGCACCTGTTCCGTCATATAGGGTACGTGCATAAAGCCTCCTACAATTTGCAGGTTATGCGTGTGAATGTGATGCATTAAGGTGTAAAACACATAATTGCAGACGAACGTACCGGCGGTATCGGAAATTGCCGCGGGCACACCGACAGCCCGGATAGCCTCGACCATCGGCCGCAGCGGGAGCAAAGAGAAGTATCCGACAGGCCCGTCCTGCCTAATGAGTTCGTCCTGGGGTTGTGCGCCTTGATTGTCTGGAATGCGGGCATCCATGATGTTTATGGCTACGCGCTCTGGCGTCAGTTGTGTGCGGCCCCCGGCTTCTCCCAGGCAGATCACAGCACGTGGGTGAACACTCTCGATTGCGCTGTACAATTCGTCTGCCGCCGTGGAAAATGCCGTCGGCAGGCGTTTGGCGACAATTCGAAAGCGGTTTGCCAGCGTTTCGCCGCTTAGTGTGCGAGCAATTTCCCACGAGGGATTAAGGACCTCTCCTTGAAACGGCTCAAACCCTGTCAATAAAACGGTTTCCATTCGCATCCCTCCTCTTGATTATATTTTCTTGGCCCAGGGTGCAATCCCTTTTGGACGCCGCGCTTTACCTTATGCATGCCCCGTCGTATACTCATTTTTGACCAAGTGACCAAATTAGGATTTTGGTCAAAACAACTCGAAGGGAGTGAGCATGTTGGATTTGCGCGAGAAGATTGAGGCGGCTGCAAAACAAGCATTTTCCGAGTTTGGCTATAAAGCGACGACGATGGATCAGGTGGCCCGTCTAGCAGGAATCAGCAAGGGTGCGATTTACATCCACTTTCCAAGCAAAGAAGCGCTATTCGGGAATATGTTGCAAGAATTAATTGCCCATCTGCGCGAGGCTGTAGAAGCGGAGTTGCAGCCAAACGCGGACTTCTTCGATAACTTGGAGCGCGGGTTGCGTCGGGTCGTCGCCTTTCGCCAGGAACACGCCGTATTTGCCAAGTTAGCGCAGGAAGTGCGGCAATTTGGAACAGAGCCTGCCCGTGCCGGGTTGCGACACGTTGAGCATTCGATAGTCGACTATTTGAAAGGATATCTGGAACGAGGCATCGCGGAAGGGGATGTGAAGCCCTGTGATCCTGAGATCGTTGCGTTTGTTCTGATGCGCACGTATACGACATTGGTCAACGATTGGGCAGATACGCATGAACCCCTCTCCAACGAAAACCTCATTCTCCTGTTTCATCAACTTTTTGCAGACGGTCTGCGGAATTCATCCAAAGTCGCGAAGACAGAATGAGCAAGGGACGAAGGAGGGAGAGCATGGAGACAGGAGGATTTTGGGCAACCGTTGGTCAGGAATGGTCCTCGAACTTGCGAAGTTGGCGCAACCGAATTCAAGTTTTCGGAATCCTGTTGATTCCTGTATTATATGCGGCTACATTTTTATGGGCGTTTTGGAATCCGTATGGGCACCTTGAACGATTGCCGGTTGCCGTGGTCAATGAAGACCGTGGTGCCACGCTTGATGGCAAGCGTATCGACGCCGGTGCGCAAATGGTCCACCGCTTGAAAACGGATCATAACTTAGGTTGGCGGATTGTCAATGCCAAAGAGGCAGAACAAGGCATGGTGAATGGAACGTATATCATGACGATCACGATTCCACCCAACTTCTCGCAAGAGGCGGCAAACGCGGCGACGCAGCCAGGTGCGCCACAGCCAACCATCCAAAGTGTAACGAACGATCGACATAACTACATTGCGGGCATTGTTGGACGTAATGCGATGGTCAAGTTGGAAGAGCAGACGGCGAGCCAGTTGGCGAGATCGTACGCGGAGAACGTGGTCAGCGGTCTGGTTTCGGCGCAAGCCGGGATTCGCGCCGCGGGCAAAGGTGCATCGCAAGTGGCCGCAGGGGCTGGCAAACTAGAGGCGGCGAGCGGATCTTTGATGAGTGGCGCACAACAGGTGGAAAGTGGATCCACACTGCTTGCCAACAAGCTGCAAACCGCGTCGACAGGCGCAGGCCAGGTTGCGTCTGGTGCGGCAAGAGCACAGCAAGCAGCGGCGCAGCTCGCCGCCGGCATGGCGCAGTTGACACAAGGTGCGGCGCAGGTGCAGACCGGAGCAAAGCAATTGCAGTCAGGGTCGGCGGCGTTGGCAACTGGGGCCGGTCGCGCTGCAACGGGCGCGAGCCAGGTGGCTGGCGGCGCACAACAGGTTGCCGACGGGCTCGCGGCACTTGCGAAGGCGAATCCTGCGTTGGCCGGTTCCGCGCAGTTTCAGTCGTTGTTGACAGCCAGCCAACAAGTCGCGGCCGGATCGGCCCAGGTGGCATCGGCAAACCAGTCGCTTGCGGCAAATGCGCAAAAATTGGCTAGTGGTGCGGGAGCCGTGGCACAGGGGAGTCAGGCTCTGACCACCGGAATCGACAAGGCGTCCTCCGGTGCTCAGCAACTTGCTATAGGTGAAGAGAAGGTCGCGCGTGGAGCAAGTCAACTGGCTGCTGGCATGGGCGGTTTAGAGGGGGGAGCGGCACGCCTCGCCTCCGGTGCACAGGGCTTGCGCCAGGGCATTGAACGCTATACGAACGGCGTCGCGTCGGTCACCTCGGGTGCCCAAACGCTGGCGTCACACTTGCAGTCGGCTGCGCGATCGATGCCGACCGTGCACCACACTCAGATCGTCAACGCCATTGCGGATCCGGTAGGGGTACACCAGCTCGAAGCAGGCAACATCAACACCTATGGCAACGGGTTTGCACCATACTTTTTGTCATTAGGGCTGTACGTCGGCGTTCTGCTCATGAGCGTCATCATATCGTTTCGCGACCCACCGTCGATCCCGTCGTCCGGCTTCGCTTGGTTTGCTTCCAAATGGCTCATGATTGGTGCAATGGCAGTCGTGCAAGCTTTGCTTGCAGACCTCGTACTACTTGCAGGATTAGGTGTGCACACGACGCATCCTGTTTGGTTTGTGTTGTTCTCTGTCTTAACGAGTTTGGTGTTTGCCGCCATCCTATTGTTCTTTGTCGCTGCCATGCAAAACCCCGGACGTTTTATCGGTGTGATTCTGTTGATTTTGCAGTTGACCAGCAGTTCCGGGACCTATCCGGTCGTGCTGTCGCCAAAGTTCTTTCAGAAGTTGGGACCCTGGCTACCGATGCACTATACCGTAGATGGCTTTCGGTATATCATCGGCGGAGGCAATTCGACTGCCATGACGACGGACATCTGGCGCTTGGTGGCTTATGGGATTGTCTTTTTAGCCTTGTCCTGTGTGTTCTTTGCTGCCATGTACCGCAGGCGTTATAAAGGCGCCATGGCAGGCAAGCCGGCCACTTTACAAGCGTGATCGGAGAACTGTTGTCAACCGTCTCTCGCCGTCGCCGCGGAGACGGTTGATGTTCATTGCAGAAGGAGGCAGACCCGATGCAAGAAAACCAGGAGAGCCGTCATCCGGATTGGGCTAGCGAACAGGCGTATGTCAACCAGGTTGTCCAGAGGATTGAAGCGAAGCTGGTGCAAATGCAGGCTGATGTGTCGCAGGTTCGTGGTGAAGTGGTCGACATTCGTCGGCATTTCTGGGACGATGTGACGATCAACGTCAGTAACCCAGACGATCTCGTTGAAACGCACTTTGCGATCCGCCAGCAAGCGGAGCTCTTAGCCGAGCGCGAACGACGGTGGCACCGCGCGGCGGAGGCAGCAGAGGTTCTGGAAAAGCAGAAATCGTCGCCGTTTTTTGCCCGGATCGACTTTCGGGAGCAAGGTGAGGCGGAGACAGAGCGCGTGTATATTGGTATTGCTTCGTTTCGCGACGAGGAGACGGACGAATTTTTGGTCTACGACTGGCGCGCCCCGATTGCCAGCTTGTACTACGACCATACGCCTGGTCCCGTCGCTTTCGCAGCTCCACGCGGAGAGATTCGCGGCGAGATGACCTTGAAACGCCAATTTGTCATTCGCGGGGGCACCATTTTTGCGATGTTTGACGCAGGCATTACGATTGGCGACGAGCTGTTGATGTATGCCCTGTCCGGCCGTGCGGATGCGAAGATGAAAAACATTGTCGCCACTATTCAACGCGAGCAGAATCGCGTCATTCGCGATGATACGAGTCCAGTCCTGATTGTGCGCGGTGCCGCCGGTAGCGGCAAGACGTCGGCTGCGTTGCAACGGGCGGCCTACCTGCTTTATAAGCATCGAGGGCGCTTAGAAGCCAGTCAAATGCTCCTATTCTCACCCAATCCCCTGTTCAGTTCGTATGTGGCCAATGTGTTGCCTGAACTTGGCGAGCAAAACATCGAACAGACGACGTTTTACGATTACCTGAAACGGCGGCTAGATGGTGAATTTGTCGTCGAGGACGGTTTTGACCAGCTTGAGCGGCTTTTGAACCTCGAGGATGGACCAGAAGCCGAAATGCAGATGCTCTCCGCTTCGTGGAAGGCGTCGCCAGCCTTTGCTGATGCCATTCATCAATATGTGTCACAACTCGCTCTTTCTGGTATGCGATTCTTGCCGATCCGGTTCATGGACCGAACGGTTGTTACTGCGGATGAAGTGGCAGCCATTTTCGCACAGACAGAGGCGCACTGGCGGATGCCCCAGCGGATAGAGACGGTGCAAAAAGAGTTGCTGGCACGTCTCGATGCATTTGCCGAGGAGGAAGCGACTGCCGATTGGGTCGAAGATGAGCTGGAGTTGATGTCCGATGAGGATTATCAACGAGCTCATAAACAAGTGGAAAAAAGGCGTCGGCACGCTAAGCATTCGTTTGACGATTACCAAGCAGAGCGCGATGAACTCGCAAAGATGTTGCTTAATCGCCGGTTAAAACCCGTTCGCCGGTTCATTCAACGCCTCGCCTTTGTCGATGTACCAGCCATTTATCAACAATGGTTTGAGCGAGCCTTGGCAGGCCAGGTTTCGGTTCCTTCTGAGGTAGCTCCAGATCTTTGGCGATCCGTGTGCATGTATACCACGCAAGCGATTGCGAACCGTCGACTGCCGTATGAAGATGGTACGCCTTATTTGTATTTAAAGGAGTTGTTACTCGGCCAAGCCGTCAACACGTCGATTCGCCATGTCTTCATCGACGAGGCACAGGATTATTCCTCTCTACAGTTGTACGTTATCCGGCGCCTGTTTCCCCGCAGCCGCCTGACATTGCTTGGCGATCCGAACCAAGCTATCTACGCCCACGTCCCGGGGATGGCGATGGCCGACGAATTGCGGCAAAGCTTTCCGGATTTGACGACTATCGAGCTGACGCGGAGCTACCGTTCGACGGCGCCCATTGTTCGCTTTACACGCGGCATGGCAAGGGACGGGGAAGCCATTGTGCCGTTTGATCGCGAAGGGCCGTTGCCTGTGGTGCAACAGGTCGCGCCTGATGATCAGGTACAACTCATTCGCACCTGGATTGAGGAGTACCTGTGTAAAGGATATCAGTCCATCGCGGTGATATGCCGGACGCAACGAGAAGCGAGCCAGATGGCGGAGCAATTGAAGCTCGTCGGTTGCGATGTGCGCCATATTGACAAAACGACGAGTACATTTTCTGCAGGAGTTGCCATCGTTCCGGCGTATCTAGCTAAGGGTGTGGAATTCGACGGCGTGATCGTCGCGGATGGATCAGCGTCGGCGTATCGGCGCGCGTTTGAGCAAGAGTTGTTTTACACGGCGTGTACGCGCGCGATGCACGAACTGCGGATTGCCTGTGTAGGCAAGCCGAACCGGTGGATTGTCGAACAACCGGCAGACACTTATACACAGGCGTAAGGAGGATGCGGGCATGATGGTTTACCTGTTTCGCCACGGTCAGACGGTCTACAACGCCGATGGCGAACGGTTTTGCGGCACGTCGGACGTGGGCCTGACTGCACTTGGCTGGCAGCAGGCTCGCTGTGCCGCACAAATGCTTGCGGGCGTTCGCGTACATGCATTTGTGCACTCTGGTTTGCGCCGTGCGGCAGAAACGGCGAAGGCCATTCAGGAGTCACATCCGCACTTGGCGAGTGCGGCGTTTTATGTCGAGCCGGCTTTTCGCGAGGTGGGTTTTGGCTCTTGGGAAGGGTTGACACGCGCCGAGGTCAACAAACGTTATCCGGATATGTACGCGCAATGGCTCGCAGATCCCGCGGATGTCAACATTCCGGGCGGCGAGGACATCGGGCAGCGCCAGCAAGAAGTACTGACTGCCTTTTCTCGGCTTATTGAGCGGTTCGCGGATTGTGATATTGCCGTGGTCGCCCACAACACCATTAATCGCCTGTTGTTGGTTGGCTTACTTGGCAGTGACGCCCGCAATTATCGGCGGATCGTACAAGAGAACGCGTGCATGAACATCATTGAATATTCGGAAGCATCAGGTGTTCGCATCCATGCGGTGAATCGTCTTGCAATCTAATGGATAACTGTCGACTGTGGTAAGATACTGAGGGAGATTCGTTAGGTCTAGGAGGGACAGATATGATTCAACTGCATCTGGAAAAAGCGAGAAAATGGTTCACCGAAGAACATGAGAAACGTTTGGCACCGCTTGCTGAGTTTGCTTACGGAGAATTGCAGAATCGCGATCGCGATGCATTCGGTAAGGGCTGGATGTCATGGCCTGTCGATAATCACGAGTCGTTGTATGCGGACATCGACAAAATCGCCTCTGATTTCCGTGCGAAGTCGAACGTGACGGTCGTCATCGGCATCGGTGGCTCCTATCTGGGTGCTCGTTCGGTCCTGTCGATGGTGCAGCCAGAGTTTACGAAAGAAGGCAAACACGAAGTTATCTTCGCTGGTCAACAGCTCAGCCCTACATACCATGCTCATCTCTTGAAGTACCTGGACAGCCGCGAAGTCACTTTGGTGGTTGTTTCGAAATCTGGGACGACCTTGGAGCCGTCGGCGGTGTTCCATACGTTCCGCGACTACTTAGAGAAGCGTTACGGTGAGGCGGAGGCGTCCGCTCGCATCTGTGCCATCACGGATGCGCAAAAGGGCAGCCTGCGCGCGTACGCGGACGAGAAGAAGTACGTGACACTGCCGATTCCAGACGATATTGGCGGTCGCTATTCGGTCTTGTCGGCGGTTGGGTTGTTGCCGATGGCACTCGCTGGCGTCGACTACCGGAAGGTGATGCAGGGAGCTGCCAATATGCGGGATCAGCTTGCGAAAGTAGCGATCACGGCCAATCCAGCGGTACAATACGCCTTGGCGCGCCACGTGTTGTATCAACAAGGATTTGTCGCCGAAGCACTTGTGACCTATGAGCCGCGCGTGGCTGATTTTGCCGGCTGGTGGCAACAGTTGTTCGGCGAAAGCCAAGGCAAAGACGGTATCGGCCTTTATCCGACCATGTTGCAATATACGACCGATTTACATTCGATGGGTCAGTACGTTCAAGATTCGCGCAAGGTGCTCGTCGAAACGGTGCTCGACGCGTTTATCGATGATGCGCCAGAATTGAAAGTGCCAGTGGGATTGGACGAAAAGAACCGCTATTTGGAGAACGTTTCGTTCCACAAGCTGCAGGAAGTTGCCGTCGAGTCGGTCATGATTGCCCACAGCGAAGCCGGCGTTCCGAATATCCGGATTGAGGCCCGCGGCGATGCCGAATCGCTCTACGGAGAATTGGTATACTTCTTTGAAGTCGCTTGTGCATTTGGTGGTTACCTACTTGGTATCAACGCATTCGATCAGCCCGGCGTTGAAGCATACAAGAGCGAAATGAGGGCTCGCTTGCAGAAGTGATGAACTAAGGGAGAAGGGGCAACGGGATGAGTGGAAAGTTGGCTTTAGGCATCGACATCGGCGGTACGAACGTCAAGTTGGCGCTCGTCAACGAAGCTGGTGAGGTCATCGCCAGCGAGTCCGTACCGACGGAGCCAGAGCGGGGAGCGGAGGCATTCTGCCGCGAAGTTGCCGCAACAGCCAAGAAGATGACTGCCCAGGCGGGAATTGCCTGGGCGGAAGTCATCGGGGTAGGCGTCGGCATGGCGGCCTTTCTTGATGTCGAACGAGGATGGATTGAGGAGTCTGTCAATCTCCATTGGCGGGATGTACCTTTGGGAGAGATGCTCACCAGGGAGCTGGGCAAGCCGGTTCGCGTTGACAACGACGCCAACGTCGCTGCGCTCGGTGAGGTTTGGCTGGGTGCGGGGCGCAATGCCAACACCGCCTTGTGCGTGACGCTGGGTACCGGTGTTGGTGGCGGGATCGTCATCAATGGCCGCATACACCGCGGTGTGACCAATATGGCGGGGGAAATTGGCCATATTATGGTCAAAAATGACGGGGAGTTGTGCAATTGTGGCCACCATGGCTGCCTGGAAACCCTGGCGTCAGCGACAGCTCTGTCTCGCCATGCGGAACAAGCTGGTCTCGTCGGCAAAGAAGGGCGTGAATTGACCTCGAAGGAAATCTTCGAGATGGCAGAGGCGGGCAACGCGAAGGCGAAAGCGGTTGTGGACGACATGATTCACTGGCTTGCCGTCGGCTTGTCGATCGGAGCCAACATTCTGAATCCGGACGTCATTGTGATCGCAGGTGGGGTTGTCAACGCCGGCGACGCATTGATTGAGCCATTGCGCAAGGCGTTTCATCGAGAGGCCTTGGCTCGCGTGGCGCGCGCCTGCACGATTGTTCCGGCGAAGCTGGGTTCCCAGGCGGGCGTACTCGGGGCGGCGCGGCTCGTTCTTCAGGAAATCGAAACGGTGTAAGGTGAGCGACAGGCGACTTTGCCTGTCGCCCGCCACATCAATGAATGTACTCTTTGACGCGTTGGTATACGTCTTCTGGGGACAAGCCATCGGCTGAGATGACCGGGACATTGTTGACTACGGTTTGGATGCCCATGATGTTTTTGTCCGATCCGGTGATGACGACCGCACATACGCCGGGCTGTTGGCGCTCGCCCGTCATATCGACCACTTGACACCCTTGTTGTTGTAGGTACTCTTTTACAGGTGTCAAACCTTGTTCTACCGCCACAGACTTCATCGTCATCCCTCCAAGGGTTATGGTCATGCATCCGGTAGTGTTTGAGTGCTGCGCGAAAATATGCAGTTGATGTGCAGAAGGGAGGGGAAGATATGGGCCATGTACACATGATTTACGGGGTGATTTTGATCCTGCTCGCGATTGTCGCGACAGCCTGGGAAATTGCAAGCAAAGCTGGGTTGCCGAAGGCGTTTCGTGGAATCGTCATCGGTTTATTTGACTTGCAGGTGGTTTTGGGTATTATTACATGGATTGTTCGACGGCCGCATTGGCAGTTCATCGGTCATCCAATTCTGATGGTTGCCGCGGTGGTCATCTTACACGTGATGACGTCGCTTCAACATGCGCGATCGCGCCGAATTGCGGGATGGATCATCGCGCTTGTGTTGCTGATCATTGGCGCCGGGGCATATCACGCGTGAGCTTGGCTTCGCAGTCTGATCGGCCTATGGCAACCAAACAGCGCTTGCCCTAGCAACACTCTCCAACGACAATCGAACTTTTCACATGTACAATAGGAACGAATGAAGAGTCGATTGCCGGCTGCTTGAGGGGCATAGTTGCGTATGGCCGATCTATTGCAAATTCAAGTTAAGCATCCTGGAATCGCTTTAACGGAAAAAGAGCAAAAACTGATCGCGTGTCTGGTACAGCGAATCTGTGTGCACCATTTGCATCGTCGGCTTGGCCGGCGGTTTCGGATTCGACCAGCCAATGTCGATTCCATCCACCTTGTGGTGCATCAGACCGTGGCGATTGAACAGGGCATTTCAAACGAAGAACTGAACGACATCGTGCCTGATCTCGTCCGTGATATTCGAGAAACCTTGGCGTGGTGCGACGTTGTGGCAGAGGACATCGTGCTTGTCGCAAAAGCGTGATGACCATTTTGTGTGGGACGTTTGGCGTATTACAATGGGATTGGGGAGGAATACTGATGAAGCTACACATTTCCTTGTTCCAGTTGCCAGACGGTATGTATGTCGCAACCTGTGCAGAAATTCCTATGTGTCAGGTGTTACGAAAGAACAAAGGGCATGCAATGCAAGACGTCAAAAAGCTCGTTCGCCGATTTTTGGAGGAGCGTACAGCAGAAAATCGGCCATTTGTCCCGGAGCTACATGAATTTGAAGTCGAAGATGTAAGTTCTGTTTGACAAGGGCAAATTCCTGTGTTATATTTATAAGCGTTCGCCGGACACCCGGGTCATTAGCTCAATTGGTAGAGCATCCGACTCTTAATCGGCAGGTTGAAGGTTCGAGTCCTTCATGACCCACCAGTTTTATATCGCGGGGTGGAGCAGTTGGCAGCTCGTCGGGCTCATAACCCGAAGGTCGCAGGTTCAAGTCCTGCCCCCGCAACCACTTGGAGCCGTGGTGTAGAGGCCTAACATGCCTGCCTGTCACGCAGGAGATCGCGGGTTCGAATCCCGTCGGCTCCGCCAACATGATAAACCGCCGTTTCGGAGTATCCGAAGCGGCGGTTTTTTTGTGGAATGCGGTACACGATCACTTGTATTGTGTCTATGTTGAAGCTGCTTGTGCAAAACCCAAACGGCGAGGAGGCGCTGGTCGCCATGCCTCGCCACGTTCATTTATTGATTGGTTTTCGCAGACGGATAGGATGGCCAATATGCAAAACGCCCACAGAGTGACGTGATGGCAGGAACGATGAATGGACGGACGACAAACGTATCCAAAAGCACGCCTATGGCAGATACGATACCAAATTGAACGAGCACTTGAATGGGGAGACTGGCCAAAACTGCGAAGGTGCCAGCCAGGATGAGTCCGGCCGAAGTTATGACGCCACTCGTCGCACTTACGGCCTGTTCAATGGCTTCCTGATGGGGTACGCGACCCTTTGCTTGCCATATACGCGACAACACAAAAATGTTGTAGTCTTCCCCGAGTGCGACCAGAAACACAAATGCGTACAACGGTATCGCACCTTGGATGGCTGGCGAGCCAAGCGCGTAGTGTATGACCAGCCAACCTGCTCCCAGTGCGCCGAGGTACGACAAGACGACGGTGACGATGAGATAGACCACTGCAACAATCGAACGCAAGTACATGCACAGGAGTAAGGCAATCATGCCAATAACAATCGGCACTACGACGCCTGTATCGCGATTTGTCAAAGCCTTCGTATCGGCCTGTGTGGCCGTGGGCCCACTGATCCAAACCTGGTGCTTTGCGCTATCGGTTGATTGCGCGTCCAATGCCTTCTCTGCGACACTGCGAATTCGGGCGAGATCGGCCATTGCTGTATTGCTGTACGGGTCCGTTGCCAACGTGATGTCGACAAGCGCGACGCGATTGTGTGTATTGGTTGCGGCAACGTAGGCCGTGTCGATGTACGGTTCGTCTTTGAGTGCCTTGGTTACCGCCTGTGCAGAATCGCTCGGTACGAGCAATTCGACGGGTGCGAGTGCGCCTTTGGCAAAGTGCTCCGACAAAATGGCATAGCCTTCGCGAGAAGGCATTGATGGTGGAAACGACGAGATGAGACTGTACGTCGTTCGGATCTGAAACGTGAATAATCCGAGCCCGATTAAAATCAGCATGCCCAAGGTCGTGACGATGCCTGATCGCGATGTGACCGTGTGCCCAACCCACCGACTGAGTGCGCCCGGCTCACCGCGCCGAACGCGCGATGGCCGAGGGGACGTGGCCTTGGT
Source organism: Alicyclobacillus hesperidum subsp. aegles (assembly GCF_027923525.1). Taxonomy (NCBI): domain Bacteria; kingdom Bacillati; phylum Bacillota; class Bacilli; order Caryophanales; family Alicyclobacillaceae; genus Alicyclobacillus; species Alicyclobacillus hesperidum. Next base: position 81,583 of record NZ_BSBJ01000070.1, on the reverse strand, counting down.
ACCCGCGTCTGGGCGCGGTATGAAAGGAAAGAACGCGACACGCCCCAGGATGGCAAGGAGGGCGGGCAACAGTGTCACGCCGGCGAGAGCTATGATGGCAATGGCCAAGCAAAACGGAACGGCAAATTCATGGTACGACTGGTAACGTGCGAAAAGCAGTGACAAGAGGGCGAGGGCGACGGTGAGTCCACTCATGGCAATGGCCCCGGCTGATCCGCCGACAGCTTTGCGAATGGCACTGTACTTGTCTTCGGATTGATACAATTGTTCTCGGTACCGGGCGACCATCAACAGGCAATAGTCTGTGCCAGCTCCGAACAGTAGGACTGTCATGATGGACGTTGTTTGCGCGTCAAAGGTAATCCAGTGGTGAGCGGCTAACTCCCCGAGGATTGGGCTGATGAGCCCATATGCGATCCCGACGGTCACCAGCGGTACAAACGCGAGAATGGGTGAACGGTACATGACGATAAGCAGTGCCAGAACGAGCAATGTCGTTGCCATAAGCAAAGCGAAATCCGCGTGCTGAAATAAACTGACCGCATCGACCGCGATGCCAGCCGGACCGGTAATTCGCACGTGAAGTCCATCGCCGCTCAGTGGGCCCTGGATAGCGCGACTGCCTGCCGCGGCATCCACAACGTGTTGAATCTGTACCACAGCTTGATGCAATTGCGCTTGTGTAGCGCTGCTTTTGAGCGTGATCGGTAATACGAGAGTCGTTTTGTCCTTAGACATCCATGGCGCGAGGGCAGCTGCTGGCATGGAGGCAAGAGGCGGTACTGCGATCTGCGAAGCAACCGGATGACTCTCGAGCCTCTCGGAAACGCTTTTGATGATTTCGATATCTTTGTTTGTGAGCCCTTGGCTGTCATACCACACCACCAGTGCCGGTGTCCCGGTTGATGCAGGGAAATTCTTCTCTATCCGTTGTTCTGCTTGCACACTGGGCGCGGAATTTGGCAAATAGGAAGCATTGTTGCTTTCTACTCGGTTTGCCGCTGGGAATGCCAACGACGCCACCACTGTGCAGAAAATCCATATGAAAAGCGTAAGCCACTTGCTTCTTCGTCCAGTGGTCCATTTAGCAAGTACACCTAGGTAACTTGCGTGCTCCATTCCTTCCACACACATCCTCTCCTTGCAACTAGGATATCGATCCGAAATTAAATATACCGGAAGGTTAATTTGTCTGTCTATATGGCGCTAACCACAGAGTGTGCTTTGGGCATGCTATACTGATGTGTATGCGAATCGGACGGCTGTTGGATAGGAGGGCTGTGGCGTGCGAAAAGAGGAATCACGGTCACGGCGTCCTGGGCGACCACCGGCAGATTCGGTGGATGTGCCTACTGCCGACCGGATACTGCAGGTTGCCGCGAAATGCTTTATGAAATCTGGCTTTGACAGTGTCAGCATGAGTGAGGTTGCGCGGCAGGCTGAAGTGACGAAGGCCGTATTGTACTATTACTATGCATCCAAAGCGGAACTGTTTCTGCGCTCGTTGCTATATGTTATGGAGATTTCGCGGCAGCGGACCGTTGCCATTCTTGAGAGTTCAGAGCCGCTGTATGCTCGTCTCGAAAGGCTTACCCGTATTCGCCTAAGCATCGACGTCACCTTGGACATGAATTTTATTATGCGCGGCAGTGAAGACGTATTGTCGACGGAACAGTTGGCGGAATTGCGCTTGGCAGAGGAGCGTTTGCTGGAGGCCTTGGCCAGTGCATTTGAAGAAGAGATGCACGCAGGTGGCATTCGCCAAGCATCCCCGGAGTTCATCGCCCGCACATATTTGTCGCTGTTGGTCATTGGCAAGGGGCACATGCAAAGGCTAGGTGCTGCTGCCGATGTGAACACCATCGCGGAGGAGATCGTTTCGTTATTATGGTATGGCATTGGTGTGAACTGAGGTAAGTTACTCCGATGGCGATCCGCCCAAAATACGGGCTACCGGGCGAATGCCCTTGGCGCCGCCCAGCGGCTTACATATCGTATATCGAATCCACCATGACAAAGGAGGATGACGATATATGTACGGTGTTTTCGGTGGGTATACGCGTTGGGCGGTTGTGTTCCTCATCATCTTTGTGCTCTTCTTCCTGTTCGTTCCGGCAGCTCCGGTTGCAACGGCAACCTGCTGACGTCTGAAAAACAAAAAGCGGCGGCCCATCTCGGCCGTCGCTTTTTGCTTCTTATAAAGGATACTCACGCTTGCTGAAAAGCGGGATCGGCATAAGGGTGTGCAACCCAGCCGGCGGGATCGATAAACAGTCGTACAGCGACCACTTTTCGTTCGTCTGTCAATGTGAAAAAGTGCGGATTGCCTTCCGGCACCGAGATCACATCGCCTGCTTGCAGGACGACGTCAAAGTATCCATCCTTGCCTTTGATCACGAAAATGCCGCTGCCAGCCGCGATGGCACGCACTTCATCCTCCGTGTGCGTGTGCACCTGCTCAAACTTCTTTAACATGTCTTCAATATTCGGCGTGCTGTCTGACAGGGCAATTACGTCCCATTTGACGTACCCTCGTTTCTGACTAAGCGCCTGGATGTCTTCGTTGAGGGCCGCGAGAATTTCGTCCTTTTCTGCATCGGTCAAGACAAACTTGTTTTGCAGGTGGGCAGGCATTTTTGCCTCGACATCCCAGTGATCGTAGTACACGTCGTTCGCGGTGAGAAACGTACGCACTTCATCTTCGCCGCGGATCTCTGTGCCAGTGTCACGAATGCGGATGACCGCCATCGACCATTCCTCCTTCAAGTACCAAGGGTGGCCGATGGGCCACCCATACCTAACGCTATCTTAAATTTGGTGTAGACGTTTGTCTATCTGCAGATTATCGCGAGATGTGACGAACCGATTGCGATTGTCTGGCCCCTGCTGTGCTGTGTCGATGCGATCTCGCCACCTCGGCAACGCTGGCTTCGTTGAGCGTTTGTTGTGTGGTTTCCGGTGCAAGCAGGATACAGACGACGAGACCGCCCAGGGTCACGAGCGCTCCAACGAGCATCGTGGGTCCGATGCCAAAGCGCGACAGACCCCAGGGGAACAAGTAGGTTCCGAATACTGCGCCAAACCGGCTGATACACGTTGTAATACCGACCGCGGTGCCGCGTACCTCTGTTGGAAACAGTTCGTTAGGCGCAAGCCATTCCATCACGTTCGGGCCACCTGAGAATAGCGCGTACAAGATAAAGCCCAATAGAATGATGGCCAGTGGCCCGCTTGGGAAGAAGCCCAAAAGGGCAATGCCGACAGTCATCCCGGCGAAAGCGATGATGATAAGGCGTCGCCGCCCCCAACGGTTGACCAGAAAGAGAGCCGGAATACAGCCAATGAGAAACAATGCGCTGATGATGGCAGCGCCGTAGCCTGATGCACCCGTGAACAGGTGGTAGGACGTAAGCATTTCGGGGCCGAACGTCAGCATCGCGAACAGCGGTGCTACGGCCGCCATGTAGAACAGGCCGACGTATAGAGTTCGTTTGACGTATGCACGCGAGAACAGCTTCAGGTAACTGGTGCGGCCTTTGCTTTCTGCGGGTACCTCGATATCCGCCAAGGAGGCTTCCGGTCCATATACCGACCGTAAGACCTGCAGGGCCTCATCCTTACGCCCCTGTTGCAGCAACCAGCGCGGCGATTCAGGTGTACCCATGCGTAAGAGAACCAAGATGACGGCAGGAACCGCACTGCTAGCCAAGATCCAGCGCCAAGCCTCCGGGCCGATGGCGAGCATCCACTGGCCCACCAGATAGGCGACCGTCGAACCCACGTAATATGCCACCAACGTCACGCCGAGCATCATACCGCGATGGCGGCGCGGGGCAAATTCAGTCAACAGGGATGTCGCAATCGGGTAATCAGCACCGACGGAAATGCCAAGGACGATGCGCAAGGCAAATAACTCCCAGGCGTTATGAACGAAAAACTGCAGTACGGAAGCGACGATGAGCAAGATGAAGTCGATGGTATACATCAATTGGCGGCCAAATTTGTCGGTCACATAGCCGAGAAATCCGCCAATAAAGATGCCTATCAACGCAGATGCGCCAATCAAACCGCTCCACATTGCATTCAAATGCAATTGGGGCGTGATTTGGGTCAGGGCGATCGCGATGATGCTGAGAATGTATCCGTCGAGAAATGGGCCGCCGGAAGAGTAAATCGTCAGTTTTAGGTGAAACGGACTAAACTTCGCGTCTTCTACCACGTTGGTGGTTTTTGCAGACAAACCATCCATCCCCTTTCTTCTTTTGGCAACAGAGATGTCAACGGGAAGCCCAAGCGCGTGCAAATGAACAGCTTCGCTTGGTGTTCAGATTTTTGGGCGTGAAATTTTCTGGGCACGAAATATAAAGGTATGCATCTTCCCGTGGCGATGGGGCGCCCAAAAGCGAACCCTTGCGTTGGCGTACAGTGCTTGGCTTTAAGATCAGGGATTGGATGGTGGATCTGCAGCTGAAGATTCGTGGAAAGGTTTGAGCAGGACAACACAGAAGGGACTTGCAGTATACAACATGGGCACAGCACTCCTTTCATGACGCTTGCGAGGTTAGCTGACGGGTTAGGGCTGAAAGGCGCCCCACGCGACAAATGCGTTTCACCCCAGGTATGGGTCCCCCGCTTCCCCATTCGGGAATTCAGCGTGGCAACAAACGTTGCTCTTATTACGTTAACGCAAATATTGCATGGTTGCAAATGAACTTGTCCACAATACTCACAGGTTTTATCCACAATTCATCCCCAGTTATCCACAGTGTGCTGTGGAGAAGTGCTGTGCTATGAACATAACGCTTGTGTATAATGACGAATGGGCCATCAACAGCCTTGTGGATAATTTGGTTGACACGAGTGGATTGGATGAACGGGGTGTACATAGATGAACGATGTTACCAGTACAGATATGCATCGCGATTCGCGCTATATCGTGGCCACATATCGGTTGCGCGATCGCGAAAATCGGCTTGCAGCCCGTGCGGAGGGTATCGCCATTGGGCTGACAATTGGCACGTGGACAGATCTGCCGTCGTTGCGTAAGGAGCAGGTGGCAGCTCATTGTGGACAGGTACAAGGCATTCGCGTTGTCGATGCGGCAGAAGCAGGCGATGTGATTGCTGAAATCGATATTGCTTACCCTGTTGCGAATCTTGACACGACCTTCGCGTCTCTGCTGACAACTGTGTTTGGCAAGCTTTCGATGGACGGCGAAATTCGCTTAGAGAGGTTGTCCTTGCCCGAAGCGTGGGAGCGTGTCTATCCAGGGCCGAAATTCGGCGTCAACGGCGTTCGCGAACGCTATGGCGTATTCGGGCGGCCGTTCGTGATGAGTATTTTCAAAGCTTGTGCGGGCCTTACGCTGGAAGAACTGGTCGCCCAGTTTGGCGAGCAAGCATCGGGTGGCGTCGACCTCGTCAAGGACGACGAGATTTTCTTCAGTGAGGCACATGCGACGGCGGCCGAGCGCGTTGTGGCGTATCGCGAGAAGGCGCGTCAAATTGCAGTACAGACCGGGCGGGAAACGGCGTATGCGGTCAACCTGACGGGACCTGTGCACCAGCTGCGCGAGAAGGCAAAACGCCTGGCCGACCTTGGCGCCGGTGCCATCCTGTTTAACGTCGTTGCCTACGGATTTGACGTCCTCGCCGATCTCGCTCGCGATCCCGACGTTTCTGTACCAATTCTTGCACATCCGGCGGTATCCGGCGCCCTCTACGGGTCGCCGAATTACGGTATCGCCGCAGATATCGTGCTGGGTCAACTCATGCGATTGGCGGGGGCTGACATGGGCATTTTCCCGTCCATGTATGGCAGCGTGACATTGGGTGGCGAGGCCACGGATCGGTTACTTGGGCACCTGCGTAAGGACGGCGTCCATCGCAAGGTTCTACCAGCACCATCTGCAGGGATTTACCCGGGACTCGTTCCGCAGTTGTACCGGGACTTTGGCATTGACCTCATTCTCAATGCAGGCGGTGGCATTCATGGCCATCCAGGTGGCGCCAGCATGGGTGGACAGGCGTTCTTTGACGCGATCGCGGCTGTACAAGAGGGCGTACCACTCCAAGATGCCGCTGAGGATAAGCCGGCTTTAGCCGCTGCCATTGCAAAGTGGGGGGTGCGGGCGTGACGGTTCGCGTAATTTGCGATTTTGACGGAACGATTTCAGAACGCGACATGATTACTACGATTATGGAAAGATTTGTGCCTGAGGAAAGCCAGCCCATCATCGAGGCAGTCAAGCAAGGTCGACGAACCGTGAAGGATGGCGTCGAAGCGATGTTCCAGCTGATTCCTTCGGATCAGTATGACGAGGTTACCCGGTTTGCACAGGATCACACACGAGTTCGGCACGGTTTTCCACAATTCATCCACACCTGTGCACAACTTGGGTGGAAGCTGTCCGTAGTTAGCGGCGGATTCGACTTTTTCGTGTTGCCGGTTATCCACAAATTCTCCACAGGGACTGTGGATATCTATTGTAACCACCTCGATACAAGTGGCCGACGGCTACATGTGCAGTGGTCGCACCCTTGTGATCCAGCTTGCGAGGGTGGTTGCGGACTGTGTAAGCCGAGCGTAATTCGGCAACTTGTCCAGCCAGGGGACAGCGTGATCGTCATCGGGGATGGCGTGACAGACTTTAAAGCGGCACAAATGGCAGACTTCGTGTTTGCGCGGGCGCAACTTTTGGCATTGGTAGAGGAGCGGGGCATTCCACATCTGCCTTTTACAACGTTCGACGATATCGTAGCAGCTATCGACGACAAGGAGGCTTCACTTCATGCATACATTCAGTGAACAGGCACAGGGCGTGATCGAACTTGCGCGCTTCGCCTCTGACAAGGGTTGGTTGCCTGCCACCAGCGGGAATCTCTCAATTCTGGTCGAACGCGATCCGCTCCTGTTTGCGATTACGCGCAGCGGTGCGGACAAGCAACGCCTGACCGAACGGGATGTGTTACTAGTCGACGCCGACATGCGGGTGCAAGGCGAGACCTCATACAGGCCATCTGCCGAGACGACCGTCCATGTTGCTTTGTATGACAAACTGTCATGTGGCAGCATCCTGCACGTACATACGGTGTATAACAATCTGATTAGCGAACTGTTCGCCCGGCAAGGATATGTCGAAATTGCGCATCACGAATTGCTCAAGGCGCTCGGGCACTGGGAGGAAGATGCTTCTGTGCGGATACCGATTGTCCCGAACTGGGCGGATCTGCACCAACTCGGCCAAGCTGTCGCGGATGCGGCAAAGCCCGACGTGCCTGCCGTACTCGTTCGTGCGCATGGCGTGTATGCATTCGGCGATACCCCAGACGCGGCGCGCCGGCACTTGGAAGCGGTGGAGTTTCTCTGCGAGTATGTGTACCGGTTGGAGCTCATACGCAACGCAGGCTTCGTAAGCCCATAAAAAGCCGTATTCGATCCGCCCGACTCGGCAGATACTAACGCCAAAATGCCGAAGGGCGGTGTGTAGATGGGTGCGGAGATGGCCACTTGGTTTCAGGATGTCGACACTGATACGGTCATGTGGATGATCATCTCGTTTTGCATCGTGGTGGCGACTGGGGCTGCCATGATTTATTGGGATCATTTCATGCGGGCACGGGAAAAAGTGCTTCAGGAGGCCCGTATCGACGATCCGCGCTTATAAATGCAAAAGGCTGCCCAGATCAACGATTCCGTTGATTTTCGGGCAGCTTTTTGCCGCTATGCGGACGGTGACGGTTTAGTCCTGACGGCGGAAGCGAAGGTCGACATACGCCCACACGGCGCCAAGCCCAACAAGAAATGCAACACCCCAAATCCAGTCGTGGATCACGGCGGTCAACCCCCTTCAGGGCATAGCATCTGCCGAATCGAAGGAGGTATGCAATCCGTCATTTGACACGCACGTTGTAACGTTGAAGCCACTCGTTAACCTCATACAGATAGTGGAACATCTGAGCCGTACCCATAATTTGACCGAACCATGGACGATGCTCGGACGGCTGCTTGCTGATCTGCGCAAGTGCACGCACTGCATTTGCATCAATGAAGGGCAGGATGGGAGATGACGAATCATCCAACATCGCGAGTGCTTTGTTGCGCACCAGCGCCAGATAAGCAGGATTTGGCGTCGACGGATACGGGCTCTTTTTGCGATAAAGCGCTTCATGCGGCAGAAAATCCGACATGGCTTGGCGCAGTACACCTTTGACTTCGTTGCCCGCCGTTTTAAAGGCCCACGGTATGTTAAACACGTACTCGACCAACCGGTGATCGCAAAACGGCACGCGGACCTCGAGGCCGGAACCCATGCTCATGCGATCTTTGCGATCCAAGAGCGTCGGCATAAAGCGCGTGATCGACAGATAGCCAATCTCGCGTACGCGCGCATCACGGCCTGTTTCTCCGGGTAGTCTGGGTACTTCCGACAAGGCTTCGAGGTACCTCTCCTGCACGTATGCCTGTGGGCGGATGGCCTGTTTTAAGGCATCCGACATCACGCCCATGCGCTCGTGTAAGCGTAATGACCAGGGGAAGGTGTCCGCTGCGAGCGCGTCTTCCCGATGGAACCATGGGTACCCGCCAAAAACTTCGTCCGCGGCTTCACCGGACAGGGCAACGGTGACATCCTCTTTAATCCGTCTGCAAAATAGGAAGAGCGATGTGTCGATGTCAGCCATACCAGGCAAATCCCTAGCCAACAGCGGATCGAGCAAGTGCCGCTCGAGATCTGGGGTATCAAAGATGACACGATGATGGACGCTGCCGATATGCTCGGAGATCATTTGTGCCCACGGTCCATCCAGACTCTTCTGGAAGGCGTTAGCCGTAAAGTGCTTCTCCATGTCTTGAAATTCGATGGCGTACGTGTGCAGCGCATCGCGTCCTTGACGCTGGAAGTAGCGTGCGGCAATTGCCGATACGACGCTGGAGTCAAGGCCGCCGGACAGAAAGGTCGCCAAGGGTACATCGGATACGAGCTGGCGCTCCACCGTGTCGATCATCAGATCCCGTACCGTTTCGACGGTCTTTTCGAGCGAATCCTCGTGCTCGACACTCTTCAACTGCCAGTACCGCTTCGTGCGGATGCCGTCCGGCGTGCCGATGAGAATGTGGCCAGGGCGGAGCTCATCGATGCCGACAAATACACCTACCCCAGGCGTGCGCGCTGGCCCAATCGCAAATATCTCAGCCAGGCCTTGTTCGTCAATCACGGGTTCGATGGCTGGGTGTTTAAGCAGCGCTTTGAGTTCCGATCCAAAGACAATGCCTTGGCCGACTCGACTGATGAAGAGCGGTTTGACGCCCAGGCGATCACGCCCCATAAACAACCGCTGATTCGCGGCATCCCAGATGGCGAACGCGAAGATGCCATTGAACTTGGATACACATTCTTCGCCCCATGCGACATAAGACACGAGAAGTACTTCGGTATCCGAGTAGCCGTAAAATGAAAAACCCTCTGCCTGCAGTTGCTGTCTGAGTTCGTCCGTATTGTACAGCTCGCCGTTATATACAATCGTATACGCGCGATCGCCAAAATGCCTTGTCATTGGTTGTTTGCCACCGTCGGGATCGACGACGACGAGCCTTCTGTGCGCAAAGAGCGCGTGTGGATCCGTGAACAGCCCGTCGGCATCCGGTCCGCGCGCAACAAGCGTGTCACCCATGGCTTTTACTGTTTGTGTTTTCGATGTGAGGTCGCGGGACCAGTCGACCCAACCTGTGATACCGCACATGCGCTCATCCTCCTTATGGAAACTGCCCGCCTATGGCGAAGCAAGGCAAAATCCCCATACCTTATGCGTGAACTGGGCGAATGGTGCCCAGTGTTAACGATGATGTCGCTCCACGTCGCGTAAGAGCTGACGGAACCAGCGCTCCTCGCGGCGCTTTGCGCGATGTTCGATCTCGTCGTAGATTCGTCGATTTGGCAGGTGCAGAAACAGCTCATGGCTCGGCTTGCCAAGGCGGTCGTTTGTGTTAACCTCGAACAGCCAGATCCGTCCATGGCTATCGAGCCCAAAATCAATGCCCACTTCGTCGAACTCGGCATACGTGTCAAGGATGTGGCAGATAGCGAGGCTGATGCGCCGTAAGCGGCGCAACACACGTCCGGATAACTCGCGTTTTTGGTATACTTGTTGAAGCAGACGCTGTGTGGGCATCACTTCGCCGTGGCCCGTACCAATGTTTGAGACGATGCTGTTTTCGGCGCCAACCCGCGCCAAGTGGCCGGCTACCAGCCAAGCGTCGTCATCGTCCCGTTGACACAGGACGCGCACGTCAAATGGCCGACCAGACAGCGTCAGAACGGGCGCGGCTTGCTGGGCGATGGTTTGCTCTGGCAGGTACATGGTGAGCAGTGTTGATAGCACGTCGGCAGCGCGAGGGAATGTCAGTGCTGTACCGACGATAGGTTGTAACGTCCATGTGTCTGATGCAACCTTGGTGACACGCGAAATCAGATTTCCGCCCCATGTTTCGACCGGCTTGATGTACCAAGATGGGGCCTGTTCAAAATGGTGCGGCGTTGCTTGCGACAAAAGGCAGGTGGCTGGCAAGTACAGGCCTTTTGGCTGAGCATCTTGCATGGCAAGGTACATCTGCCATTTGTTTAAAAAATGCCGTTCTTCGTCTAACGTTGCCCGTGGCACGGGGTTCTCACCTCTCATTGGCCAGCGTATGCTGCCGTGCCGAACGATGACCTTGTGGGGGACTGTTCATGCCGATTGTCAATGTCACTGAGCAACTGGCGACGCAACTACTGCAGGATTCGGAAATCTATGACCTTCTCAAGTGCAAATGTGAACAGTGCATTAGCGATGTGCTTGCCATGGCGCTCAACCGATTGCCTGCAAGGTACGTGACAACAGATACTGGACGGGTGTTTGTCAACGCCAGTTACTATTTACATCCGCAATTGCAATCGGACATTGTGACAGAGTTGACGCGCTCCGCACTACAAGTGTCAAGCCACCCACATCACGCGCAACAGCCCAAGGTGGCTGATACCCCGTGACGATGAATGATCCGTTGCGCCATCAACATTGGATGCAAGAGGCCCTAGGGATGGCGAAAGTGGCGGCAGAACTCGGTGAGGTTCCAATTGGCGCCGTCGTCGTCTGTGACAATGTGGTTGTGGGCCGCGGTTTTAATCGCCGGGAAAGCTGGCGGGATGGTACGGCGCATGCAGAGGTGATTGCACTGCGCGAGGCAAGTCGGCGGCTAGGTGGTTGGCGCTTGACAGAATGTGATTTGTATGTGACACTAGAGCCCTGTCCCATGTGCGCGGGGGCTATTGTGCTGTCGCGCATTCGCCATGTGATTTATGGTGCAACGGACGCCAAAGGCGGCGCAATTGAGTCGAGGATTCGACTGTGTGAACCTGGGTTGTGGAATCACACACCAGAAATTACCTCTGGCGTTTTGCGGGACGAGTGTGCTAATATATTAAGGGATTTCTTCCGAGCCCTTCGCTCGTAGTATCCTACAATATCGACCGCGGAGAGATGTCTGAGTGGTCGAAAGAGCTCGCCTCGAAAGCGAGTAGCTCCGCAAGGGGCTCGTGGGTTCGAATCCCACTCTCTCCGCCATGTTTTTCGATGTCCGATGGGGCGAAGGTCTTATCGGACATTGCTATTTCACTGCAAAGACACTTGCTTAGGGCGCGGTTTTTGACCAAGCCCTGACCGGGTCCCATGCGGCGAAAACTCCTGAACCGTGTCAGGTCCTGACGGAAGCAGCACTAAGGGAGACCTTTCGGGCGACGTGGGAGTGCCTGGTCGGGGCTTGGTCAAAGGCCGCGCTTCGTGCGTCTTCGGTGTGTTTGAATTGCCAGCAAGCTTGCGTAAAGGTGGAAAGTGTCGGCTCGTGTCGAGCCAATGGAAGTTTTGTCGGGCGTGCAGGATTCTCGCTTTCGCGTGCGAATAATCCCAGGACAACACTGCACATAGGACAGGTGATTCTGGTGAAAACCCTGCGGAAGCCACACAACGTCCGTCGCCATTCAAAGCATGCGTTTGACGCCCAATTGCTCAATGCGGGGATCTTCTACCTCTCCAAAGAGCAGGAGCTGTCCGTCAAGAATGATATGGCGAGCGATCTTCTTGGTGTTCCTCGCGGTACCAACCAGGCATTTCTGCTGTCTGAAGCGTTTGACGTCAATTCGGAAGAGTATCAGTTCATGGTCCATGTCGTCGAAAGTGAATCCGAGTATCGAGACGCCATTGTCAAGTGGGAAGTCGGCGGTTTGGTGCGCCACGTTCTTGTCGATACGTTTCTCGACGAGGACGAAGACGGTGCAAGTGGCATGTACATTGTGATGAAGGACATGGGGAACTTTGCACTGCTGAATCAAAACACACAGCGGGCGGAGCGAATTGCGACCGTAGGGCGGCTTGCAGCCGGCATTGCACATGAAATTCGCAACCCGCTAACGACGGTCAAAGGTTTTCTGCAACTGCTTGAACAGCGCTTAAACAGCGGAATGATGGATGAAGAAATCCGCTATGTGCAGGTGATGATGGGGGAAATCGAGCGCGTCAATGCGCTTGTCACAGAGTTATTGTTATTGTCGAAGCCACACGATATGGAATGGTCGACCTTTGATCTCCATGATGTGTTGAGAGAAATCTTGCCGTGGGCCGAAGCCGCTGCCGACGGCGCAGGAATTCAAGCGGAGTGTCATATTGCGGACGGTGTCCTGTTGCAGGCGGATCGCAATATGATTCGGCAGTTGCTTTTGCATTTGGTGAAGAATGCAATTGAGGCGATGGATAAAGGCGGGAAATTACGCATCGAAGCCCGGGAGCTGGATGGCAGAGTCGAGATCGAAATAGCCGATACAGGACCCGGAATTCCCTATTATTTATTTGACCGCATATTTGATGTATTCTATACGACCAAGGAAAAAGGGACAGGGCTGGGGTTGGCCATTTGTCAGCGGATTGTTGCCGATCACGGTGGCCAAATCCGGGTATCATCGAAGGGGTTTGGCACTACATTCACGGTGTCGTTGCCACTTAAGCGCACGTCTTCGGTTCATCCTCTGGTTGCACGGCGCAGCTGCTGACGGATCGTGAAAATGGGCCCCCTTCTGTGATAGTGTAAAACCGAGAGGGGGCCTCGCATGTCGTACCAGGCTTTGTATCGCACCTGGAGGCCGCAATCGTTTGCGGATTTCATCGGCCAGCCGCACGTGCGGCAAACGTTGATGAATGCCTTGCAAAGTGGGAAAATTGCGCACGCGTATCTGTTCTGTGGACCGCGTGGAACAGGTAAGACGAGTGCGGCAAAACTGTTTGCCAAGGCCGTCAACTGCCTCGCGCCGCACGGGGTTGAGCCGTGCAATGAGTGTGCGGCTTGTGTCTCCATTACCCGTGGCAATAATGTCGACGTCGAAGAAATCGATGCGGCATCGAACCGCGGCGTGGATGAAATCCGCGAATTGCGTGACAAGGTTCACTACCTGCCCACAAGTGTTCGGAAAAAAGTGTACATTGTCGACGAAGTGCACATGTTGACGACCGAGGCATTCAATGCGTTACTCAAGACGCTGGAAGAGCCACCGGCACATGTGTTGTTTTTGCTGGCCACGACGGAGCCGCACAAGCTTCCCAATACGATTGTATCCCGTTGTCAGCGGTTCGACTTCCACCGCATCGCCACGGAGACCATCGTCGAGCGGTTACAGGAGGTTGTACGTCATCAAGGGTGGAGTGCACAGGAGAGTGCACTTTGGAAGCTAGCCGAAGCCGCGGATGGCGGTTTGCGTGATGCGCTCGGCCTCTTGGAACAGGCAGCGGCGTTTGGCCAAGGCGAGATCGGCGACGAGGTCGTGGCAAGCGTCGTCGGTGGTGTCGATACGGCAGCGCTCCTCGCACTGGTTTCCGATCTCGCCGCTACTCAACATCTCGATGCTCTGCGTCGCTTGGCCGCCTGGTATGCGGCAGGTAAGGATGCAACCCGCATTGTTCACGACTTGTTGCAAGTCCTGCGCGATTTGTTTATCGTCAAACTGTCGCCGACGGACGATGCACTTGGTGGGAAACCGATAGCGCCGTATCGAGCTGTGGCCGAAAGCAAGCGTGTGACGAGTGAATGGTTGCTTACAGCTGTGCACAAGCTGGGGGAACTGTACACTCAGTTGCGCTATCTCGACCAACCGAGACTTGCGCTGGAAGCGGCACTCCTTGGCATGGTCTTGCCAAGCGCGCCTACATTGGCTCAGCAACCGGCCGTGCAAATGGCGCCGCAAGTCGCATCGCAAGCGCCAGCAACACCACCTGTAGTGGAGACTTCCGCCTCTGGAAGTGCCGTGCCGACAGCTTCCGCACATGAGGCTGTCGCCTCGCCTGGGGGGCGGGGGCAGGCTCAGCGACCGCAGGCGGCTCGAGCGACACGGCGTGCAGCGGGGCCGGATCGGAAGCGGGAGACGTTGGCGCGTTTATACGCTGAACGCAGCGCCGACGTCGAGGCGATGGTTCGCGAGCGTTGGCCGGACGTGTTGCATAAAGTCAAGGCGGATCGCATACAGACACATGCTTGGCTGACGCATGGCGAAATTGCATTTGCGACAGAGCACGCCGTTGTCATGTCATTTGTGAGTCGGATCCACCGTGAAGCCGTCATGAAACCTGCCGACAGGCAGACGATTGAGGCAGCCTTTCAAGTGATTTTAGAGCGGGACATGCAGTTGTTTGCGTTGTTGAAGGCGGATTGGGACGAGTATTTGGCGTCATTGACGCAAGCGCCTGAGCCCCAATCAGAGACGGCCACGGAGCCGGATTTGGTTGGACTTGCCGTACAGCTGTTTGGGCCTGATAAAGTGATTGCGGAAGATGAGGGATCGACAGAATGAAAAATATGAACCAATTGATGCGGCAAGCGAAGAAGATGCAAGAGGAGCTTCTCAAAGCACAGGAGGCTTTGGGCGAGCAGATTGTCGAAGGTACGGCTGGTGGTGGCGCCGTGAAAATCTCCATGAACGGTCATAAGGAAGTTACTGGCGTTTCCATCCGTCCTGACGTGGTTTCGCCGGAGGATGTCGACATGCTGCAGGATCTTATTTTGGCGGCGTTCCAGGATGCATCCACGAAGGTGAATGAACTCACGGAACAAACGATGGGCAAGTACACAAAGGGAATGAATATCCCGGGGTTGTTCTAAGATGTGGGGATATCCGGAACCGCTGGCGCGGGTCATTGAGCAGTTTATGAAGCTTCCTGGCATCGGTCCGAAGACCGCAGCCAGACTGGCATTTCACGTGATGGCTATGGAGGAGACGGACGTGCTTGCGTTTGCCAAGGCGTTGCAAGACGTAAAAACGCAGCTCACGGAGTGCTCCATATGCTGCAACGTCACAGAGGCCTCTCCGTGTGCCATTTGCCAAGATCCGCGCCGCGACAAGCTTGTCATTTGCGTCGTCCAAGAGCCAAAGGATGTCATGGCCATGGAGAGAACGCACGAATATCATGGCACCTACCACGTATTGCATGGTGCCATCTCGCCAATGGAGGGCATCGGTCCGCAGGATATCCGCATCAAAGAGCTGGTTGTACGGGTCGGCGAAGGCGACATTGATGAAGTCATTTTGGCGACAAACCCGAATGTCGAGGGAGAGGCCACTGCGATGTACATCTCCCGCCTGCTGAAGCCGTTTCACGTCAAGATCACGCGTATCGCGCACGGCCTGCCAGTTGGCGGCGATTTGGAGTATGCGGACGAGGTTACGCTTGCCAAGGCGCTTGAGGGACGTCGAGCATTGTAAAGTAAGCGTGGGTCCATTTCACTAACCGCACGGGATTGTGCCGGGCTTGGCCTTCCTTTGCGGGCATGTAAATTCATGTGATCCTCAGCGAAGGCCCTGCGCCTGTGCCAAGGTGCGGGGCTCCCTTTGGCGGGGCTCCCGTTATGTTGGATTTGTCCGCCATGGCTGCATCCTGCTTTCTTCTCCTGAAAACAACGAGCCTTATGTCACATCCCATAGCCCCATTCTGATTCCTTCTCCAGATGACTGTCATCATTGAGTCATATTCGCCGTTTCTCCCGCCTATGATGTACTAACTTGGACAAGGGAGGGACTGGACCGTGACGCACTCGGAAACCAGACCAGTCGCTGCGGATGATGCCACGAGGCCATCCACGTTGCCCGTGGCAGCCAAAACACATCAAGCCCTGCACGCCGATCACGACGCCGTCCTCAGACACGACCTCGATATCGATCCTATCAACCCTGAGAAATTTCTGCGTGAAATTCTTAAGAGTCACCGTGAACTGGAAATTGCCCGCAGGCAGTTTGAATACGTCTCCGACCCGCTACTCATCGATCACATTGTATTCCGCATCGGCGCCGCCGAGCGCCAGTTAAACTACTTGTTTCGACTTGCGCGGGAACATGGGATTTCGTTTGATGGCCAGCAATGGGACTGGACGTCAGATGAATGGCGAATCGATTAGTGCATGAACATTTGGGTTGAGAAATCTGGCGTTGGCCTTTGGAGGTGTTAAGCGTGCATATTTCATCGGTATGGCTGTGGTGCGGGGCTGTTGTGCTTGGGATACTCATCGTCAGTCAGTTCTTTCAGCAACCGGGCAGGGCGGCGTGGCGTATTGTGCGCAACGTCGCCCTTGGCTGTTTGTTTGTCTTCGCTGTCGACTGGGTTGGCAGCTATCTTCACTTCCACGTGCCATTTAACCCAGTTACCGCATTGACAGCGGGAATACTCGGCGTACCTGGTGTTGCTGCGTTGGTTGCGATGAAGTTATGGATATTTGCGTGAGCGAATGGTGCCGCTGCGGCGCGGCTTGCGAAAGCGCCGTCCAAACCGCGCCAGGTACCGCCCTACGCCAGGCACGCTTCGCAACTCATCGTCGCCGAGCGCACCGGATCGGACAATGAGTATAAGATAGACGAGCACACCGGTTCCACCCGCTACCAGAAGTTGCACGATGGCGCCGATCCGCCAAGGTGCTACCGCCAACACTGTGGTATATGCCCAGTGTATCAACCAGTTGACCACAAACATAACGGCCGCCACGACGAGCGATGCCCGGAAAAAAGGCCGCATCAATCGCGTCACCGAAAAATACACCTGACTGTACTTTCGTACCGCGGCGATGTTCAGCAACGATGAGAAAAGATAGCCGATTGTGGTGGCAAGTGCAGCGCCAATCACCGAATGCGTGGTCAAGATGAGTACAAAATTGAGTGCTGTCTTGATGCCCACGCCGATGAACATATTGCGTACCGGCCGATACATTTTACCCAAGCCCTGCAAAATATACGTCGAGATGAGTTCCATACTGGCGAAGATGCTCATAAACGAAACCGTCGAAATAATGGCCGATCCGGCCGTTGTCCCAAACAGCGCTTCGTTAATCGGTCGGCTTAACACGAGCAATGCCGCAGACGTAGGGAAGCTCATGAGAAACATGCTACGTAACGTGAACACGATGCTGCTCTGTAGTTCCTGATGGCTGCGTCTTGCTCGGGCAGCCGATACAGCTGGCAACACAGAGACGCCGATGGCGTAGGCGAACGCCATCGGCAACATGACGAGATACATAGCTTGCCGCGTCAGAATGCCGTAATTCGCCACTGCTTGCAAATAACCTTGCCCAGTTGCCTGAAGCAAATTGGTAACCGTCCAAGAGTCTACGAGATTTGCAATGGGTACGACGAGGCCGCCAAGGCTGACGGGTAGCGCCAGTCGATACACCATCCGGAGAATTTGCCTATCGCGAAACGGGCTGTCCTCATAGCCAAAAGCGCGTTCCTTGCAACGCAGCTTCCAAGCAAAGCCGATCAGCAACAAAAGCCCGGCGACGCCCCCCACAAATCCGCCAAACGTGGCAGCCGCAGCGCCATCAACAGCGCGATCGCGGTGCCAGACGTCGACAACGAGATATGCCCCGACCACCATCGCGATGACGCGAAAAAGTTGTTCGAATGTCTGCGAGTACGCGGGTCCTTCTAACTTTTGAAATCCCTGCAGGTAGCCTCGTAGACCGCTCATCGCGGGAACGACGAGTAGCATCAACGATACCGCTCGAATCGATGGCACATTTTGCACGATGGACGCCTGTCCGCTTTTTAGCGAAATGACATGAGCGAACAAGGGTGCGCCAAACCACATGATGAGGAACGCGCAGACGCTAAAGACCAATAGTGATCTCATCGTCACGCGATAGATATGTTCCACAACCGGCCTTTCCCCGTTGGCGCGCCGTTCGCTGATCAGCTTCCCCATGGCCAGTGGGAAGCCAGCTGTCGCCAACTGCTGAAGAATATTGTAAATGGCGTACGCATTGCCGTAGATGCCGTTCCCAGTCTGACCAATGATGGCCGTTACCGGAATGATCCAGACAAGCCCTAACACTTTGGCCAGGGCTACACAAATCACATAGAGAGAGGCTCCGCGGGCGAGGCTGGACGTTCCCGGTCGACTCACCTCTCCACCTCCATTTCGATGAGATTATAGCACAGCCCGAAAATCGCCGTGGAAAGCCATCCTTCCGCGCAGAAACAAGGACTGGCCATACACATAAGGTGTCTGAGAAGACCGGGGGTGGCGACGTGTGACGACAGCAACCATATTGACCCTAGTAGGGCTTGGTATTGCGGCAAACTTGGATAATGCAGGCGTTGGTATTGCATATGGCGTACGGCGAATTCAGATTTCGACGATTGCAAACTTGCTTATTGCGGCCATAAGCGGCGTCGCGACACTTTTATCTGGTTGGGTGGGCAATACCGTGAGCCACTATATTCACCCACAGATTTCAAACTGGTTAGGTGCCATTGTCATTATGGCGGTAGGCCTTTGGGTTATCACAGAGCCCATCCGCAGTCGACGGAAACGGCGTCGCCGAAATGGCAGCGTGATCGGACGGATTCTCGACGATCCCGCGGCGGCCGACTTTGACAATTCGCAATCGATCAGCTTGACGGAGGCTTCTATTCTCGGCATTGCCCTTGCGTTAAACGCGTTTGCCGGTGGTTTTGACGCTGGTGTTACACATTTGAGTATCTGGGCGACGACAGCCTCCGTGACGGCGTTTTCCTTTATCCTGTTGGGCCTTGCCGCGTATCTGGGTCGCCGTTATGCAGCGCAGGCTCTGGGTGATAAGGCAACTTACATCGCGGGAGCCCTGCTGATTCTCATCGGCATTCACCAGGTGTGGTAGGTATGGGCAAGAGCAAAGTGAGACAAACTAGAACGAGGGACGCCAACAACGGTATGCAACAGTGGCATGTTGGTATAAGTTGAAGAAGGTGATGTGTGATGATGGATCCAGTGGAAAGTATGCAGCCGCCGCTGGCGGAATGCATCATCTGTCACAAGCCGAAGTTGTACGGCATACACATTTGCGGCCAAATGATTTGCTTGGATTGTGAGCGCGCGATTGTCCATGCTGATGTCGAGGACGAGACGTATGCGTACTACGTCGAGGAAATGAAGCGCATTTGGCTATCTGCGTTGTCACTTTAACATGTGGGGACGCAAAACGAAGTCGTTGAAAGCGCACGTCGGACGCGGTGGAGAAAGCTGACCTCCTCGTTTCGAGGTGCGTTTTTGTTTCAATATGTGCAGATATGTAGCCGATCATACGAGGCGATGGCCCTTTCGAGTTCGTTCCGCTGAGTCCAAGATCGCGGCTTCTTCATATGCTACTATATGGGCAGGAGCTTTACGTTAAGAGGGGAGAGATTCGGCGTGACGAAAATCATTTGGCCGCTGTGGGGCGTCATCTATGCCCTGGCGAGTGTTGTCGCGCTCGTCTCATTGGTTCGCAATGAGTGGAAGCGAAGAAAGAATTGATTGTACATAAGGGTCAGGGAGAACGGTGGTCCCCTGATTTTTCATTGGATAGCTTTCCTCGTTCGCTGTAAATCACCGTTCGTTATATTCAATTCTTGCAAAAACGTCTTCCTTACGTATATTCCGGTTTGCGTTTCACTTTGGCGCACGATGGTCCTTGCATGGCTATGCTATACCGTCGTGCGTTTACCTTGGAGAGGAGAACGAGTGTGTGCTGGATCACATTCGGGTGTCCGGCGATGGGTCGGGTCTAACGCCAATTCTCGATGCACTAGAGAAGCATGCGAAAGACGAACGAACGTCGCTTCATGTTCCCGGTCATCACAGTGGGCGCCTGTTTTACGAAGGTTTGTCCCCTTGGCTCGGCCAAGCGTTGCGCATCGATGTAACGGAACTGCCTGGATTGGACAACTTACACGCCACAGAGGGTTGCATTCTCGAATCCCAGCGGTTGACTGCCTCTTATTATGGCGCCGATGCCACGTACTATAGTGTCAACGGTGCGACGGCTTGTATCATGGCTGCGATTCGCGCGTGTGTGACGCCGAGCCGGAGACAGGTCATTCTGCTAGGCCCTTGTCATGTCAGTGTCTGGCGCGGTCTTGTGCATGCTGACGCCGAACCTATATGGGTGCCATCTCCATGGCGGCCGGACTTACAGGCTTTCGAGTGTCCACAGTCAAGTACGCTGCGGGCTGTCCTAAAGAAACATGCGCACGTTGCTTGTGTCGTGGTCACATCCCCGACGTATCAAGGTTTTGTGGCAGACGTCGCAGGCCTTGCCGCTGTTTGTCACGATGCCGATGTGCCACTCATTGTCGATGAAGCACACGGGGCGCATTTTGGGCTTCATCCACTGCTGCCACCGCACAGCGTCGTGCAAGGCGCGGACATTGTCATTCAGAGTCCGCACAAGACGCTGCCCTGTTTGACCCAAGCGGCGTGGGTGCATGTAGTAGGCGACGCGGCACGGCAACGTGCAGTTCGCGAAGCACTCAGTTTTTTACAAACGACAAGCCCTTCCTACTTGTTACTCGCTTCACTCGACGCAGCGCAAGCCTGGTTGCATATCGGTCGCGATATCGCGGAAGTAACGTTAACGACGCTAGCGAAGTTTCGAGAACAAGAGCCGGGCAGGGATCCCATGCGCTTTTGGATCCCCACGGGTCATCACGCCGCCAGCAGGCGACTGGCCGATGAACTGCATAGGCATGGGATGTTTCTTGAATTTGCCGATGCGACAGGGGCGCTTGCCATCTTCGGATTTGGCCAACACGAGCGCGAATTGGCACGTTTTTTTTCGGTCTATCGCGCATGGCAAGAATCTGAGGCATCGCCGCTCCGACGTTCACATACGGATAGTCTCGAGGCCTTGTACCAGCTTGGTAGTAGCGAGCATGTGCTTCGCCCGCGCCAAGTCGAAGAGGCGACAGGGCGGCTCGTGCCACTCGCAAAGGCGGCAGGGTGCGTCTGTAAGCGCGCGATCGCGCCCTATCCACCGGGCGTTCCGGCGATTTGGCCTGGGCAGTTGGTGAGCACAGAGGCCGTTAGAGTCCTGATGCGCCTTCGGGCCACAGGACAGACGCTTATAGGCATCGAACTTGGCGATCAGATTGAGGTGTGCGATGACTGACAGACGAGGAACATTCATCACGTTCGAAGGCATCGACGGGGCTGGGAAGACGACGCAAATCCAGCGACTGGCCACCTGGCTTCAAGAACAAGGGCTTCGCGTCGTCTGCACGCGGGAACCGGGCGGAACGCGCATTGGCGATGCAGTTCGGTCTGTGTTACTCAACCCCCGACACACGGAGATGGCGGCGCGGACTGAGGTGTTGCTCTATGCAGCTTCGCGCGCTCAGCTGGTTGACCAGATCATACGGCCGGCGCTTGAAGAAGGAGCCGTGGTGCTCTGTGATCGGTTTGTCGACGCTTCGATTGCTTACCAAGGGGCAGGGCTTGGTATCGGAGAAGAAGCAGTGCGTGCCGTGAATGCATTTGCATTGGGCAATCTGATGCCAGATTTAACCCTGTGGTTTGACATCGACTGGGCGCAAGCAAGGGAACGCCTTTTGGCTGCGCGTGGCCTTGGTAGTTTGGATCGAATCGAACAGAGGGGTGCGGACTTTTTTGATCGCGTAGCAAGCGCTTTTCGTGCGCTACAGATTGCGGAACCTGGGCGTATCCGACGGATTGACGCGCGTTTGGATGTAGAAGCGATTCAGCAGGAAATCAAGCGGGTTGTATGGAATCACATCAACAACGACTTGGAATAGGCGGGTGACCCCCATGAAGTTGATTATCGCAGTCGTACAGGACAAGGATAGTGCAAAACTGGCACAAAACTTGGTTAAGGAAAATATCAGGGCAACCAAACTGGCTTCGACAGGCGGATTTCTTCACGCGGGCAACACCACGTTCTTGATTGGTACCGAGGATCACATGGTGGATCGCGTCAAAAGCATTATTCAGCAATCGTGCAAGGCGCGGGAACAAGTCGTGGCTCCAATGTCGCCGATGGGCGCCAGCATGGAGTCGTATATTCCCTACCCGGTCAACGTTCAGGTTGGTGGCGCGACGGTCTTTGTCCTTGACATTGAACAATTTGATCAGTTTTGAACACGGCGCTAGCGGATGTAGGACGGAGGAATGCGTGTGGCTGCAGCGGGGGACGCAACAAATGGGTCACTCGTAGGTTTACCCGAGCCGCTGATGGCCTCGTTGGCGGCCAGGAGCCTGTTGCATGCGGTACTACTGGTCGGTACACCGACGGATACGGCGCGGGCGGCCGGGTTTGTTGCGCGCCATTTGCTCTGTGAAAGGCCTGCGGACGCCCCTTGCGGGACCTGCCGTGCTTGCGTGCAAATGGCCGCGAGCGCGCATCCGGACTTTCTCGAAGTTGGTGCCCAAGGGCTCAAGACGGCGGATGTCGAGGCCGTACAGGACTGGCTGGCGACAAAGGCCCACGGCGGGCGCAAGGTTTACGTACTTCACGGCGTGGATCATATGACTGGCGTGGCGGCAAACCGCATGTTGAAGACGCTTGAAGAGCCTGAACCGCATGTGTATGCCATCATGACGGCCAAGAGTCGCCAGAACGTGTTGTCGACCATTCGTTCGCGGGCATTTGCGTACGATCTCGCGCCGGCAGGTCCATACACTGCCACGGATCCGGCGGCGGCTGAACAGCTTCACCGCTTGCTACATGCGACGGAAGATCCTTCGTTTGATGGCTTCGTCGATCAAATGATAAAATGGACGAAGATGTGGCTCGTCGAACGCGCGCCGGCGTGGACGCTGGCGGCAGCGTGGCAGTCGTTATCTGAACAATTACCCGCAGAGGACAGCCTGTTACTGCTCGCAGAGTGGTTGCGCGAAGTCCTGAATGTCCGTGCCAGCATGCCGTGCGGTCGGTTTCAGGATTGGGAACAGGCCATTTTGCGCATCGCTCCCATCCTCGAGATTCACCAGTGGGCCGAAGCGATTGAAATTGTGCTGGAGTGCCGTCTACGGCTACAATCGCATGTTGCGGCCTTGCTGAATTTCGAGCAGATGTGCATCCGTTTGCGGGAGGTTTCATCCTAATGTACGACATTGTCGGCGTTCGCTTTAAGCCAGCCGGGAAAATCTATTATTTCGATCCCGGTGATCTCCCGATACACAAGGATTCACACGTCATCGTCGAAACGGCTCGCGGAGTTGAATATGGTCGCGTGGTTGTCGGTCGTCGCCAAGTGACGGAGGACTCGGTCGTGCTGCCTTTGAAACAGGTGATGCGTGTGGCGACGCCAGAAGACGAGATGACCGTAGAGGAAAACCGTGTGCGCGCACGGCAAGCCATGGTGACATTTCGCGAAAAGGTCGCGAAACACCGACTACAGATGAAGTTGGTCGACGCTGAATATACATTTGACAGAAATAAGTTGATTTTCTACTTTACAGCGGACGGCAGGGTCGATTTTCGCGAACTCGTAAAGGACTTGGCGAGCGTCTTCCGCGTTCGCATCGAGTTGCGGCAAATCGGTGTCCGCGACGAGGCAAAAATCCTTGGTGGCATTGGTCCGTGTGGCCGCCTGCTGTGTTGTTCAACGTGGATGGGCGAATTTGACCCTGTATCCATTCGCATGGCCAAGGATCAAAGCTTATCACTCAACCCGTCCAAAATTTCGGGTTTGTGTGGCCGTTTGATGTGTTGTTTGAAATTTGAGAACGATTCGTACCAAGACCAAGACGCGATGGCGTAAAAGAGGTTGGTGTCCGCACATGGACAAGCAATCTTTGTTCGTACAAGTTGCGAATTTGGAAGAGCGGATTGGCGAGTTGTACGAGGAATTGGGATCGCTCAAGCACAAGATCCAGGAACTCATCGAAGAAAACCAGCGATTGCAACGGGAGAATGAACATTATCAAGCTGAATCGCTGGGCAAGACGGTCAACCCGGAGTCCAGCTCTGCGCAGGAGAACTTGCGCCGTATTTATCGAGAAGGATTCCACATCTGCAACGTCAAGTATGGGAGCTTGCGCACTGAAGGAGAATGTCTGTTTTGCCTTTCGTTTATCGATCGCGCCTGAAATCACAGGCGGGCTGTGCCTTCTGCGATAGAACAACTAAGGGTCTGTCGGTATCAAGCCGTCCGTTCATGGGGATGGATGTTCGGCTTGCGACAGGCCCTTTTTTCGGTAGGTGAACATGGTTGGAGACGAGCGTAACGTCATCAGCTTGTCTATACGTGTGCAGTACCCCGATTGGAAATCTTTCGGATGTCAGTTTACGGCTTCTTGAGGTATTGCGTGAGGTAGATCTTGTGTTGTGCGAAGATACGCGGCAAACCCGCAAGCTGTTCAGCCGCTACGATATCCCAGCGGATCGACTGCGCAGCTACCACCAGCATAACGAGCGGGCAAGTCAGGCGTGGTTGCGCGACCAGTTTGCTGCAGGCAGTCGCATCGCGCTCGTATCGGATGCAGGTACGCCACTCGTATCGGATCCAGGGGCGGTTGTGGTCGAAACGGCCATCGCGATGAAAGTTCCTGTGGTGCCCATTCCCGGGCCGAGCGCTGTACTGGCAGGATTGGTGGGTAGTGGGCTCGCCATGACGCCGTTTGTCTATCTGGGATTTCCACCGCGGTCGCAATCTGAGCGCACGTTATGGCTAGAGCCGTTTCGGACTGTGCCGGCGACACTGGTGATGTATGAGGCGCCTCATCGCTTGCCGGGTACGCTTGCGTTTTTACGCGAGGCGCTTGGTGACAAGCCTGCGGTTTTGGCCAAAGAACTCACAAAACTGCACGAGTCGTTTGTGCGGGGAACACTGTCCACGTTATGCGAGCAAGTGGCTGAGGAGGAGCCACGGGGCGAGTATGTCGTGTTAATTGACAATCGGTTGACCGCAGAGGATGCACAACGCGCCCGTGCCGAGGAAGCTGAATGGGCGTGGCAGCGAGCTTTTGAAGAAGTTCACCGCGCCATGGAGCGAGGGGTGTCGCACAAACAGGCTGTGGCCGAGGCGAGTGAGCGGTTTGGCGTGAAACGTCGAGAACTTTACAATGCGACCCTGGCGCAAGGCGAGGACTGAATGCTGTCTTGCGTCTAGTAAAAAAGGCCACAGCAGGGGGTTGCCTGCGGCGGCCTTGGCCTATACTCGTCTCAACTTACGCGTGTTGCATTTCGGAGATGCAAGACGGGCAGATGTTCTTGCCTTTAAAGTGGATAATCTCGTCCGCTTGTCCGCAGAAGATGCAAGCTGGTTCATACTTCTTCAGAATGATACGATCCCCATCGACATAGATTTCGAGAGCATCCTTTTCGCCAATGCCGAGCGTGCGGCGCAGCTCGATAGGAATCACGACACGGCCCAACTCGTCAACCTTGCGCACGATACCTGTAGACTTCACTGTACCATCCCCGTTCAATAAATAATATTTTTCTTTTTGAAATATCGCACAGCTCGGCAGCGACTATACCATCACTATCACGCCATGCAAATACTTCTATAGTCTTACTATACTGGATATCTGGCATTTTGCAAGACCTTACATTTCTGAAGGTAGCTGTTCGAATGATTCAGATTTCCATTTTCGTGTGCGATGAAGCCTTCGGAATATATCAATGTGTCGTATCATGATGTACTTTCGCTTTCAAACTACGCGCCAGAGCGCAAACGTGTGTTGGGTAACCGGCAGTTGCGATATGCAGGTGGATCGCGTATTATGGGGGGCAAATCAAGTCGCAACTGCACATTGTGATTCGGTGAAGGAATGGTACCCAAAACGCGGTTGACAGCGAGCCGGGATGGTGGAAGCCGGTAACAGAGCGGCTGGGGAGTATGGTTCTGGAGAATCGCACGGTGAGGCTTACAGTTTGGCCAAGCCGGGCGCGGATGTTCCCGTTACAGAACAGGGCGCAAGATGAGCGCCTGCAACAAGGCCGGTAAACGCAAATTGCGGTGTACTGGCGAAGTTGGGTGGTACCACGAGCAAGGCCTCGTCCCAATCTGGGGCGAGGCTTTTTTGTGGTTACCAGGATACTGCGATGTGCCAGGAAAAAAAGGGGGAAGAAGCATTGTCAAAGCCGACGTTTTACATCACGACACCGATTTATTATCCCAATGACAAGCTGCACATTGGCCATGCCTATACCACCGTTGCGGCGGACGCGATGGCGCGCTACAAGCGATTGCGCGGTTATGACGTCTATTTCTTGACCGGGACAGATGAGCACGGCCAGAAAATCCAGACACGCGCCGCGCAGGCCGGGCTACCGCCCAAACAGTTTCTCGATCCGATTATCGACTGGATCCAATCGTTGTGGAAGAAACTCGACATTTCCTATGACGACTTCATACGGACGACAGAAGAGCGGCATACGAAGGTGGTCGCCGACATTTTTGAACGCCTTTTGCAGCAGGGCGACATTTACCTCTCTGAATACGAAGGCTGGTACTGCACGCCTGACGAGTCGTTTTGGACGGAGCGGGAACTGAAGGATGGAAAGTGTCCTGAGTGCGGCCGCGAGGTACAGTTTGTCCGCGAGGCTTCGTATTTCTTCCGGATGAGCAAGTATGTCGACAAATTGGTGCAATACTACGACGAGAATCCAGAGTTTATCGAACCCGTTGGCCGCAAGACGGAAATGCTGAAAAACTTCATCGAGCCGGGGTTGCAGGATTTATGCGTATCACGCACGTCGTTTGATTGGGGCGTCCACGTCAAGAGCGACCCGAAGCACGTTGTCTATGTGTGGCTCGATGCCTTGACCAACTATATCACAGCGATTGGTTACGGTTCTGACGATCCGGAACAACGGGCGAAGTTTGAGAAGTATTGGCCGGCCGACGTACACGTCGTCGGCAAAGACATCGTTCGCTTTCACACCATCTACTGGCCCATCATCCTCATGGCACTAGGTTTGCCGCTGCCGAAAAAGGTGTTCGGCCACGGCTTCTTCTTGGCCAAGGGTGGGAAGATGAGTAAGTCGAAAGGTAACGTGATCGATCCACTGCGCTTAATCGACCGCTATGGCCGCGACGCGTTTCGTTACTTCCTGCTGCGCGAGATTCCGTTTGGCCAGGACGGCGTTTTCACGCCTGAAGCCATGGTCGAGCGCCTCAATTACGATCTCGCCAACGACTTTGGCAACCTGGTGCATCGCACGGCGGCGATGCTCGGACGGTTCACCGACAGGATTGTGCCTGAGCCGGGCGCACGCGTGGAACAGGATGAGGCATTGGCCGAGTTGGCTGAGTCGACGCGGGCGAAAGTGGAAGAGCATATGGACAAAATGCAGTTTTCCCTCGCGTTGACGGAGATCTGGAACCTTGTGCGCGCCGCGAATAAGTACATCGACGAGTGTCAGCCGTGGCGCTTGCACAAAGAAGGACAGACGGATCGCCTGCAGACGGTGTTGTATCACATGGTCGAGGCCATCCGCGTTTCGACGATTTTAGTACAGCCGTTTATGACAGATGCACCGAAGGCAATCCGGCAGCAGTTCGGATGGGCGGCTGACGAATTTGCTTGGACAGCAGCTGTCATCGGGATGGGCGGTGCCGGCAAGCATGTTGCCGAAGCGGCGCCTTTGTTCCCGCGACTCGATGTAGAAAAGGAGATTGAAGCATTGACTGAAATGACGACCAACCAGCATACGACAGCCAAGGCAGAGCCACAGGAGGCGGCAAAGGTTGCGCCAACCGGCAAGCCGCAAATCGGCATTGACGCGTTTGACCAAGTCGAACTTCGCGTCGGCCAGGTTTTGACCGCAAAAAAGGTCGAGGGTGCGGACAAACTGCTCCAATTCGATATCGATCTCGGCGCGGAGAAGCGGCAAATTGTTTCCGGTATCGCGAAGTTTTATCAGCCGGAGGAACTCGTCGGCAAAAAGGTGGTTGTCGTATCGAACCTAAAGCCTGCGAAGTTGCGCGGCGTCGAATCACAGGGCATGATTTTGTGTGCCTCGGAAGGCGATAAGCTCTCCATTGTCTCGGTACCCGACTCCATGCCAAACGGAGCGATTGTCAAGTGAGACTGTTTGATACGCACTGCCACTTGATGGATGGGCAGTTTTCGGACGATCTCGACGAGGTGATCGCCCGAGCGCGCGAGGAGGGGGTCGACCGCGTGGTCATTCCGGCGGTCGACCTCTTGACGGCGCATGCGGCCATCCGCATCGCCGAAGCACACGAAGGCATCTATGCGGCGGTTGGCATTCATCCAGAGTCGGCAGCGGACGTCAAGAGCGAGGTCTATGATGAGATCGAGCGCCTCGCCAAGCACGAAAAAGTCGTCGCAATTGGTGAAATTGGCCTCGATTATTACTGGGATCATGCACCACGGCCCGTTCAACAGGAGGTCATGGAACGACAGATT
Organism: Alicyclobacillus hesperidum subsp. aegles; assembly: GCF_027923525.1. Taxonomy (NCBI): domain Bacteria; kingdom Bacillati; phylum Bacillota; class Bacilli; order Caryophanales; family Alicyclobacillaceae; genus Alicyclobacillus; species Alicyclobacillus hesperidum. Next base: position 52,892 of record NZ_BSBJ01000070.1, on the reverse strand, counting down.
GAGATAGCCAAGCGGGTGGGGCTGCCCATCATCGTGCACAACCGGGAATCAACCGAGGACGTTATCACGCTGATTGCCAAGACTCAGGTCGGGACAAGCGTCGGAGGTGTCATGCACTGTTTCAACGAGCGTGAGGAGGTCCTCGTGCAATGTTTAGACCTCGGCATGTACATCTCATTTGCGGGCCCAATTACGTTTAAGAAGTCGGACGATCTGCGCGCACTCGCGGCGAAGGTACCGCCTGACAGGTTACTCGTCGAAACGGACAGCCCGTATTTGTCGCCCCATCCGTTCCGCGGCAAGCGCAACGAGCCGGCACGCGTGAAGCTCGTCGCCGATACGGTGGCCTATGCGCGCGGTGAGTCGATTCAAACTTGCGCCGAGCAGACCTGGGAGAACGCTCATCGGCTGTTCTGGAAGGTGAAGCGCTAGATGACAGAGGAACGGCCAAAGCTGTCGGAAGTGGTGGTGGTCGAGGGCATTCACGACAAGCAGCGCGTCGATGAAGCCGTCGAGGCGGACGTCATTGTTCTTGGCGGGGATCGGCTGAGCAAGCGGGTGCTCGCGCTGTTGCGCCGAGCGATCGCGGTGCGCGGGGCCATTTTGCTCACCGATCCTGATGGTGCCGGCGAGCGGATCAGGCGCCGCATCGACAGATTGGCACCCGGATGCAAACATGCGTATCTGCCACGTGCGAAGGCCATCGCAGACGGCGGGCTTGGCGTCGAACACGCATGTTCCGAAGACGTGAAATGTGCGTTGCTGGCAGCGCGATCGACAAATGTAGCAAAGCAGGTATACGTCCAGGAGGAATATACCTACGACGATTTGCTGCAGCATGGCTTAACAGGTCACCCGCAAGCGGCAATCCGCAGGCAGCGAGTCGGTGATGCCCTGGGTATTGGTTACGGCAACACGAAGGCGTTTTTGCACAAGTTAAACGCCTATGGTGTCACGCGCGACGAATTCGAACGAGCAGTGGAAAGGTTGACTGACTGATGGCTGGGGTCGATTTTGGACCGCGGGCGACAAAAGAGCTCTTGCGGCAGTACGGCGTGATCGCCAAGAAGCAACTGGGGCAAAACTTCCTCATTGATGCACGTGTGTTGGACGGGATTGTCACCGCTGTCAACGCCGATGACCACACGGTGGCACTTGAGGTGGGGCCTGGGCTTGGCGCGCTTACCACGCAATTGGCGGAACGGGCGCGACAGGTGGTGGCTATCGAGAAGGATGAAACCTTGCGGCCGCTGCTTGGTGGCGTGTTGGCCGGGCGAGGGAATGTGGAACTCGTGTTTGCGGATTGTTTAAAGGTCGATATCGAGGCCTTGGTATCCCCTTTTTTGCAAGCGGATGACGATCTCGTCTTTGCCGCCAATCTTCCGTACTATGTCACGACGCCGATTCTGTTTGCCGTGCTCGAATCCAAGTTGCCCCTTCGTCGCGCCGTCGTCATGGTCCAGCGCGAGGTCGCGGATCGAATGGTGGCCGCGCCGGGCGGTAAAGACTATGGCGTCCTGTCGGTCGGCGTACAGTATCGGGGTGCGGTGCAACGGTTATTTGTCGTTCCGCCGAGTGCGTTTCTCCCACAACCGGGGGTTGAGTCGGCCGTTGTGCTGATCGACTGTGAGCATCGTCCACCTTTGCGCGCCCCTGACGAGGAGACATTTTTTCAAGTCGTACGGGCAGCCTTTTCCACACGCCGGAAAACGCTTGAAAATGCGCTGGCAGGCGGTCTAGGCGTCGCAAAGTTGGAAGCAGCCGACCTGATTCAGAGGGCGGGCCTCAATCCCTCGGCACGCGCGGAGGCCTTGTCGATTGCGGATTTTGTGCGTTTAGCAGAGCAGATGGGGCCCTAGAGCCCCTTATGCCCAGAGGGTTATCTGGCGAACGTCAGCGGCACCGATGTTCCAACTGGCACGAATGGTGCCGCAACTTTGTCCGCCGATGTGCATCGTCGTACTTAAATCAGAAAATGTACTGTTTTTGCTTAAAGTACTCTTGCACGAAGAACTGCATAAGAGGACTTGGTTCTTGTCGGACAAATTTGGGCTCGTCATCGAATACCATGGCGTATGGCGCATCGGGTGTGCAGGGATACCAGTGTGGCAAATCTTGACCCGTCATATCTTTCCCATTTGGATCTCCAGAACGGATGAAGTTGGCCCAGTAATCGCACATTTGGCGAGCCAAGTCGTAATGTTTTCCGACAAACGGCCGCCAACACTTAGCCAGAGTCTCGAAGAAAAACCACAGATCAACCGAATGAAAGGCCCCTGGCTGATCCCACCCCGGAATTTCTGCATCGAATACGTAATAGTACAATGGTTCTTGCGTCTTCCAGTTGCTACTGGCTTGCACGGCGGTGCGAATGGCAAACTCCAAGGAATGGAGTGTGGCTTTTTTCAGAACGTCTTCGAAATCATGTGCATCCGCTTCGCAAAGCGCAAGATATGTTGCGGCATCATCACCAAAACGTTCGACGGCCATTTGCTTCAATTCATCTAAATCTTTGACGTTTGGGGCGCTGTAAAATTCGTCAGACGTGTGACCAAAAAGCACGGAGACCTGTAAATGTTTACCCTCGACAAAGAGATCAAATCCGTCACCCATGCAGAATACGTCATCCACGACAGTCCCCCAGAAGCCCTTATAGTCGAGCGCTTTGTCACGGATGTAAAAAGCGTCGAGCTGGCGGGCTTCGGCCAAGGAGGATACGCCAAGAAACGCAAAGAATTGCATTCCGTCCGCTTCAGCTTCCGCCAGTGTTCTCCCATAACCTGGCATACGACCGCCGGGATAAACTCTGCCAAACAGTCCACTTTGGATAATTGCCCTTTGTACGAGCCCTTCGTTCTGGGGAGATGTGAGTTGGCTTAATACACTTCCACCGCCAGCGGATTGGCCACCAATCGTGATGTTCTCCGGATCGCCGCCGAATGCAGCGATATTGCGCTTGACCCATTGTGTCGCAAACTGTTGATCGAGATGTCCAAAATTAGCCGGAGCTTCGGGGGCTTCTGCGGTAATCTCCGGATGACACAAAAAACCAAACACGTTGAGGCGATAGTTGACGGTAACCACGACGATTCCTCGGCGCGCGAGGCGTTCGCCGTCAAACTCCATTTCAGATGTGTAACCGACCTGCAATCCGCCACCGAAATACCAAACAAACACGGGAAGCTTTTCGTCAGGGCTGTGTGCCGGCGTCCAGATGTTGAGATAGAGACAATCCTCACTCATGGGAGTATCCGGATCGACATGCCACTCTCGACCATAGATGTTGCTTTCGTTGTGGTGTATGGGTGATTGCATGGAAATCGGTGCGAATGTATAAGCGTCGAATACGCCGTCCCAGTCCTTTGCGGGCTGGGGAGCTCGCCAGCGATTTTCGCCGACTGGCGGAGCTGCAAAGGGAATGCCCTTAAAGCTTGTAATGCGAGGGTCGGCTGCTGGGAGCCCCCGAACGAAACCGTTCTCGACCTTCACGACCCGCAGCATGCTTTGCATGGCTCATATCTCCCTTCAGACAGATGATTTGCCAGCCAGCCCGATCACGATTGAGATGGCTGACAGTGAAAGGAACATTGCGGTGGGCGGCACGATACCGTGCAACCGTCCATAGGGAGACGCAAGCCTGAGCGCTTGGCTTCCTACTTGTATACTATATTGCAAATTTACGATGTCTTCTGGTCTTTTTGGGGAAGGACACTTGTCCACCGCGATGAACTTCTGGATGCGGTCTGGCAGGCGGGGTTTGCCATCCAAAGTGCAAATTCCCCTCGCTCCATGTAGCCGAGACAGGCATCGGTGCGTTATAATAGCGCCGTAACATACCAACCGGTCAGTACACAGGAGGGGCTCATGGATTTCTCCTATTCTGAGAAGGTCGTTCGGTTACGAGAAAAGCTCACGCAGTTTATGGAGACGTATGTGTACCCGAACGAAGCTGTTTACGTCGCCCAACTGAAAGCGCTTACTGGTGAATCGCGACGGTGGTCGAGCATACCACCGATTGTGGAGGAGCTGAAGGCACGGGCAAAGGAGCAAGGATTATGGAATTTGTTCCTTCCCGATAGTGAATACGGAGCAGGCCTGACAAACCTCGAATACGCGCCGCTTTGTGAAATCATGGGTCGATCTATCATCGCTCCTGAAATTTTTAATTGTAATGCCCCTGATACCGGGAACATGGAAGTTCTCGCGCGATACGGATCCGATGAGCAGAAGGACCGGTGGCTTCGCCCGCTTTTAGCTGGCGAGATTCGCTCTTGTTTTGCGATGACCGAGCCAGATGTCGCGTCAAGCGACGCCACCAATATCAGGGCGAGCATTGTTCGCGAGGGAGATGAATATATCGTCAACGGCCGCAAATGGTGGTCTACGGGAGCGGGGGACCCGCATTGCCAATTCGCCATCGTCATGGGGTGCACAAACCCTGAGGCGCCGCGGCATGAACAACAGTCTATGATTCTCGTGCCGTTTGATACGCCTGGTGTACGAGTCGAACGCATGCTCTCCGTCTTCGGGTACGATCACGCTCCACATGGTCATGGTGAGATTATATTTGATCAGGTGCGCGTCCCGGCAAGTCACATCATCTGGGGGGAAGGAAAGGGGTTCGCGATCGCGCAGGGGCGTTTGGGCCCTGGCCGCATTCATCACTGCATGCGCCTATTAGGTGCGGCGGAACGCGCGCTCGAGCTCTTGTGTAAGCGTGTACAATCGCGTGTGGCCTTTGGCCAGCCCCTTGCCGGCCAAGGAGTCATTCAAGACTGGATTGCACAGTCCCGAATGGAGATTGAGCAGGCGCGCCTTTTGACCCTGAAGGCCGCATACATGATGGACACGGTTGGCAATCGAGCGGCCCGTACCGAAATTGCAATGATCAAGGCTGTTGCGCCCAACGTCGCGCTCCGCGTGATCGATCGAGCCATCCAAGCCCATGGCGCCGCCGGTGTGAGCGACGATTATCCGCTTGCGGCCTTTTGGGCAAACGCCCGAACCTTGCGCATTGCGGACGGGCCAGATGAAGTGCATCTTATGCAAATCGCGCGCGACGAGTTGCGGAAGTATCGTGAGGCGCCATAAGAGAGGGGAACTCCATGCATATCCATGATTTATTTGATCTTCATGGCAGAGTAGCGATTGTCACAGGGGGTGGGCGTGGACTGGGTGAACAGTTGGCCGAGGCGCTTGCAGAAGCGGGGGCGGATTTGCTTTTGTGCTCGCGCAAGGTCGAGGCTTGCAGAGAAGTGGCGGATCGCCTTACAGCCGAGACAGGTGTCAAGGTGATTGCGATGTCCTGTGATATCGCGCAACCTGAGGACGTGGCTCGGGTTGTCGAGCGGGCCATGGCAGAGTTTGGCCGAATCGACATCTTAGTGAACAACAGCGGCGCGACTTGGGGTGCCCCTGCTGTCGACATGCCGCTTGAAGCCTGGCGTAAGGTCATTGACACAAACGTCACGGGCACGTTCTTGATGAGCCAGGCGGTTGGTCGCGTCATGATTCAGCAAGGCGGCGGGAAGATCATCAACATTGCTTCCACTGCCGGCTTTGGCGGCGTCGATCCGCGATTGATGGATGCCATTGGCTACAACACGAGCAAAGGTGCCATTTTGACATTTACCAAGGATCTTGCCGTCAAATGGGGGCCGCACGGCGTCACGGTCAATGCCATTGCGCCGGGCTTCTTTCCCACTAAGATGTCGAGGGGTGTTCTCGCCCAGGCTGGCGAGGCACTTTTGGCACAGACGCCTTTGGGGCGCTTTGGCGGCGACTTTGACTTAAAGGGTGCTGCTGTTTTTCTTGCATCCGCCGCATCCGATTACATGACGGGGGCTGTGTTGACGATCGACGGTGGTGTCTCGGCGCATCACTGATCTGCGGCCTGCATCGCCGCGGAATTGTAAAGGAGGTTGCGTAATGTTACAAGGCTATGGGTTTCAGCATTACCCCGCGCACATTCCGACGAGCATTGACGTGCCGGAGATATCGATGCGGGATTTATTCAGGCAATCGGTGAAGACGTATCGCGACTGCGTTGCCACGTGGTTCTACGGCCGGCAGATGACCTACGGCGAGTTGCAACAGGCAGTCGATGCCTTTGCTGCAGGACTTCAAGGACTGGGCGTCGGTAAGGGAGATAGAGTTGCCATCATGTTGCCGAATTGCCCGCAATATGTCATTGCGTATTACGGGATCCTGACGGCAGGTGCCGTTGTCGCACAGGTGAATCCGATGTCCGTGCCCCGCGAACTCCAGCACATTCTGGCCGATTCCGGGGCAAAGGTGATGGTGACGCTCGACGCCCTCGCGCCGCGCGTACAGGGTGTGCAAAGCGAAACGGATGTGGCGTACATCATTAGTGTTGCGTTGCAGGATCAGAGTGTCACACCTGAGGGTACCACTCCGTTTGCCGCCGTGGTACAAAACGGTCTGGCAAGGCCATTGGACGAAGTGATGATCGATCCGGCAGAGGATGTCGCTGTGCTTCAATACACAGGTGGTACGACAGGGCTTTCAAAAGGTGCTATGCTGACGCATCGCAACCTCGTCGCCAACACCTTGCAATGTTATTACTTCTTCCGCGACAGTTATCATCCCGGCAACGATACGTGCCTAACCGTCCTCCCACTGTTCCACGTCTTTGGCATGACCGTGTGTATGAACGTTTCCATTTATAACGGCGCACGCTTACTCTTGATACCGCGCTTCGATCCGGCGGAGGTGGCACAGATTATCAAGGCGGAGCAACCGACGATGTTCCCTGGGGTGCCCACGATGTATACCGCGCTGTTACATTTGCCGAATATCGAAAATTACGGCTTGAATAGCATACGAGTTTGTAATAGTGGAGGCGCTCCGATGCCAGTCGAGTTGATGCGCGCATTTGAAGCGAAAACGGGTACGACCGTGTACGAAGGATTTGGCTTGTCCGAAGCTTCGCCGGTGACGCACTGCAATTCGACGTTTGCCCCACGTAAGCCAGGGACGATTGGATTGCCGTACCCGTCGACCGAATACAAAATCGTCGATCTGGAAGACGGCGTCACGGAGGTGCCTGTTGGGGAGATTGGCGAACTGGTCATTCGTGGCCCGCAAGTCATGAAAGGGTATTGGAACATGCCGGAGGAGACCGCGCGGACGCTGCGTGACGGCTGGTTATATACGGGCGATATTGCCACCGTCGACGAAGATGGCTACGTATCGATTGTGGACCGCAAAAAGGACATGATCATCGCTAGTGGTTATAACATCTATCCGCGCGAGGTCGAGGAGGTTTTATACGAACATCCGGCAGTTCAGGAGGCCATTGTCGTCGGTGTACCTGATGCGTACCGCGGAGAAACGGTGAAGGCGTTTATCGTCCTTAAGGCAGGTGCGCAAGCGACGGAAGACGAAATTATTGCACACTGTAAAGCGGGATTGTCTCCATATAAGGTTCCGAAGCTCATCGAGTTTCGCAGCGAGCTTCCCAAAAGCAGCGTAGGCAAGTTGTTGCGGCGTGCCTTGCGCGAAGAATCTACAGCGAAAGTGGATGGTGCATGAACGACGAGAAACCAGACATGAGAACACTCATCGCTGAGGTGAGTCTTGCCCTTTTTGAGAAACGTGGATTTACGGAGACGTCTGTCCAAGACATTTGTGATGAACTGGGTGTCACCAAAGGGACGTTTTACTACTATTTCGCCAGCAAAGAGGCCCTGCTCATGGACATCCATGAACAGTACATCGTGACGTTGCTCGAGGAACAGGGCAAAATTTTGGCGGATACCGATTTGACTTATCGAGAAAAGGTTCGCGCCATCTTGTACATGCTGATTCGCGATATCGAAAAGCGCGGTGCTCGGGGGCGCGTGTTTTTCCGCGAGATGCGCCATCTCAACGACGAGCGAAAGGCCAAAATTGTACCATTGCGCAACCAATTCCGTCTCAATATTGAACAAATGGTGCGCGAGGGCGTGGAAGCTGGCGCTTTTCGATCCGCAACCAATCCAAAGCTTGCAGCGTTTGCACTGCTCGGCATTGCAAACTGGAGCTACCAATGGTTTCATCCTGACGGCGAACTGTCGGATCAAGAAGTTGCTGATGCATTCGCGGCGATGTTGCTGGAAGGTATAGAAGTGGCGTCGCGAGATCGATGACGCATGCGTGAAATAGTAGGCTGCGTTGGGGACTTGAGAGTCCTGTTGGAATGGAGAGGTGAGCCGATGGACTATGTGCTTACGCCTGAACTGGATATGTTGCGCCGGGCCATCCGGGAATTCGTTGAGGGCGTGATCGAACCGCGCGCGATGCAGATTGAGGACGAGGATGAGGTACCCGATGACATCATGGAAGCATCGCGAAGGCTTGGTCTTTTTGGGCTTAGCATTCCGGAGGAATACGGTGGCTTAGGGCTTGACATGGTTGGCAAATGCACGCTCTTTACGGAGTTAGGCAAAACCATCAACGGCTACACATCGATCATCGGAGCCCATAATGGCATTGGTTCTGTCGGGATTGTTGCGTTTGGCACCAAGGAACAAAAGATGAAGTACCTTCCGAAGATGGCGAGCGGCGAGTGGATAGGGGCATTCGCATTGACCGAACCGCAGGCGGGATCGAACGCGGCGGCGCTCAAAACGACAGCCGTGAAGAAGGGTGATCGCTATGTGCTGAACGGGCAGAAAATTTATATCACCAATGCGCCTTTGGCACACGTGTTCACCGTCATGGCCGTGACGGATCCCGAGAAGGGAGCAAAGGGGATCACGTCATTTATCGTCGAGCGCGATTTCCCGGGTTTTCGCGTAGGGCATATTGAAAAGAAGATGGGGCTGCATGGGTCACACACAGCCCAGTTGTTCTTCGACGATATGGAAGTGCCGGAAGAGAACGTGCTGGGCGTGGCCGGCGATGGGTATGTCAATGCCTTAAAAATTCTGGCCAATGGCCGGGCTGGTTTAGCCGCCAGGTGCTTAGGATCCTGCGAGTATCTGCTCGATAAATCCGTTCAGTATGCGCATGAGCGGGTGCAGTTCGGGAAGCCGATTTTTGAACAACAGATTATCCAGCACTACCTTGCGGAAATGGCGACCGAGATCGAGCTGTTGCGCAGTTTTGTGCACCGTGTGGCTTGGATGACTGACCAAGGCATGAATGTGGTGAAAGAGGCTGCGATGCTTAAGCTCTACGGTTCTGAGGTGTACAACCGAATCGCCGACAAGGCGGTCCAGATCCACGGTGGGCTTGGTTATATTGCGGAGTATCCAATCGAGCGGTTTTATCGGGACGCTCGTATCACGCGCATTTATGAAGGGACGTCTGAAATTCAAAAAAATATTATCGCCGCGCAATTGCACAAGGAATACCAACGCCGACAGCCTGAGTAGGCGGGCACATATCCTCTGTGAAGTTCGTTACTCTATGTAGTTCGACCATAGCTTAAGAAGCAGAATCGCAAGCGACTCATGGAGATGTCGGTAAAGTGATTGGGTTGAAAACGCTTACCGTGGTTGAATCGTCAAGCTGAGAAAAACAGAAGGGAGTCATTTGTATGGCGCGTTTAACGGGGCAGGTAGCAATAGTGACAGGTGCGGCACGAGGGATCGGCGCGGCGACAGCAAAACGGCTGGCGGCGGACGGTGCGAAGGTGGCTGTGTTCGATTTGAAAGAAGAGTGGACTGGGGACACGGTGATGGCCATTCAAGCTGGTGGCGGTGAGGCCATCGGGTTCGGTTGTGACGTGACGGACAAAGTTGCAGTGGAAACCGCCATGCAGACCGTCGTCGAACGCTTCGGCCGGCTTGATATCCTCGTGAACAACGCAGGTGTGATTCGCGACAATTTACTCTTTAAGATGTCGGAGGACGACTGGGACATTGTGATGAATGTGCATCTTAAAGGCGCGTTTTTGTGCAGTAAAGCCGCGCAAGCGTACATGGTACAACAGCGTTCAGGCAAAATCGTGAACACGTCGAGCACGTCCGCCCTTGGCAACCGGGGGCAGGCCAACTATGCCGCGGCGAAGGCAGGCATTCAGGGATTTACGCGCACCCTCGCACTCGAACTTGGGCCATTTGGCATTCGGGTGAACGCGGTCGCGCCCGGCTTTATCGAGACCGATATGACGAAACAGACGGCGGATCGCGTCGGTATGGACTTTGAGCAATTTAAGGAAATGGCGGTGCAATCGATCGCGCTGCGTAGAGTCGGGAAACCAGAGGATGTGGCAAATGTGGTTGCCTTCCTCGCGAGTGACGATGCAGCCTATGTCTCGGGCCAAGTGATCTACATCGACGGTTGCAGGATGCGCTGAGGAGGTTGTGTCATGAGGCGCGATCGGATCGCGGCAATTGTCGGTATCGCGGAATCGGATATTGGCGTGACACCGGATAAGACTGTCCTTCAGCTACAGGCGCAAGCAGCGGTGCGGGCCTTGACCGATGCCGGATTGCATACTCGCGACGTGCAGGCGCTGTTTTGTGCGGGGGCATGGACCACGTGGACCAACCTGATGCTCGCCGAGTATCTAGGCATACAGCCCATCTATACGGATTCGACCAACATCGGTGGTTCTTCGTTTGAGGCGCATGTAGGGCATGCCGTGGCCGGGATTCAGGCCGGGTTGTTCGAGGTTGCCCTGATTGTCTATGGCAGTACGCAACGGTCTCAGCGCCTGCGTGGCAAGGTGCCGGGGGAAGTCAGTCTCACCGAGCAGTACGAGGCTCCATTTGGATTGCCTGTACCCGTAGGGGCGTACGCCATGGCGGCCATGCGGCACATGTACGAATACGGCACGCGCCCCGAGCAGCTTGCCGAGGTCGCCGTTGCAGCGCGCCAGTGGGCGATGCAAAATCCGCGTGCCTTCGCGCGCGATCCGCTAAGCGTCGAGGACGTCCTTGCCTCCCGAATGATTTGCGAGCCACTTCATCTATATGACTGCTGTCTAGTTACAGACGGTGGCGGCGCCATTGTTGTCACATCCGAACGCGTCGCGCGCCAGTGTCGGCACAAGCCCATCTGGGTACTCGGGCACGCCGAGACGCACACGCATCACACATTGCTCTCGATGCCGGACGTGACATCCACCGGTGCCGCCGTGACCGGGCCACGCGCCATGGCGATGGCCGGCATTCGCCACGACGACGTCGATGTCGCCGAGATTTACGACTCGTTTACGATCACGGTGATTGTAACGCTCGAAGCTTTGGGTTTTTGTCAACAGGGAGAAGGTGGGGCGTTCGTCAGCGGTGGGCGGATCGCACCAGGGGGCAGTTTCCCAATGAATACGAACGGGGGTGGTCTGTCCTATTGCCATCCAGGCATGTACGGGATCTTCCTGCTCATTGAGGCGGCCTTGCAGTTGCGAGGGGACGCGGGTATGCGCCAGGTGCCAAACGCGCAAATTGCACTCGTTCACGGAACCGGCGTCCAGTTGTCTTCGAGCGCAACCGTTGTCTTAGGGAGGGATTAGAGATGACGATGCAGGCTAAGCCCGTTCCCGTTCTCGACACGGACTCACGCCCGTTTTGGGAAGGGTGTCGCCAAGGTGTCCTGCGCATCCAACGTTGCAAAACTTGCGCACGGTACGTATTTTACCCGCGCTCCATCTGTCCCCACTGCATGTCGGACGATCTCGTCTTTGTTGAGGCCAAGGGGCTTGGCACCGTTTATACCTACACGGTCGTGCATCGCGGGTTCGGGCCGTTTCAAGACGAAGTGCCGTTCACCATCGCGCTTGTCGATCTCGACGAAGGTGTTCGCATGATGACGCGCATTGTGGACGCGGGTGAGGGCATAGGGATTGGCGATAGGGTCGAAGTGGTGTTTAGCGAACGCGATGATGGCCTGGTACTTCCATACTTCCGACCTATTTTGAAAGCTAAGCGATAGACGGTGCGATGCATTCATGCTGGTATTCTCTTGAAGAGAGGTTGATGGAGCATGATGGACTATCCGCTTTTATTGAAATCTGTACTGTATCGCGCGAACACGGTATTCCCCGAGAAAGAAATCGTTTCTCGAGGTTTGCATGGCATCTTTCGATATACGTACCGTGATATGTACAAGCGAGTCTGTCGACTCGCTCATGTCCTTGGGGAAGTGCTTGGCGTAAAGCCCGGCGAGCACGTGGGATCGTTCGCTTGGAATCACCATCGCCATCTGGAATTGTACTTCGCTGTGCCGTGCTCAGAGCGCGTGCTGCACACCATCAATATTCGCTTGTTTCAGGAACAAATTGTATACACCATCAACCACGCCGAAGACAAGGTGCTGTTTATCGACGAAGATTTGGTGCCCCTCATCGAGAGCATTGCGCCGAAACTTACTACGGTTGAGGCGTACGTAATCATGACCGATGCTACGAGGCTGCCTCAGACCACGCTTGCACCTGTCTATTCGTACGAGGAATTGTTGGCGCAAGCGCCGGACGATTATGCATTTCCGACGTTCGATGAAAACACCACGGCCATCATCGGCTATACATCTGCCACAACTGGCAATCCCAAAGGCGTTCTTTACAGCCATCGCGGCCTTTACCTGCATTGTCTGACGTCGCTTATTGGAGAACTTGGCGTCGACGACGCGGACGTTACAATGCCGGTCGTGCCGATGTTCCATGTCAACGCCTGGGGCCGACCGTACTCAGACACTTGGATAGGAGCCAAGCAGGTCTATCCGGGTCCGCGTCCGCAGGCACAAGATCTTTGTGCATTGATTCACAACGAGCGCGTGACGTATAGCGCAGGCGTGCCGACCATCTGGATGGCCGTGCTCAACCATGTGCGCGAGCATCCTGGTATGTACGACTTTTCCTCTGTTCGTCTTTTCATGTCTGGCGGGTCTGCGCTATCGCCGACATTGACCGAGGCATACGAAAAGGAACTAGGCGTCAAGCTCTATCAGGGCTATGGTCAGACGGAGACCAGCCCCATCACGTTTGTCAGCTTTCCCAAGTCGTCACTCAAAGACCTACCGGAGCCGGACAAGTACCAATTTCGGGCGAAAACCGGGTTGCTTGTACCAGGGCTCGAAATGCGCATTGTCAATGCCGACGGCAAAGATGTTACACACGACGGCAAAGAGATGGGGGAACTGTGGTTACGCGGACCATGGATTATTGACTCGTATTACAAAGACGCCGAGAAGACGCGCGAAGCCTTTATCGACGGTTGGTTCCGCACAGGTGATATCGCGACAATAGACCAGCACGGCTATTTGCAGATTGTCGATCGCGTCAAAGATTTGATCAAGAGTGGCGGCGAATGGATTTCGTCTGTCGACTTGGAGAATGCGCTGATGGGTCACCCGGATGTACTTGAAGCGGCGCTGATTGCCATACCGCATGAAAAGTGGCAGGAAAGACCGCTTGCCTGTGTCGTGCTACGCGCTGACGCCCGCGGCAAGGTCGCAAAGGAGGAAATCCTCACATATCTGTCTGGTCGCGTGGCCAAGTGGTGGCTCCCCGACGATGTGGTGTTTTTAGAGGAAATTCCAAAGACGAGTGTTGGCAAATTCTCAAAAAAGACGCTTCGTGAATGGTGGGAGCAAGGTCGTTTGGCGTCCGCGTATTAAAAGCGAAGGGAGCGAGCTGTGGGCGTGGATATGCACGATTTTTTACCGCTGGTTGGCGTCTGGTCAGAGCCAGTGAAAAACGAAGTGGAAAAAGGCGCAATTCGAAAGTTTGCGCAGGCCATCGGAGATGACAATCCCCTCTATAGCAACGAGGAGGCTGCGAAGAAAAGCCGTTACGGACGCCTCGTGGCGCCGCCGACATTCAGCCGTACCTTTGACTACGGCCGTATCCCTAATCTCGTATTGCCGACGGCAGGACTCATCCATGGTGAGCAGTCGTATGTGTTCCATCGCCCCATCTTAGCCGGCGACGTGTTATATGCGAGCCAGGCGCTGGTCGATGTCAAGGAGCGATCCGGAAAGCTTGGGCGCATGATTATACTCTTGTTTTCGTACAAGGTGGAGAACGAAGCGGGAGACTTGGTACAAACGGCGACATCGACCATCATTTATCGGCCGGAGGGAGGTAACAGTCATGACTAAAGGCATGCGCTTTGGCGTCGGCGACCGGCTCGCGCCGCTCACCAAGCCGCCAGTGACACGCACGCAGTTGGTGATGTACGCGGGGGCATCCGGCGATTTCAATCCGATACACACAGTCGAGTCGTTTGCACAGGAGGCTGGGCTTGGCGGCGTGATCGCGCATGGCATGTTGACGATGGCATTTGTGGGGCAGATGTTGACCGATTTGTTTGGGGAATCCGGGGAACTGTCGACCTTCGGGATCCGCTTTATCGACATGGTCAGGCCCGACGATATCATCACATGCGAGGGCGTCGTGACAGAGGTTGAAGAAGCGGCGAATGGGCAGATTGTAACATGTGATGTTTGGGCGACAAAAGCGCCTGGGGACGTCAAGGTTGTCCAGGGTACAGCGCGCTTTCGTATATTTGCATAGGCTGGCCAGCACAGGCTGTGCGCGGGTGGCGTTGTGCCCTTTGCCGACACACGTGCACGCAGTCTACAGCGATCTGAGATTGACGCCAGGCGTCGCGCGAGTCATGCGTGGCGCCTGGCTTTTTGGTACCTATACGCCGGCGGTGCAAACCGCGTGTTCGATCAGCGTGCGTACCGCATCCCCGAAGTGAGCAAAGCGCGGATCGGTCGTCTTGCCCATTTTGTAACGAACATAAATCTGTTGCACGATCACGGCCAACTTAAACGTTCCAAGCACATAATAAAAGTTCACATGATCGACAGAGCGGCCGCTTGTGCGAGCGTAGATCTGTACGACTTCGTCGCGCCGCAAAAAGCCTGGCAGGACAGTGGCGGAAGGCAGCAGGCTGCGCAGCGGCTCTGGATCAGAGGCCTCCACCCAATAGCTGAGCATGACACCGAGATCGAACAGTGGATCTCCGATAGTTGCCATTTCCCAATCGACAATTCCGACGATTTCCGCAAGCGAGTTTGACTCAAAGAGCAGGTTATTGAGCTTAAAATCGTTGTGGATGACGGTGTGATTGTGCGTGTCTGGGATGTTGCCTGCAAGCCATGTCATCAAGGCGTCGGCTCCTGGTACGCTTTCACCGGTGCCCGATCGTCGAAAACGCTCCATCCAACCCTCAACCTGCCGTCGTAAAAAGCCATCGGGGTGTCCGAAAGTATGAAGCGCTGTCTCTGCAATGTCTACGTTGTGCAACTCGACGAGCGCGTGCACGGCTTGTTCGCCAACGGCTCTTGCTTTCTCCGGCGTAAATGGCACATGGGACGGGAAGGCCGTGTCGATGCAGATGCCTGGGCGATATTCCATCAGGAAGAAGGGTACTCCCATGATGGTTGTGTCCTCACAGAAAGCGTACGGTTGCGGCGCCTTGGGGAAGTGTGGATGCAATTCGGCCAGAAAAGCGGATTCTCGCTTCATGTCATGGGCTCGCGGAGGCAGTGGTCCGTGTGGGGGGCGACGCAGCACGGCCATCCATGACCCGCATTGAAGCAAGTAGGTCAGATTGGAAGCACCAGTTGGAAACTGCACCACATCTAAGTGTGCACTTTGGTCAGATGGTATGAGCTTTTCGCGGACGAGATATGCCCGAACAGCCTCGGTATCAAACGCATCTTCCGACCGCACGGCGATGGTACCCGGGATATCGTGTATGTTCATAGCGAGGACCCCTCAGGACATTGTGTGATCTGGGAAATACGGTTTCTATTATGCGAAACGGGAGTTTTGTATGCAAGCGCTTTCCATACTGTGTCCGCACTGCCCTATCACGGGGCCTAACGGCTTTTACACGTGACCATCGCCTTTGGGAAGAATATACTAGTAATAGCATAGGGGGCGATGGGCATGATGATGTTCCGAAGTCCGACGCTAGGCACACTGACGTTGGCGCAGGTCGCCGACGATATCATTCGTGAACGGCGATTACATGCAGCCGATAGGTACCGTTTAATCATCGGTACCGATTCACAGCCGCGTGAGCGGCTACACGAAGCAACGTTTGTTACGGCGGTGATCTTGCATCGTGTAGGACACGGCGCCCGCTATTATATCCACAAGGAAAACCACACCAACATGCGTGCGCTCAGGCAGCGCATGTTCACCGAAGCATCCCTCTCCATCCAGACAGGCGGTATCCTTAGCGAATATCTACAACAGGACGCAGACAAGTGGCACATCGAAGTTCATCTCGACATCGGCGAGGCTGGCGAAACCAAGCAGTGGATTCGCGAAATTGTCGCCTGGATCGAGGCCAATGGCTACGAGGCCCACATCAAGCCCGATTCGTTTGGCGCCAGCAAGGTGGCGGATCGCTACACGAAGTCATAGCTTTTGTCCTGTGCAGAACGAACTTGCATAATCGATCAGCACGGACCACTCCCGACCGGGCAGGGCCGACAGAACGGATATACGGTCGCCTTGAAGGCCAAGGTGCGTTGCTGCAATACGGGCGTCCAGGCGAATCAAGTCGGCAAGTCGGCGATTGTGGGATACGGAGCGCGAGCGGTTGCCGACCAGGCCGATATTCCAACCGCGAAATCCTCGCCAAACCCAACCGGCTTGTACCGTCGCGGCAAACCAGGCGCCGGGCGATCCTAGCCAAATAGGCGACACGGATTGGAACACCGTGCGCGGCACGTATTGCGGCAGAAGGCACGGTATAGGCTTGTCACATGTCAAAGCAACGTCCAACACCGGCAGCCAAGCGGAACGAATGGCCTCGGCAAGGGGGCCGTGTTGCAAGCTACCCGCATCAATACCCACAATGGCTCTTGGTACCGCTTGCGCTTCGTCGATGAATGCCTGCAACATCGGTCCAAATGAACCGCCCCAGTCTCCGTCAATGAATAAAAGCGCAGCCAGATCCTGCTTTGACCATGCACGCAAGGCAGCTATGGCGCCGATCGCGCGTGGCACGTCGTGCCCCAGCGCACGCTGGAACTTGATGATGCGCACATCCATGCCATGCACCGCCAAGGCTTTCTCACTGGTCGCGTCCTCGCTTCCGTTGTCGACGATCACGACTTTCTTGACACCTGCGCGCAGCAATTGGCGCAGCACATTGCCAATGGTTTGCGCTTCGTTGTATGCCGCGACGATAGCTACGGTGGTTTGCCTTCCATCTTTGCTCATGAGCCGCCTCCGCGTCTGTCACATCGAACTGACCTTGCATATCGTATGGCAGAGTCGTTCGTGAGGGGTGGTTGCATGTGGAAAGCGGGCGAAATGGTCACGCGTAAGTCCTACGGCAAGGACGTCTGCTTCGTCGTCGTCGAGGTGGATAACGCCACGGAAACGGCAATCCTTAAGGGGATCGACGTGCGTTTGATGGCAGACGCGCCTTTTGACGATTTGGAGCGCGTGAGCGAAGATGAACTTCGTCAATTTGAGGCGGCCCGGAATCAGGTTGAGGGCGAGTGTTTACGCCTGATTCAGTCAAGGCGCGCACATGAGTATGAAAAGCGAGCTCTGCGGCGCGAGAGCCGCTTCCAAAGCAACCCGGATTTTTTTGAGCGGCCCGGCCGGGTTCTGCACTTGGACGGCGACGGAACGTATTTGCAAAAGTGCATGGCCATGTATCGGGAACTCGGGATCCGGGCGGTTGGCCAACACGTGGCAGAATCGCAGATGCCTGATAAAGTTATCGGCTTGCTGGAACAGTATGAGCCGGATATCTTGATTATTACCGGTCACGACGGCGTCATCAAAAAGGGCAAGGATTGGTCGGATATACGCAATTACCGGAACTCCCAAAACTTCGTGCGGACGGTCGCCAATGCACGGAAGCATGTGCGCAATATGGATGATCTCGTGATTATTGCAGGTGCCTGTCAGTCGCACTTCGAGGGGATCCTCGATGCCGGGGCCAACTTTGCCTCATCCCCGCAGCGCATTATGATCCACGCGCTTGATCCGGTGTTCATTGCGGAGAAAATTGCCTTTACACCCATTCATGAAACGGTCAATTTGTACGATGTCGTCAAATCGACATATACGGGAACCGACGGTATCGGAGGGTTGGAATCAAGAGGGAAATACAGGCTGGGGTTGCCTAGATCAGCGTACTGACGGGCCGTCAACGTCGTAAATTACCCATTGACAACGAAAAACATACGCTGATATAATGTTTGAATTTTGTTGACATAGCCTCTTTGCCGTGCTATAATCAAGCGCGGAAAGAGGTGGTGTGTGTTGGCCAAAAATGCGCTCCACGAAATTAAAAAGAGTCTGGATGGACTCATCGGCGAACGCGTACTCCTTCGTGCAAACGGAGGACGTCGTAAGACGGTTGAGCGCTTCGGGGTTTTGGAAGAAACGTATCCGTCTGTCTTTGTGGTGAAGCTTGACCCGCCTGACGGATCGTTTGAGCGCGTTTCGTACAGTTACGCTGACGTGCTGACTGAAACTGTTGAGCTCATGCTGTGCACAGAGGACGGCAACACCGCGAAGTTCGCTGTTGAACAATGAGATATTACGATGTTACATCGTTGTAGGCGAGGCGCGAGCCTCGCTTTTGTTTTGTCGAGAATTGTCGTGCCAAAGGCCTGCTTGTGTCACTCGTATATTGGGATAAAGGTGACACAAGTGCGGCATATTAGGAACTGTCGTCCTCTGACTCAGGGAGGGATTTGGCATGGCAAGGCATGGCGGAACGATGTCCGATGCGTTGAAAGTGGAACTTGCGAAGGAACTCGGGTTTTACGACACCGTCCAGAAAGAAGGATGGGGCGGAATTCGAGCGAGAGATGCAGGGAACATGGTCAAACGCGCCATCGAGATCGCAGAGCAAGCTATGGCAGACAAAACCGGGCAGAGGTGACGACGATGGCCGGGCGCGTTCCCGGCCATTTTTGTTGGAATATACTCCAACCTGCGTGGAAAAAGTACTAGCATCGCCTATCCGCAGGCGGCGCTCATAGGTACGCGAGGAGGAGAACCGTTTGGCAAGTCAGTCGGGGCCATTGGTTATTGTCGGCGGCGCCGAAGATAAAACGGGCGAGTGCCGCATTCTTCGAAGGTTCGTCGAACTCGGGGGCGGGAAGCACGCGCGCGTGCTCGTGATTACGGTCGCAACGAAACTTCCAGTGGAAGTCGGTGCGGAGTACATCGACGTGTTTCAGCGCATCGGCGTGGAAGACGTGCGGACGTTTGACGTGTCGCATCGAGATGCCGCTAATGCTGCGAGTGCGATTCAAATGATCGAGCAGGCGACCTGTATTTACTTTACTGGAGGGGATCAGCTCCGGATTACGAAGCTGCTCGGCGGCACACGCGTGGATGCAGCGCTACACGAGGCGCATCACCGCGGCGTTGTGCTCGGTGGGACCAGCGCGGGTGCCTCGATGATGTCAAGTACGATGATTGTCGATGGCCAGGCGGAAACCAATCCGCGACCCTCGATCGTGGACATGGCACCGGGCATGGAGTTTCTTGACGGCTGCGTAATCGATCAACATTTTGCACAGCGAGGTAGGCTTGGTAGATTGTTGTCGGCAGTCGCCCAGTATCCGCATCATCTTGGCCTTGGGATCGACGAAGATACGGCCGTCATTGTGCGCGATCACGTCTTGCAAGTGATTGGCCGGGGGGCCGTAAGCATTGTGGATGCAGGGAAGGTGTCATATTCAAATCTGGATCGCGTGCGGCGGGACGAGTCGCTGGCCTTATGCGGCGTCCAGTTGCACATGTTGCCCGAAGGGTGCGGGTTCTTACTGCGCGATCGAAAACCAATTCCCGATTTTGAACAATGGCTTCACCGCAAGGAGCTTTCCTCATGAACATTCAATCAGTTCGGCATTTCGAAGGCCCGAACGTCTATCTGTATAAACCCATCCTTGTCGCGCGCATTCACTTGGGTGAATGGACGGAAAAAGAGAGCGTGGATTACCCTGGCTTCACGGAACGCCTGCTCGCGCTTTTGCCGGGACTTGCCGAGCACCACTGTGCCAAAGGTGCGCCAGGAGGCTTTGTGGAGCGCCTTCAGGGCGGAACATATTTCGGGCACATCTGTGAACACGTCGCCATTGAGTTGGCAAACTTGGCTGGGCTCGGCGTCAACTATGGCAAGACGGTGTATGCCGATGGTCCGGGTATCTACGACATTGTCTTGGAATGTGCATGCTTTGAGACGCAGCGCTGGTTGCTCTTGCAAGCAGTGGAACTTGTCCGCGCACTCAGTCGCAACGAACGCGCGCCAGATGTTGCGCAGATCATCACGGAGGCGCGCGACATCTATGCGCAATACCAACTTGGCCCAAGTACCCAGGCCATCGTTGATGCCTGTAAGCGACGAGGCATTCCGGTTCGCCGCCTGCAAGGCAGTTTCTTGGAACTGGGGTACGGCGTCCATCGCAAGCGGGTTGAAGCGACGATTACGCAAAAGACGTCATGCGTCGGTGTCGACATCGCGAGTGACAAGGCGTTTACCAAACGTTTGCTGGAAGACGTGGGGATTCCGGTGCCTTATGGCGGGGTTGCCACATCGCCCGAGGAGGCAGTCGGTTGGTTGCACGACGTGGGGGCGCCGGTCGTTGTAAAACCGCTGGATGGTCGCCAGGGCCAGGGTGTCTCATTGAATTTAACGACAGAAGACGAGGTGCGCAAGGCGTTTGCTGTTGCGTCGGAATTTTCGCGAAGCGCCGTCATCGAAGAGTACATCCCTGGATCCAACGTCCGTTTGCTCGTCGTCGACGGGCGCTGTGTGGCTGCATCGTTGCGCCAACCTGCGATGGTGGAGGGCGACGGCAAGGCGACGATTCGCGAGTTAATTGAGCGGGTGAATCAGGATCCGAGGCGGGGAGTCGGGCACGAAAAGCCGCTCACGCGCATCGCGATCGACGCGGTTGTCGAAGCGGCTTTAGCAAAGGCTGGCTACACACTTGAAAGTGTCCCGGCACAGGGAGAACGCGTCACGGTACGCGACAGTGCCAATCTATCAACAGGTGGCGAAGCTTGTGATGTCACGGATGTGATCCACCCGACGTACCGGAGAATTGCGGAACAGAGTGCGATGCACATTGGGCTCGACGTGTGTGGCGTCGATATGGTGATCCGCTCGCTGAATGAACCTGCAGCGCGTGGCAATTGCGCGGTGATCGAAGTCAACGCGGCGCCAGGCATCCGCATGCATGAACATCCTTCCCAGGGCGAGCCGCGGCGGGTGGCTGAGGCGATTGTGGAGTCGTTGTTCCCAAATGGCCAGAACGGGCGTATTCCCATCATCTCCATCACGGGCACCAACGGCAAGACGACGACCTCGCGCCTGGTTGCGCACGGCTTTGCCACGGCTGGCAAAACGGTGGGTCACACGTCGACAGGCGGCGTCTATATTGGCGGCACGTTGGTACAACCAGGCGATACGACAGGACCGCGCAGTGCTCGCTTGGTGCTCTCTCATCCAGAAGTAGAGGTCGCTGTGCTCGAGACCGCGCGCGGCGGCATCATCCGTGGCGGTCTTGCCTACGACTACGCGGATGTCGGGGTCATCACAAACATCTCGCTCGATCACGTCGGTCAAGATTGCCTCGATTCCATCGATGACATCGCGCATGTCAAAGCATTGGTAGGCGAGCGTGTGCGCCCGGGTGGAATCGTTGTGCTCAACGCCGACGACGATCGCGTCATGGCGATGCGTTCCCGCTTTCAGGCTGAGGCCTTTTTGACCTCTTCGTCGCAGCGGAACGAGCGGATCGCCCGCCATATTGCAGCCGGCGGCACTGCATTTTACGTGGAAGATGGACAGATTGTCGAGGCGAATGGGCGCGTGCGGCGGACCGTTGTTCCCGTTGCCGAGATTCCCATTACGTTAGGCGGCACTGTCGGTTTTCATGTGGAAAATGCCTTGCTTGCGACCGCGGCGATGCGTGCGGCAGGCCTTCCTCGGCGCTTGGTCGCAAAGGCCTTGCGGACGTTTGAACCGGATCGCAATCAAGGGCGTTGTGCAATGTTTCAGTTGCAGAATGGCGCTCATGTCATCCTTGACTATGCTCACAATCCAGCGGGCTTTCAACGCGTCGGCGAGTGGCTGGCGCGGGTGCCGCACAAGCGGCTGCTAGGTGTTGTTGGCGTTCCGGGAGACCGGGCCGATCACGTCGTCGAGCAGGCAGCACAAGCGTTGGCGCCATGGTTCGATCAGTTCATCGTCAAAGAGGATCAGGATTTACGGGGACGCAAACCGGGCGAGATCGCCCGCATTCTGCAGACAGCCATTGCGCAGGCGGTGCCTCACAAGCCAGTGGCGGTGGTCTTGTCGGAGGTGCAGGCGATGGAGGCGGCACTATGCGACATGCAAGCCGGGGATGTGTTGTGCGTCTTCTACGAAAAGTTGGCACCGCTTGAGCAACGACTGACCCAGTTGGGTGCAGTGCGCGTCCACGAGCTTCCGGTGCAGTCGGATGGTCCTAGTTACGCGATGCTGTAACCGGATCTTGACTTTGCCGCTCCACCTCGGCATGCTAGTCCTAGTCGAGGTGGGGCATTTTGTTGTTTAAGCGGGCGTACGCGAAAATCAACTTGACGTTGGACGTATTGGGTCGCCGCGACGACGGGTACCACGAGGTTGACATGGTCATGCAAAGTATCGACCTATCCGACTTGGTATGGCTCGATAAGCGCCCGGCGGGAGAGGTGACCATTGAAAGCACATCGGCTGCCATTCCTGTCGACGAGCGCAACCTCGCGGTGCAGGCGGCGCACTGTTTTTTTGAGCACACAGGCATAGCTGCAGGCGTGCACATCCAGCTTGAGAAGCACATTCCGATTGCGGCCGGCTTGGCAGGCGGATCGAGCGATGCGGCTGCGGTTCTACGCGGGTTGAACGAGTTGTTCGGAACCGGTATGTCGCTCGAGGAACTGTCACAAGTGGGGGCTCGCATTGGTTCGGATGTGCCGTTTTGCATGTATGGCGGTACGGCAATTGCGCGCGGTCGTGGCGAGAAATTGACACGCATTCCTTATGTGCTTCCGATGTTTGCGGTGCTCGTCCATCCACGTCTGTTTGTGTCGACGGCGGAGGTCTATCAGGGGTTACGACCGGATGACTTTACGGACAGCCCGGCAAGTGCAGCGATGGTGAGTTGTCTGGCGGAAGCAAACGGACAGGGGATCGCTCCCTTGGTGCGTAACGCATTGCAGCGCGTCACGTTTGACATGTATCCGGAATTGCGGGCCCTGGCCGAAAAGGTTGAAGCAGTGACGCACCATCCTGTGCACATGTCGGGCAGCGGTCCGACGTTGTTTTGCCTTGCTGTGACGTCGGGACAGGCGCAGCGGATGTACAACGCCTTGCGCGGGATTATGAAAGACGTGTACATATGCCGCTTTGTCGGCGCTGAAGAAGTGGTGGGGCAAACTGCCGCTGAGTAAGAGTAGGAAACGCCCAGTTCGCGGGAAAGGAGCGTCGCCATGCAGCGACAGGAACGACTGATTCGCCTGACCCAGCGACTTGTCGAACAACCTGCGGCGCCGCTTCATGTGACACAGCTCGCAGATCGATGGGGAGTCGCAAAATCGACGCTAAGTGAAGATATTGCGCTCATTCGGGAGACGTTTGCGGGCGCAGGAACGGGGAACGTCGAGACGATGGTAGGCGTCCAGGGCGGCGTGCGCTATCGGCCCGTTGTCGCCCATGACGACAGAGCTGCATTTCTGGGTGAACTTGCGGCGCGACTCTCCGATCCGGACAGGGTGTTAGCGGGGCAGTTTGTCTACCTGTCGGACGTTCTGGGGGATCCGGATGTTCTCGATTTTGTTGGGCGGTTAGTGAGTGCGCATTTTCAACACGCGGGCGTCAACGTCGTCGTGACGGTAGAGACCAAGGGCATTACGCTCGCGGCATCGGTGGCTCGCTACCTCCACGTTCCCATCGCGATTGTACGGCGCGACCAACGCGTTACCGAAGGGGCGTCCGTGACCACGCATTACGTATCTGGATCGGCGAAGCGCATTCAGACGATGTCGCTCAGTAAGAGGCTGGTGCCAAACGACGCGCGGGCCCTTATCGTCGACGACTTCATGCGGGCGGGTGCGACCGCGAGGGCAGTGGCGCAATTGTTGGCCGAGTTCGATGCCGAAGTGGTTGGCACAGCCGTCTTTATGGCGACTGCGATGCCGGTGGCCAAGATGGTCGATTCATACGTGGCTCTGTTACAAGTGAACGAAGTCAGTGAGGCTGGTATTGAAGTTCGCCCGTTTCCCTTAACACAATGATGATGGGCGAGAAACCCTTGAGGAGGATGTAGCATGGATATCATTCAAACGAATGACGCACCGGCCGCGATTGGCCCGTATTCACAGGCAGTCAGTGTTGGTCCGTTTTTGTATACCTCGGGACAAATACCGCTGACGAAGGAAGGCCACATCGTTGAGGGTGGTATCGCCGAGCAGGTCGCGCAGGTGTTTGCGAACTTGGACGCAGTCCTCAAAGCTGCAGGTAGCACGCGCGAGCAAGTCGTCAAGGCGACCATTTTTATGACGGATCTCGCGGAATTTCAGGTCGTCAATGAGGCGTGCGCAAGTTTTTTTGGAGATCATCGACCGGCGCGATCGACGGTACAAGTTGCGGCCCTTCCGCGCGGGGCGCGCGTAGAAATTGAATTCATTGCGTATCGTGGTTGATGTACCGCATGTACGTGAATTTTTGAATAATGTATGACGTTTGATGCAGGAGTTTACCGCCTCGATGTTGAATTGGTGTTTTAGGTAGAACTGACCAATCGCGACATCAGGGTGGTGAAAAGGGTGCAAATCACCGATGTAAGGCTTCGCAAGGTTGCGACAGAAGGCCGTATGAAGGCGATTGCTTCTATTACCATTGATAGCGAATTCGTAGTCCACGATATTCGCATTATTGATGGAAACAATGGGATGTTTGTTGCGATGCCGAGTAAAAAGACCCCAGACGGCGAATTCAGGGACATCGCGCATCCCATTTCTGCATCGACGCGGCAAAAGATTCAAGAGGCAGTCCTCGATGCGTATTTCCGCGATGCTCAACAGCCCGGCGAAACCATCCAGGCGGAAGAGCAAGTGGTCGGTGAGACGACCAGGTAAAGCGTACCCCTGGAAGGGCAACTGACCTTTTTGAACAACTTTTGAATCTTGTTTGAAAAGTCCCTGGCAAATGCCAGGGCTTTTTTGTGGATAAGGGCGTTTGAAATTGAAATCGCAAATGTCCTTCAGGTACACTGGGGGTCGACAACATCAGTCAAGATCCGCAGTGTTACGTTGTGTGGGGGAGATCCGAATGACGAGGAGTGCCATTGTGTTGGCCGCTGGCCATGGCACACGCATGAAATCGCAGACGCATAAGGTGTTGCATCCGGTCTGCGGGAAACCGATGATTCACCATATTCTCGACACACTCGAAGAGGTGGGCGTCGACCAAATTGTCGTTGTCGTCGGCCAGCAGCGGGAACGCGTGGCGGCAGCAGTCGCTGGGCGTGCAGACATCGCAGTTCAAGAAGCTCAGCTTGGTACTGGCGACGCCGTCAAGGCGGCTCTTCCCACATTGCGTTCGGATACAAATACCGTGGTCGTGCTGTACGGCGATGCGCCGCTCATCCGTCCGCAGACGATTGCAAGTATGTTTGAGGCGCGCGAAACGACTGGTGCAGCGGCGGTCGTATTAACGGCCTCTGTTCCAGATCCGACGGGATTAGGGCGTGTCTTTCTGGATGACGAGGGCGGCGTTCTTCGCGTCGTCGAGGAAAAGGACGCGTCTGTTGAAGAGCGCAAGCATCGAATAATCAATACTGGCATTTACGCATATCGGCTGGACGCACTTCAAGCGTCGGTGGGTCGGTTACAAGCAGATAACGCTCAACGTGAATATTATTTGACGGACACGCTCGCCATCCTTCGTACCGACGGCGAACGCGTGATTGCCCGGATGGTCGAGGATCCTTTGGAAATCGCCAGTGTCAATGATCGCGCACAACTGGCGCACGTCGAGCAGATTTGCCGCCACAATATCGCCACGCGATGGATGCGCGAAGGTGTGACCATTGTTGATCCAAGCAATACCTATATCGATGCCGACGTGGTGCTCGCTCCGGATGTTACACTGTTGCCTGGGACGTTGCTCAGCGGTCGCACGGTAGTTTGCGAAGGCGCGGTGATCGGCCCGCATACCAGGCTCGTCGACACGCGGGTTGAAGCGGGTGCCGTCGTGCAGAATGCGGTTGCGGTGGAAAGTGAAATTGGTGAGCAAGCTCAAGTTGGGCCGTTTGCCTACCTGCGGCCGGGTTCGCGCGTTGGTAAGCGCGTCAAGATTGGCGATTTCGTCGAAGTCAAAAATAGCAATATTGGCGACGATACAAAGGTAAGTCACCTCGCGTACGTCGGCGACGCAGACGTGGGTAGCCAAGTGAACGTCGGCTGCGGCGTGATCACGGTCAACTACGACGGCGAGCGCAAACACAGAACGGTGATTGGCGACAACAGTTTCGTCGGATCGAACGTCAATCTTATCGCGCCGCTCGTCATCGGCGAGGGGGCGTACATCACGGCCGGATCGACCGTCACAGACAACGTAGGGGATGACGCGTTTGTCATCTCTCGCGTTCCCCAAACGACGAAGCCGAACTATGTACGAGCGTGGAAAGCGCGCAAGCAGAACCAGAATCTCGTGAAAGGCGGGGACGACAGTGGCCATTGACAGCGATTTGAAGCTTGTCACGGGAAACGCCAATCCAGCCTTGGCGCAGGAAATTGCTGATTATATTGGCGTCTCTTTGGCCGAGTGCAAGGTCAGCCGCTTCAAGGACGGCGAAGTGCAGATCAAGCTGGGCGAGAGCGTTCGCGGTAGCAACGTGTTTATTATTCAACCGACGAGCGCGCCGGTCAATGAGCACCTCATGGAGTTATTGATCTTGATCGACGCTGTCAAGCGAGCGTCGGCGCGCACCATCAACGTTGTCATTCCGTATTATGGATATGCGCGTCAGGACCGCAAGGCGCGCGCTCGCGATCCGATCACGGCAAAATTGGTCGCCAACCTGCTTGAGACAGCAGGGGCTTCCCGCGTGATCTGCATGGACTTGCACGCAGGTCAGATTCAGGGCTTCTTCGACATCCCGCTGGATCATTTGATTGGCATGCCGATTCTGGCTGATTATTTTCTGGACAAGCAAATTGAGAATCCCGTCGTCGTGTCGCCAGACATGGGTGGTGTGACGCGAGCCCGCGCATTCGCCGAGCGGCTGGGGGCGCCTTTGGCCATCATCGATAAGCGACGTCCCGAAGTCAACGAAGCAAAAGTGATGAACATCATCGGCGATATTGAGGGCAAGACGGCTATTCTTATCGACGACATGATCGACACCGCCGGAACCATCTCGGCAGGGGCCAGCGAGTTGTTGGCACGGGGAGCGAAAGGTGTTTACGCGTGTTGCATTCACCCGGTGCTGTCCGGTGCCGGGGTCGAGCGCATCGCGAAATCCGAGATCCAAGAAGTCGTAGTCACCAATACGATTGCCTTGCCGGAACATAAGCGGATCGATAAAATTCGCGTCTTATCCGTAGCCGAACTGATTGCCGAGGCCATCATCCGCGTGCATACACAGCGCTCCATCAGCCAGTTGTTTGACTGAGCGCCATCGCCACAGGAGGATACAGACTTTTGAAAGCAATCATTGGGCTTGGTAACCCAGGCTTCAAATACGAACGAACCCGGCACAACGTCGGCTTTTGGGCGATCGATAACGCCGCTCAAAGGCTCGGCGTCGTTGTCGATCGCGCCAAATTTCAATCGCTCATCGGTGAGGCGCGGATTGCGGGGGAACCAGTTCTGCTCGTGAAACCGCAGACGTATATGAACGTAAGCGGAGTTGCAGCTGCCGAGATCGTCCGCTTTTACAAATTGGATGTCGAGCAAGACATCTTGGTGATATACGACGATATGGATTTTCCACCCGGTCAACTCAAACTGCGTGCGCGCGGTTCGGCGGGCGGGCACAACGGTGTGGTATCGCTGATACAGTCGTTGGGAACGGATACCTTTTGCCGTATTCGCATCGGCATCGGGCGTCCACCGCGTGGATCCGACATCATTCCGTATGTGCTGGGCACCTTCCCTGAAGAGGAGCGCGTGCGGGTGGAAAAGGCAGCCGCGGCCGCCGCGGAGGCGGCAATGCATGCCGTCGAGCACGGTTTTGAACATGCGATGAATCAATATAACCGCGTTTCGTTTTAGTTGGATCGGCTTGTGCGTGCAAATTTGCTGTGTGACGTATGTCCATTTTGTTCTACCCCCATACTAATGGCAGACATCGTTGTCGGGGGTGGCGCAGATGCGCTTTGAATACGTATGCCGGTATTGTAAACAGCCGGTTGGCGTCGTCGATCACGAAGCTTGGTCATACGCCGACGCCGTATCACGGCTTGGGTTGCATCATTTGGACGTTGAACATCAGCGCGACGTGATTCATGCGGGCCCGGACAAGTATGAGATTCAGACGGTTTGCGACGCCTGCGAACAAGCTGTTGCGATGCATCCAGAGCTCTTGATAGAGGGCAACATCATTCAATAGATCCAACTCCGTGCGCGGACTGGGAGGGGGAGTAGTGTGAAAGGTCTCGTCCAACTCATGGCTGCTGATGACGCGCTTCAAGCGTTGGCCGGCGGGATGGGGCCACGGCGCAATGACGCACTGATCACAGGCGTGACAGGCGCGGCTCGACAATTGACGATGGCCGCACTGTACGCATTGCGCAATGCACGTGGGCCCGAGTCCATGATCGTGGTGACGCATACGGCGAGTCAAGCGCAAACCGTTTGGGAAGACCTGAAAGAGTATCTTCCAGATGCGCGCGTCTATCTGTTTCCGGAGCGCGAAAACGCTTTGGTCGACTATATCGCAGCTTCATCTGACGTCATGTCAGATCGGTTGCATGTGATGGAGGCCCTCGTTGCGGAGGGCCCTGTTGTCGTGGTAACGACGCTTTTGGCCGCTTGGCAACCTATTACGAAGCGCAGTCAGTTTATGCAAACGCTCGTTCGGCTCGAGGTTGGCCTGAATCAGCCACTTGACGATGTTGTGGCGCAGTTGGTGAAAGGCGGTTATGAACGTGTTGATCTGGTTGAGAGTAGAGGCCAGTTCAGCGTTCGCGGCGGCATTTTGGACGTTTTTCCGATGGCGGCGACACAGCCCTATCGGATGGAATGGTTTGATACCGAGATCGATTCGATTCGCACGTTCGATCCCGACACGCAACGCTCGCTTGAGAAGCTGAACGAGGTATCTTTCGGACCTGCCATCGATTTGGCCGTGCCCCCCAGTGTGGCGGCAGAGGTGGCGGATCGCGTTGCCGAACACCTTGAGTCTCGCCTGCGCACGACGACGGACGCCGATGTACGCGATCGATTGCAGACGGCGATTGGTGCAGATTTGCGCAAGTTGCAGAGTGGGCAGTCGTTCCCAGGGCTCGCCCGATACCGCGGACTTCTTACCGATCACGTGGATACGCTGTTCGATCATGTCACGGGTTCGACGTTTGTCTGCCTGGACGAGACATCGCGATTGCTGGAGCGTGCGCAAGCTTTAGAGAGGGAGTTCAATGAGTGGCTCTCGGGTGCGCTCATGCGTGGTGAAGTCTTATCAGGCACGGTCGAGGCCGTTGACTATGAGGCGAAGATTGCAGAATTGTCGAAAGCGAAGGTGCACTTTTCGACGTTCACCCGCAGCCAGGCAGGTACGCGTTTCGGGCAGGTTGTCAATCTGACGGCGCGGAGCATGCAGAACTTCCATGGCCAGATGAATGTCTTGAAGACGGAAGTCGCACGCTGGCAGCACGCCGGTATGAACGTCGTGTTTGCGGCTGCGACCAAGGAGCGTGCGGAGCATCTCGCGCGCGTGTTGGACGATTATCGGATCGGTGCGGACGAAGTGGAGTCGTTCACACCTGGCGCCAAAGAGCCGCAAATCGTCGTCGCCAACTTGTCGAGTGGCTTTGAATTGCCGATGCAGCATATCGCGCTCATCGTCGAGACCGAGGTGTTTACCGCCAAACGCAAACACCGGCGCACGCGCTCGAACGTCTCGGACGCCGAGCGAATTAAAAGCTATCAGGAATTGAATGTTGGCGACTATGTCGTCCACGTCAACCATGGTATTGGCAAGTACATGGGCATCAAGACGCTCGAAGTCGAGGGACGACATAACGATTATTTGTACTTGAGCTATGCAGGCAACGACAGCTTGTATGTACCGGTCGATCAGATCGATCAAATTCAGCGCTATATCGGCTCGGGCGAAAAGGAGCCCAAACTACACCATCTGGGTAGTGGCGAATGGCAAAAGGTCAAAAATCGCGTCAGTAAGACGGTCAAGGATATTGCGGCCGACCTCGTGAAGTTGTACGCGCAGCGCGAGGCGACGCCGGGACATGCATTCTCACCGGACACACCATGGCAAGTTGACTTCGAAAATATGTTTCCGTACGAGGAAACACCGGATCAATTGCGTGCGATCGCGGATATTAAGCGCGACATGGAGCGGGCAAGGCCAATGGATAGGCTGTTGTGCGGAGATGTCGGATATGGGAAGACGGAAGTCGCTGTCCGGGCTGCCTTTAAGGCTGTTATGGACGGCAAGCAGGTGGCCGTCCTTGTACCAACAACTGTGTTGGCACAACAGCACTATGAGACATTTAAGGAGCGTTTTGCCGGGTTTCCGGTGACTATCGACATGTTGAGCAGGTTTCGATCGCGCAAGGATTCGCAGGCTTGTATCAAGGGATTAAAGGACGGCACAGTCGACGTCGTGATCGGAACGCATCGTTTGCTGCAAAAGTCCATTCAATTTAAGGACCTTGGCTTGCTTATTGTCGATGAAGAGCAGCGCTTTGGCGTGACGCACAAGGAGCGCCTAAAGCAGTTGCGCGCCAATGTCGACTGCTTGACGTTGACCGCGACGCCTATTCCGCGAACGCTGCACATGTCGATGATGGGTGTGCGTGACTTGTCCGTGATTGAGACGCCTCCAGAGAATCGCTTTCCGGTACAAACGTATGTCGTCGAGTACAACGAGGGGTTGATTCGGGAAGCGTTGGAGCGAGAACTTGGGCGCGGTGGTCAGGTGTACTTTGTTTACAACCAGGTTCACAACATTCATCGCATGGCCGAGCGGGTGCAGGAGATGGCGCCGGACGCCCGCGTGACCGTTGCCCACGGGCAGATGCAGGAGGCTGAACTCGAGCGGGTGATGCTCGATTTTCTCGAGGGCGAGATCGACATTCTCGTTACGACCACCATCATTGAGACGGGACTTGACATTTCCAACGTCAACACGTTGATTGTCTACGATGCCGACAAGTTCGGGCTTTCACAGTTGTACCAACTGCGCGGGCGCGTTGGGCGTTCGAATCGGATCGCTTACGCGTATTTCACGTATCAGCGGGACAAAGTGCTCACAGAGGTGGCAGAAAAGCGGTTGTCAGCCATCAAGGAGTTCACAGAACTTGGCAGCGGCTTTAAGATTGCCATGCGCGATCTGTCCATTCGCGGTGCAGGCAATTTGCTCGGCGCTGAACAACACGGATTCATCAATTCCGTCGGCTTTGATATGTATACCGAGATGCTGGCGCAGGCGGTTCGCGAACTGCGCGGAGAGCAAGTGGAACAAGGCGTCGAACCGAGTATCGATCTGCCGGTTGAAGCGTATATCCCGGATACCTATATCTCCGATTCGGCGCAGAAAATTGCGATGTATAAACGCTTCCGTGCGGTCCAGACCTTGATGGAGGCGGACGATCTCGAAGAAGAACTCGAGGATCGCTATGGCGATCTGCCCACCGAGGTACGCAACCTGCTCAACGTCACGCGGCTCAAGAGCCTCGCCGCCAGCGCCGGCGTCGATCAGATCTCGGTGCATGGCGCTGAGACAGCTATTCGCTTTGGCAACGATGCATCGCGGCCTGTCGACTATAGCAAAGCGTTGGCGATGGCGATGAAGCACCACGGTCAGCCGACAAGCCGACCCAACGGCCTATTCTTCGTGTCGTTCCGCACGAAGGGTATGCCTGGGAAAGAGATTCTGAACAAGCTTTCCGCATTTTTGCGCGATTATCTGGAGATGGTCCGCCAGTCCAAAACGCAGGAGGAAGTGGCCGGTGTTTAACGACAACCCTCATGCTTCCTTGGTGCATAGAGGATCTTATGGTGTCACATAATACAGTCACGTCAGACATCCGTTGCACCAAACTTCATGAGGGTGAGGGATCATTTCTTGAAAGCTACAGGCATCGTACGGAGAATTGATGACCTCGGTCGTGTTGTAATTCCGAAGGAAATTCGACGCACGTTGCGGATCCGCGAAGGCGATCCCTTAGAAATCTTTGTCGATCGCGACGGGGAAGTCATCTTGAAGAAGTACTCGCCGATTGGCGAACTTGGTGATTTTGCAAAGGAGTACGCCGATTCATTGGCGGAGTCGACTGGACATATCGCTATGATTGCCGATCGCGATGTCATCATCGCAGTTGCGGGTGCCTCGAAGAAGGATTTCTTGGAGAAGCAGGTCAGCGAAGACATCGAACAGGCGATGGAGGATCGCAAGACGGTGATCAACTCTACACCCGGCGACTACTCGATTGTCCGGGATCGGAGCGAGCGCTTTGGTGCACGCGTGATCGCTCCCATTATCGCCGCTGGCGATCCAATTGGTGCAGTCATCCTGGTGACGCGCGAAGACAATGTGCGGATGGGAGAGACGGAAACGAAGCTTGCCGAAACGGCAGCCGGCTTTCTTGGTAAACAAATGGAGCAATAATGAGCTTGCTCACGGAATCCTGGTATTGTCTGCTGTTTTTCTGAAAAGGCCTGTTGCAGGAGAGTCCGCAACAGGCCTTTTCGGCGTAAGGAGATTTCCCGTGCAGTGGCAGATTGTTTATACTGGCCAATGACACGTTTACGTTGCAGAAGGGCGGTTTTTACGTGGGAATCGTGCATGTAGTAG
This sequence comes from Alicyclobacillus hesperidum subsp. aegles, assembly GCF_027923525.1. Classification (NCBI taxonomy): domain Bacteria; kingdom Bacillati; phylum Bacillota; class Bacilli; order Caryophanales; family Alicyclobacillaceae; genus Alicyclobacillus; species Alicyclobacillus hesperidum. Next base: position 19,931 of record NZ_BSBJ01000070.1, on the reverse strand, counting down.
GGCTCGGACCGGGGGATTTGAACGGGTTGCCCCTCGGCACATATCGTTTGCTACAATCCGGATGGCCTGTCGTGTTGCGCACGGCCGTGCATCCGGTCGTCCGTTCGCTGCCCGAACTCGGCGTCGCGTATGAGTCCCTTGACGACATCTATGAAACAAGCGAGACGTTTGATGAGGCCTACGCTCGGATGGCCGAGCGGGTGCGGGAGCGCGCGCGAACGCACGATCACGTGATTTACGCCGTGCCAGGGCATCCGCTCATCGCGGAGTTGAGTGTGCAGCTTCTACTCGCAATGAACGACCCTGAGGTCGCGATCGAAATCGGACCCGGGCAGAGCTTTCTGGATGTTGCCGCATCGAGGTTGCGGATCGACCCCATAGAGGGACTCCTGTTGCTTGACGGGACGCAACTGGCGAGCCGTCTGTTACACCCGCGCCTGCACACGCTTATCGCCCAAGTATATCAACGGCAAGTAGCGACTGATGTGAAGTTGAGTCTCATGGATGTCTATCCGGACGACTACCCAGTAACCGTGATTCGCGCTGCCGGTGTGACAGGGGAGGAGCGCATAGAGGTCGTGCCGTTGTACGAATTGGACAGGCTTGATTGGATCGATCACCTGACGACTGTGTATGTCCCGCCTGTACAGGAGGCTCGGCTCACCTGGCGAGATCCGTTTGCGGCTGTTGGCATCGTCGAGACGTTGCGAGGTCCGGATGGGTGCCCGTGGGACAGGAAGCAAACGCACGAATCGTTGCGCAAGTACGTCATCGAAGAGGCCTACGAAGTCGCGGCAGCCATCGACGAGCAAGATCCAGACCATCTGGCGGAAGAGCTTGGGGATCTGCTTTTGCAGGTGTTGTTGCACGCGCAGATTGCCAGCGAAGTAGGCGATTTTGACGTGCGCGACGTATTCGCTCGACTGTCAGAGAAGCTGGTGCGTCGCCATCCGCACGTGTTTGGTGAGAAATCTGCACAATCTGCCGAAGAAGTAAATGCCATTTGGGAGCGTGTGAAAGCGGAAGAGCGCACAAAACAAGAGAGTCAGAAGAGTGTGCTTTCCACGGTATCCTTTGCAGGGCCTGCGCTCGCGGTTGCACAGGGCGTTCAGGTTGCCGCCGCCAAAGTCGGATTCGACTGGGCAAAGCTCGAGGATGTATGGGACAAGATAAAAGAGGAAATGAATGAACTTGAAATCGAGCTTGTCCGCGATCGCAGGCGTGATACAGCGGTGGCAGAAAAGTTGGGGGATTTACTGTTCGCTTGTGTCAATATCGCCCGGTTTCTGCAACTGGATGCCGAGACGTTATTGGCAAGGGCGACGCGCAAATTCACCAATCGATTTCAGTACGTGGAGCGGCGTGTGGCGGAAAGCAACGAATCCTGGTCAGACATATCGCAGGAAACGCTCGATCGCTACTGGAATGAAGCAAAAATAACGCTTCCGAAGGAAAATTAGCAGGATTCCTGCGGCGAAGGACGAATTAGATTCCCGACATTCCCACGAAAGGGGTATCTCGCGAGTGAATAAGATGGAACTGATAAACAAGGTGGCCGAGAAGACCGGTCTGAAAAAGAAGGACGCCGAATTGGCTGTCAACAGCGTCTTCGACACCATCGAGGAAGCTCTGGCTGCAGGGGAAAAGGTGCAGGTCATCGGTTTCGGCACATTCGAGACTCGTTCGCGCGCCGCGCGTTCCGGCCGGAATCCGCAGACTGGTGAAGTCATTGAAATCCCGGCGTCTACCGTTCCTGCATTTAAGCCGGGCAACAAGCTGAAGGAAAGCACGCGGTAAGCCTTGCGTCTCGATAAGTTTCTCAAAGTATCGCGTCTCATCAAACGACGTACATTGGCGAAGCAGATTTGCGACGCTGGTCGTGTGAGCGTCAACGGGCGCACAGCGAAAGCATCGACAGACGTCGCGGTCGACGACGAACTTATCATTCGCTATGGTAACAAGACCATGACGGTCGTCGTTCGCAAGCTGACCGAGAATCCGCGCCGGGATGAGGCTGCTTCCTTGTATGACGTGATTGCGGTGGAGACGCGCAAAGATCAAGTAGATGCCGCGTTTGTCGACGACGAAGACGAAGACGTCGCTCGCTAAATTGGAGGATCGATCCGTTTGTAACGGATCGGTCCTTTTGCATATCCGTCGTTCTATATCGCAAACCTCCTCATAGACTAAAGATGGACGACTTGGGTCGATGGAGGTGGCGGTATGGCTGCGGCTGAGGAACACGATGTGCACTTGACAGGGCGCCGCGAGTTGCAAATCACGGGGGTCAAGCGCGTCGAGAGCTTTGACGTTCAGGCGTTTGAATTGTCCACCACGGCAGGCAATATGCGTATCGCAGGGCAGTCGCTGCACATGAAGCAGTTTGATAGACAAGCAGGTATCGTGTGCATCGAGGGCGAGATAGGGGCCATCGTGTATGACGATGGCAAGCCGCGGGGATTGATGGGGCGGTTGTTGCGATGAACACAGCGCAAAACGCCGCATACGTCGCATGGATGGTTCTGTGCGGCATGGCTATGGGAGCGACGTTTGACTTCTACAATACCATCACGGGCGCATCGCGTTGGTTGCGTCGGTTACGGCCATTGTTCGATCTCGCCTTTTGGCTTGTCGCTGCTGTTGTCGTATACGTATGCACGTATCGTACCATCTCCGGTGCGTTCCGCATTTGGACATTCTTGTTGCTTACCGCCGGGTATGCTTTGTATCGCTTACTCCTGAGGCGCTGGGTCGTGGGTAGTGCCTTTGCCATCCTGCATGTCATGCGCGTTGTCGTACTCATCTGTGGCCGCATGTTGTACATGCTGTTTGGCGTGCCAGCGCGTTTGATTTGGCGATTGGTCAGTGGCTTGGCTACGTTGTTGTATCGGTTGGGCTGTCGGTTCGAGGATGTCATGGCCAGACTGCTGTCGATTGTGTTCTTGATACTCACGTTTCCAATCCGACGATACGTGGCGGAAGATGCCGCTTGGCGGAAAAAACTTTCGCAATGGCAAGAGGAGTTTTGGCAACTGACGGCGAAATGGTTAAGGCGTACTCGAAAGCCGGTACAGTAGTCCTCAGCTTTGTCAACGTCCATGAGGGAGCGTATACTCGTGCGAGCAGACCGTCAACGTTATGGTGCCGAGCAACATAGAAGCCGTGCCGTTCGGCATCCGTGGATGCGCGTACGCTATCTTGCGATGATCGTCATTTGTGGTTGGGCCGCAGTGTACTTTCTACATGCGGAGCGTCCTCAGTTGAAGCAACTTCAGGCCCAAAACGTCGAGCTTCAGAATCAACTGCACCGCATACAGACACAGCAGCAAACCCTTCAAAAAGAGAAGCAACAATTGAATGATCCATCGTATATTGAAAAGTACGCAACGGAACATCAGAATTTGGTGATGCCAAATCAAGTTCCGTTCGATTTGCAACCGAATGGTCATAAAGGCTAAGATTGTCGTAATTCGCAGTCGGTCCTTGTGTTCCATTCTTGCAAAGAGGATATCCTGATCCAAGGATGACTCGTTGGATAGCTTCGCACTCATCAGAAATGATTCTTTCGTCTCATGCGAACAGGGAGGAACAGACGTCTTTATGGCCATTGAGGTCGGCAGCAAGGTGACAGGGAAAGTTACAGGCATCACGAAGTTTGGGGCTTTTGTAACTTTGCCCGAGGGCGCAACTGGATTGGTGCACATCTCCGAGATTTCGGACAGCTACGTGAAAGACGTCCACGACTTTTTGAAAGTCGACGACGAAGTCACAGTGAAGATCATCAGCATCGGTGGGGATGGAAAAATCGCCCTTTCCATTCGCCAGGCCAATGAGTCTTCCACCAACGGCCAATCAGGCCGTGGGCACGGTGGTCCGCGCGGGGGCGGTCACCGCGGTGATGGGCGGCGACCGGGGTTCGAACAGATTATGAACCGGTTTCTAAAGGACAGCGAAGAGCGCCTTTCAGCGCTGCGCCGCAATGAAAGCAAACGCGGTGGGCGCGGCGGACGCCGCGGCTAATGCACAAGCAAAACACCGGGCTTGGAAGCAAGGCCCGGTGTTTTGCTTGTGGAGAGGTTGGTTGCTCATGAATACCTATTATTTGGAATACGAGTTGTCTGACGGCCAACGTGTGATTCTAGCCTTTGATGAGGAGAACGACCGCGATGGGTGCCACATATCTCTCGATATGTATAAAGCCCAACTTGGTCCTGTCACAGAGGAAGTTCTGTCGCGCATTGTAAACAAATTTCATGGCCGCATTGCCAGATAGCGTTGAGCGGTGCAAGGTCAGTGGCTTTTCGAGGCGGCCCAGTGTGGCCGCCCGTTTTATGTTCGCGTCTGGCGATAACGGTAGAATGCTTGATTAAGCATCAGGATGGACTTTCGATCGCGATTGAGGAACGCTCGCCTGAGCTGACTACGAAGCCATTCTGGCATTCCACTTCACCTCGCCCATCGCGGTGTTCGCCGCGGTTCTTCGGTGTTTGTTGTTAGTCTACGCACGATGGCTCCAATCTGCGCCCAGAATGACCGCATTCTTCTCACTTGACCGCCGAAAATCGACGTCATCGGTTTCCTTCGCGAAGATCCAGAAGCAAATCGAGCCTACTCGTGACTTGTTCGACAAAAATCCCCGCTTTGTTCAACAGTTCCTGCGCGTATGGATCGGGACGATATGCAAACTCGTAAAATACTCTTGCGATTCCAGCTTGAATCAAACTTTTGGTGCAGTTAAGACACGGTGTATGTGTTACGTACAGATCTGCACCCTCCGCCGCGATGCCAAAGCGGGCACACTGCAGCAACGCGTTCTGTTCGGCGTGCACAGCTCGTACACAATGGCCGGAGATGACCTTGCAGCCAACATCGATACAATGTTCATCGCCGTGGATGCTTCCGTTGTAGCCACTGGCAATGATCCGTTTTTCGCGGACAATGACACATCCGACCGCGAGTCGTGGACAGGTTGATCTCGCCGCCATCACGCGGCTCTGTGAGGCAAAAAACGTATGCCAATCCATGCGTTCGCGCGACGGTGTTTCTTCCATGTCGGTTTCTCCCTTTCTTATGCGAACCTTCTCGTATCATGTCACAATTTTTGTTCCCTCCACGGACGCCGTTTGACAAATTATTCAGGCATACCACCCGTATAATGGCCATACACATTCGAGGAGGGAGTTACGTCTCATGGTCCAACTCTCATCGCTTCATAAGCGCCAGAAAAATCAACAAGCGCCCGTTCGTACGGCGGTCTCCCCACGGTGGACTTGGCGGGCGTGGCGGCGCGTTGCTCTGTTGGCGGTACTTGGCTTATTGCTCGGACGAGCCAACATCGATCACGTTGTATCTCCGTTCGGCCTTGCCTATTTTGCTGTGCTCGCCGAGGTGGCAGGCCAGCGCCGCGCTTGGCCTGCCTATGCCGCTGTGATTGGAGCGCTAACCACCGGTATCGACAATGGTTTTTTGATGTTTGCCTCGCTCGTGCTTTATAGGCTTGTCCGGCGTTTCGTCATTCGTCGCGAATCAACCGATCTGATGTGGATCCCCATCGCTGCAGGCGGAGTTGGCTTTTTGGCCAAACTCGGGATGTATGGTACAGGAATCACTGGACTCGAAGTGCTTGTCAGCTTCGCCGAAGGAGCTCTCGTCACCATATTATCGTTAATTTTCATTCAGTGCATGAACCTGTTTGTCGGCCAGGAAACATCACGCACACTGCGATATGAACAACTCTTAAGTGTCATCATCTTGATTGCGTCAGTGATTATGGGCTTTGATGGCCTACAGGTGCACAACGTGTCTGTTGCGCTCGTTGCCGTCGACTGGTTGGTGCTGGTCATGAGTGCCGGCGGAATGGGCATGTGTGCCGCAGGTGCCATCGCTGTGAGCATGCTCACGCTGCTCAACCACCAGTCCTCCCTTCCGGAAGTGGCCATCTTTGGCTTTGCGGGGCTGCTATGCGGACTTTTACGCGATACACACAAGGTTTTGATTGCCTTGGCGTTCGTGCTGGCCACGACTGTTTTGACACTGACCTATGCGCATGGCTATACGTTGCTCTTGGATCAAATGATTGCTGCCGGCGTCGCTTCGATTGGCTTTCTTATCACCCCTCTCAGCCTGTCCCGCGAGTTGCGTTCGTTCGTGCCAGGCACGACGGAACATTCGGCGGAGGAGCGAGCCCGCGCGCATCGAGTGCATGCTCTACTTACGGAAAAGATCAGTGAGGTCAGTCTCGTGTTTGACGAACTGTCCGAGAGCTTTGCCGATACGAGCGACAGTGAATTTCAGACAGCCCAGCAACTCGTGACGCAAATGGTCGAGGCCACAAGGCAGACGGTGTGCTCGTTGTGTCCGCGGCGATCTCGCTGTTGGGAGAAAGAAAGCGTGCAGACGTATCACGCAATCGCGAACACGTTGCGCAATCTCGAAATGTCCGCTGGGCGTCGCGCCGTTCCCAGCCCGGAGTTGCGCGAACGATGCATCCGACTTGACCCATTGCTTGGTACGCTTCGCTATAACCTTGACATCACGCATCGCGATGCCAAATGGTTGCAAAAGTTGCGCGATCAGCGGACGTTACTCTCCGCTCAGCTTTCCGGGGTCGCGGAAGTCGTGCGTACAATGGCTCGCGAACTCGATGCCGAACAACAGACGCTCTTGTCGGATGAGGAGCAAATCCTAGGGGCCTTGGAGCAGCTTGGATTATATGTCGACGATGTACATATCGTCAGCTTAGAACCAGGCAAGGTCGAGATCGAAGTCGTGCAACCGACCGAGGGAGCTTATGAGACGGCAGCCAAGATGATTGCGCCCCTCTTGTCCGGCGTGTTGGGCGAGCATATCTCGGTCTCGCACGTCCATGTGTCCGAAGGAGGAGGCCCATGCACGAGCGTCTTTGCTTCCGCCCGTTTGTTCCAAGTGAACACTGCAGTGGCTGCGGTCGCTCGCGATGGTCGCTTAGTTTCCGGCGACACGCACACGACAGTGGATCTTGGCAATGGGCGGTATGCAGTGGCCGTCAGCGACGGTATGGGTAACGGCGAACGAGCGCGCCAGGAGTCGAAGGCTGCCATCGACCTGTTGAAAAAACTAATGAAGGCCGGATTTGACGAGAAACTAGCCATCCGCACCGTCAATTCGACACTTTTACTGCGGTCCCGCGATGAGATGTTCACAACGCTCGACATGGCGTTGATCGACTTATTTAACGCAAAGGCGGAATTCTTAAAGGTCGGCTCTGCACCCAGCTATGTGAAGCGTGGGAACGATGTCATCGAAATTACCGGTAGCAACGTGCCCATCGGCATTTTGCAAGACATCGAGGTACAGGCCATCGAGCAACAGTTGTATCCAGGGGATATCCTCATCCTTGTCTCGGATGGTCTATACGACGCTCCTTTGCATCGATACGACGGTGACAGTTGGTTGAAGAAAGTGATTGCGGATCTGACGGTGATGGAACCGCAGGCCATTGCCGACGAATTGATTGAACACGCGGTACGCATGAATCACGGCCTTGTGCGCGACGATATGACCGTCGTTGTAGCCGTAGTCGAACGCAGTCAAGAGGAATGGGCGGCCATTAAACTGCCGAACATCCCCAGTCTGCGCAAACCACACAAGAGCAAGCGCGGCGCGTAAATGGCCGCGCTTTTTGTGCAAGCGAATCTACTCTCTTTTTTGGAATGAATCGCCGATTGGTCGGCGATACTGGCAACTAGACATACGGAGGTGGATTCGTTGAGTAAAGAGGCAACGATTCGACAAATTCTCGTGATTACCGACGGTTGTTCCAATATCGGGCCGGATCCGGTGGATGCAGCGCGACGTGCCTACGGGCGAGGAATTGTCGTCAATGTCATTGGCATTGTTGGCGACGGTGAAGCGGCACAAAAAGGATATGAAGAAGCACAATCCATAGCGGATGCCGGTGGCGGTATGTGCCGGATCGTGCAACCGGCCGACATTTCGGCTACTGCACAGATGATGACTCATCAGACGATGCAGATGACCCTGCAGCAGGTTGTCAATCAGGAACTCATGTCGGTCATGGGGAAAACAACCGAGGATTTGCCACCCACGGAACGTTCGCGCGTGATGCAGGTGGTCGAGAAGCTCGAGGAAGAGGTTGCATTACAACTCGTCGTCGCCCTCGATATGAGCGCGAGCATGCGCGACAAGATTCCTACCGTGCGCGAAGCGGTGCGCGATCTTTCATTATCGTTGCAGGTCAGAACCGGATCGCTTGCGGTCGCCGTGTTGAGTTTTCCCGGGAAAGGAGAGGAAATGACAAAACTCGTGCAACCATTCTCGGACAAGGTTGATGTTGCCGCTCTTGAATCGGCATTGGTCGCGCGTGGAGGGACGCCGACCGGGCCAGCCATTGACTATGCAGTATCCCTGATTATTGAACGTCGCGGCGAAGTCGACGGGTTTGACGGGCCAAGGCGTGACTTTGCATGAGCGATAAGTCGCAGAAGCAGATTCCGAGTGGCACGTGGATCCACGGGAAGTGGACCGGTCGCCGCTGGCGCGTGCGCGGTTGCCTGGGCGTTGGTGCCAATGGCGTCGTCTACGCTGTCGATCGCGATGATGGACTGCCGGGGGCGATGAAGGTCTGTGCGGGCGCAGGACAAGTCGCGTTCGAATGGTCTTTGCTGGAGCGCGTAAAAGGTGCCCGTTCTCCGTTTCCTGCGCCCCAGCAAATCGACGACAGTGACCATCCCCTTGCGCAATATTTTTACGTGATGGAGCGGGTGGGGGGTAAATCTCTCGACAAAGTGTGGTCTGGATTGACACCAGCGGATCGCCAACGTGTGTTACTCGACATTGTGGCAGGGTTAGTCCAATTGCACGAGACCGGATATGCATTTTGCGACGTGAAGGCACAAAATATCTTAGTGGATGTATCCGATGACATGCGTGTACGCTTCGTGGACGCGGGGGGTGTCACGCCGTTTGGCAAAGCCGTACGGCAGTTCACACCGACTTCGGACGGGGCGTTTTGGGGCGTCTGCGAGCGCCGCGCGTGCGCGCAGTACGATCTCGTCGGCGTCGCACTTATGGCTTTGCTGCTCGACGTCAAACCTCCTGCGAATCTATCTAGTCAATCCCAAGCACAGCGGCGAGCATGGCTCAACAAGGCCATTGTGCAAGCGCCGGGAGCGTGCTGGCAGAGCATTCTGCAAAAGGTGTTACGCGGTTCGGTGACAGATGCCACTACCTTTGCAATGTTACTGCACAGCATTCCGTTACCAAAGGAACCGGAGCGACCTGATTGGTCGGCAAAGCTGATGTGGGGAAGCCTTGCCAGCGCAACATTATCGACAGCCTGTGCATGGGCACTGTATTTGCGCCTGATATAAAAATGGATGTCCTGTTTGCCGTAGTTTGCAAAGCTGAGTGGCATATTTGCTACAATGATGGATATGTCATCGAAAGGCGCGGACCGCGATTGAACAACGGCCAGATCGAACGCGAATTTGCTCATTTTTGCAAAGTCCATCAACTTCAATCTGCCCACGCCGTGATTGGCGTTTCGGGTGGTGTCGATTCCATGGTGCTGCTACACTTATGCCATCGCGCCACGCAGGGAAGTGAGCCGCTTTTAGGCGGCTTTTCTGTCGTCCATGTCGATCACGGGCTGCGACCGTCTGCGGCCGAAGATGCGAAGTTCGTGGCCCACCAATGTGCTCGATTGGGAGTCGCTTGCGAGATCGTCCCTGTACAAGTCAAGGACCCTTGCGGCGAAGGAATTGAGGCTGCCGCACGGCGTGCTCGCTATGAGGCTTTGTTGACCAGGACGAGATTGCACCACCATGGCGTTTGCTTGGTTGCGCACCACAGTCGAGATCAGTTGGAGACGTTTGTCATGCGTTGGTTGCGCGGAACAAGCCTCGCAGGCCTCGGAGCCATGCGCGCTGTTACCATGCGGGAGGGCGTGCGCTTGTTCCGGCCTTTATTACAGACAGGGCGCAGTGAGATTGAACAGTATGCAAAAGCGTGGGGCATTCCGTTTCGAGAAGATGAGACAAATGCGGATACGCGCTTCTTTCGCAACCGCATTCGGCACGAGTTGCTTCCTGTTCTCGAAACGTTTCAACCTGCCATCGAAGTGCGAACTCTTGATCTGACCACACAATTACAGGCGGATGAGTCCTTTTTGCAGGAACAAGCAGAGCGTGCGCTTGAACAGGTGGTTGTGCGTCGCTCCGAGCGTTTCGTCGAAATTTCAACCGAGGCGTTTGCCGCGCTTCACGTTTCTTTACAACGCAGGGTTATTCACATACTATTGAATTGTTTCTTCGCGCAGGATTGGCTTTTTTCACATGTCGAGCCAATTCGAAAACTCGCCCTGCGCCAAGATGCTGCCTCGGCTGCTGTGAGCTTGTCGCACGGTTTGGGCGCTTGGCGAGAGTATGGGCGCATATACATAGGACATCAGGCACCACCGCATGGCTGTGAAGCGCTAGGTACCCGTTCACTTGCACAATGGGATCTGGTGCGCGTACGGCACTTGTCATTTGCTTCTGCGGATGTGTTCTGGCGTTTTCGTGCGATTCCGCTCGCGAGACGCCCAGCACAACTACGCAGATCGCCTTGGCGAGCATATGTTCCCGATGTGGAACGGGTGGAAATCGTCTGTGGTCTGCCGACAAGTCTACGTGTCCGTCCGCTGGGACTCGCTGGCAGCAAAAAACTGCAAGACGTGTTTTCAGACAGCAAAATTCCGCGTCGGCTTCGCCCTGTGTGGCCCATCATTCGCGTAGGTGGCGAGATCGTCTGGATCCCAGGCGCGATTCGCACAGATGTGCTAAGGTGGGATGGCGCAAGCGGGGGGTACGTATTGTTTGCGCGGGCGTCGAGAGCCTAGGACAGGATCGCAAGGGTCGGGACATGTACGGCAAAGGGTCAGCGTATGATAAAGAAACCACAGGTGTTTTGGGAGGCACTCATGCATCCGGATTTAGAACGCATCCTATTTGATGAACAAACGATTCTAGAAAAGGTGGGCCAGCTAGGCGCACAGTTGAGCGCGGACTACTATGATAAAAATCCGCTGTTTATTTGCATTTTGAAGGGTGCCGCGCTGTTCATGGCCGATTTGGTCAAGCGGGTAACGGTTCCGATGGAGATGGACTTCATGGCGATTTCCAGCTATGGCGCCTCCACGCAATCCTCCGGTGCGGTTCGCATTTTGAATGACCTTGGCAAACCGATTGAGGGTCGAGACGTCATTATTGTCGAAGACATTGTTGACACCGGTCTTACGCTGGCCTATTTACGAGATACATTACTTCGTCGGCAAGCGGCATCGGTTCGTATTGTAGCCTTGTTCGACAAACCTGGTGGCCGCAAGGTGGAGATTGCCCCGGATTACTATGGCTTTACCGTGCCTAATGAATTTATTGTCGGCTATGGACTCGATTATGCGGAACGGTATCGGAACCTCCCATTCGTCGGCGTGTTGAAATCTGACATCTATGCGACAGGCAATTCGGATAAGCCGGAACAGGCTTGACGATTGCTAGGAACGCCCATATGGGTATGGTACAATAGTCGCGCCATGACCGAGAGGAGGTAAGGCATGAACCGTTTTTACCGGAGCATCCTGTTATACGTGCTGATTTTGTTGGTACTCGTTGGCGTCGTGCAATATCTGACTGGCTCAGAACGGGCGCGCGGGCCAATTCCATACACGCAATTCGTGACTTACGTCAAAGATGGAGACATCAGTGGGACGGTGCAGGTGACGCCGGAAGGGCTGACTGCAACCATTGATGGATCGCTGAAAAATGGGCAAAAGTTTGAGACGCGAGCCCTATATGACAACAATTTAGAACCGTTCTTGGCGAATCACAACGTTTCCTTCAATGTAACACCACAACCGCGTGGAAGTGTCTGGATTTCGTTCTTAGAGCAAGTGGTTCCTTTTGTGTTCCTGTTCATCCTGATGTTCTTCCTGTTTAATCAGGCTCAGGGTGGGGGCAGCCGAGTGATGAATTTTGGCAAGAGTCGCGCTCGCCTCTATTCTGAGGAAAAGCGGAAGGTCACTTTTGCGGATGTTGCAGGGGCGGATGAGGAAAAAGCCGAACTCGAGGAGATCGTCGAGTTTCTGAAGGATCCGAAACGCTTTTCGGCACTTGGTGCCCGTATTCCGAAGGGTGTCTTGCTCGTTGGGCCACCTGGTACAGGTAAAACCTTGCTTGCACGGGCCGTAGCCGGGGAAGCTGGCGTTCCATTCTTCAGTATCAGTGGTTCTGACTTCGTCGAAATGTTCGTGGGTGTCGGCGCATCTCGTGTGCGCGACTTGTTTGATAACGCCAAGAAGAATGCACCTTGCATCATTTTTATCGATGAAATCGACGCTGTAGGTCGCCACCGGGGTGCTGGTCTTGGCGGTGGGCACGACGAGCGCGAGCAGACGCTCAACCAGTTGTTAGTCGAGATGGACGGTTTCTCAGCCAATGAGGGTATTATTATCATCGCGGCGACAAACCGACCTGACATTCTTGATCCGGCTCTACTTCGGCCTGGGCGCATGGATCGGCAAATTGTCGTCAACCGTCCCGACGTCAAGGGACGCGAAGAGATTCTACGTGTGCACGCGCGCAACAAACCCTTTGCCAAGGGTATTAACTTGGAGACCATTGCGAAGCGTACGCCAGGGTTTACCGGTGCTGACCTTGAAAACGTCCTGAACGAAGCCGCTTTATTGGCGGCGCGCAGACGGGAGCGGGAGATCACGGAAGGCGATATCGACGAAGCGATTGACCGCGTGATGGCTGGGCCTGAGAAGCGAAGTCGTGTCATGAGTGAACAGGAACGTCGGTTGGTGGCGTTTCACGAGGCGGGGCACGCGGTGGTTGGCTATTTCGTACAACCCGAGCGCACGGTACATAAGGTGACCATTGTGCCGCGCGGCATGGCTGGCGGCTATACCCTATCGCTACCCAAAGAGGACAGGTATTTCATTACGAAACAGCAAATGCTCGATGAAATTTGTATGACCTTGGGTGGTCGGGTTGCAGAAGAGATTGTGTTTGGGGAAATCAGTACCGGTGCATCAGGCGACTTGGAGCGCGTGACCACGGTCGCTCGTCAAATGATTACCGAATATGGCATGAGCGACCGACTCGGTCTGTTGCAATACGGCAACCGTCAAGGCGGACAGATATTCTTGGGGCGAGATTTACAGGGAGAGCAGAATTACAGCGACCAGGTTGCCTTCGAAATCGACAAAGAGATGCGCGATATTGTCGAGGCGTGCCATGAACGTACGCGTAAGATTCTGACGGAGAAGCGAGCTTGTCTCAATGCGCTGGCAGAGCGACTGCTGGAAAAAGAGACGATTGACGAACAAGAGGTTCGTGAGATCATGGAAAGCTGTGGCTGATTTGAATCACAAATTGTGCCTCCGAGGCAGGAACTCGGAGGCTTTTTTGTGAAATAGTTATGGGATTCGACAACAATCATGATATCGCGATGGAGGGATTTTTCCCGTGAGGTGGGTCGCCTTACAATACGTTAAGCCAAACTCTGTGTTAGCACAAAGGGTGGCGGACAAACGAGGAAGGACCCTGTTGGCACGGGGCGTTGTACTGACCGAGAGTCTGATTCGCCGTCTTGGCGAGGTGGGCGTCCGTGCGGTCTGCATCGAAAATCGGGCGACGGATGACATTTTGGTACGTGAAATTGTCGACGAGCGCACGAAAGTGCAATTGCTCGGGATGACGTACGATACCTTGCACGAACTTGCCACCACTCAATTTACACCGTATGTTCAGCCCAAGCGGTTGCGGCAGTCCTTTGCTCCGGTGGTCGAGGACGTGATCGCGCAACTTAAAGAGAGTGGCGCCGCGGGCGACCAACTCAGCTCGGTCTATGTGACGGATGGTGAACTTTTTCACCATTCGGTGAATGTGACATTTTATGCACTTGCGTTGGGTATGCACATGGGACTGAACAAATCGGAATTAATTGATCTTGGTATCGGAACCTTACTACATGATGTGGGTAAGCTCTGCATCGACGCCAGTGTGCTGCAAAAGCCTGGGCGTTTGTCAGATGAGGAATTTCAAGAAGTTCAGCGCCACGCGCAGCTCGGTTATGACATACTCAGCCGGCAGGGGGACATCTCTGCACGTTCTTCCATCATTGCGCTGCAACATCACGAGCGCATGGATGGGAGCGGGTACCCAGGCGGCCTAACAGGGAAGGACATCCATCCATTCAGTCAGTTGTCGGCGGTCGCTGACGTGTACGAAGCTTTGACCGCAAATCGCGTGTATCGGCGGGCGTTTTTGCCTCATGATGCGATGAGGGTGATCCAAGACGAACACGCGAAAGGGCGCTTTTCGGATTTTGCGGTGCGGGCCTTCTTGGAAACCATCTCGATTTACCCAATCGGGATGTCCGTACGTCTTTCAAATGGGCATCTTGCCGTTGTTGTGCGTTCCTCAGAGAATCTTCAGTTTCCCATTGTGCGGGTTATCGAAGATGAACATGGCCAAGCGATTGTCCCATATGAGATCGACCTAGCAACTGTAAGTGATATTCGGATTGAAGCGTGTGAATCTTAACAAGCAGTCTAGCTCAAATACGGGGGTTGGAGGATTACCATGACGACGGATCGAATCATTCGAGCTATTGCTCGCGAAGGTCGTGTGCGTGTGCTCACCTGTGTGACGACGGAACTTGTCGCGACATTACAAAAGCGGCACGACACGTGGCCTGTAGCCACCGCCGCGCTTGGCCGTACCGCTTCGATCTCGGCGATGATGGCCATGCTGTTGAAAAATGAGGAGTCACTTACCGTCAAAGTCGCAGGGGATGGCCCGATTGGACAAATTTGGGTGGAGGCTCTGCCTAACGGAGACGTCCGCGGTTATGTGGACAACCCGTATGTCGATCTTCCTCTCAACGCGGCTGGCAAATTGGACGTTGGTGGTGCTGTCGGGCGCGGTCAATTATATGTCATTCGAGACACGGGCTTGCGGGATTACTACACGAGCAGCAGCGAACTGCAGACAGGTGAGATCGCCGATGATTTTACGTATTATTTCGTAACATCCGAACAGACGCCATCCGCCGTCGGTGCGGGTGTGCTCGTCGGCACTGATGACGTACCCATTGTTGCCGGAGGATTTCTTATTCAATTGATGCCAGACCATCGTGAGGACGATATTGCCTACGTCGAAGAAGGGCTGAAGCGAGTGCCAAGTGTGACTTCGTTCCTCGAGTCACATGCGAGCGCAGAGGCTCTGCTACACGAAATTTTCCCTGATGCACAGATATTGGCTATGCAAGATGTGCGCTTTCGCTGCAAATGTTCGTATGAGCGCATTAAACGGATTTTGCTCAACTTGGGGACGGATGAGCTTGGGGCCATCCGCAGGGAGCAGGGTATTGCAGAAGTTACTTGCCACTTTTGTGGGAACGTCTACACGTTTGAAGAAGAGGAACTTGAGTCGATGATGGCGACACTGCAGACAACCGTGGATCATGAGGGTGAAGGAACCGTATGACACGTGTCATGGGCATCTTGAATGTCACGCCGGATTCGTTTTCTGATGGTGGGCGTTATGTTGATCCGGGAGCGGCAAGTGAGCGCGCGTTCGCCATGGTGGACGAGGGGGCTGAGCTGATCGACATCGGTGCGGAAAGCACACGCCCGGGATTCAAGCCTGTTGATCCCGATACGGAGTGGCAACGATTAAAGCCCGTCCTTACGAGATTGTGTCGCGAACTATCGGTGCCGATTTCTGTCGATACGTATCACGCACAGACAGCGCGTCGGGCTGCCGACATGGGCGTCGACATTATCAATGATGTGTCTGCTGCTGCGGATCCCGATATGGCCCGCATCGTTCGCGAGACCGGTTCACAGTACGTGTATATGCACAACCGTTCGCATATCGAGCCGTCGCTTACCGTCGACGGCTTCGTGGCTGAAGTTCGTTACGGAATTGATCGCCTTCTGGAGAGCGGTGTGCAACCAGGACAACTGATTGTCGATCCGGGGGTGGGTTTTGCGAAAACCCAGGCGCAAAACCTTGCGTGCATAAGCGAGATCGACAAGTTTCGTGCTTTGGGTTACCCGGTCTTGCTTGGGACGAGTCGAAAACGCGTGATAGGTAACGTGTTGGACTTGCCGGTGGGCGAACGGCTCGAGGGCAGCCTTGCGACCGCTGCTTACGCAGTGATTCAAGGTGTGGAGATCATCCGTGTTCACGATGTGCGCGCGACGGTTCGATTGTGTCGGATGATGGAGGCGATTGTCCATGCTTCAAGCGCATGATGAGGCACATGATGTCTATATTGGGGCAGGATCCAATGTGGGCAAGCGCCTATTTCATCTCGATGCTGCAGTGTGTGGGTTAAGCGATATTGGAACAGTTGTGCAATGTTCACCTGTCTATGAAACAGAACCTGTGGGATATCTAGATCAAGGCAAGTTTCTCAATATGGTCGTTCATTTGCGTACCAACGCCAAGCCGCGCGAGATCCTCGGGCACCTATCTCGCCTTGAGCAGGAGGCGGGACGCGAACGCACAATCCGCTTCGGACCACGTACGCTCGATCTCGACATCCTGTTGTATGACAACGAATACTATTGCGTTTCCGATTTGCAGATTCCCCACCCGCGAATGTGGGAGCGGGCTTTTGTGATCGTTCCGCTGGCGGACATGACGCCGGATCGCCCGGCGTTGGGGGGGATCCGGATGGCAGAACTTGCAAGGTCTTTGCAGGCTGGAGATGAGGTGCGATATGTCGGACGTTTTTGGTAGAAAGCTACGGGCGTTTCGGAAACTGAAAAACTTGACACAGGTCGAATTAGCGCAGAAATTAGGTGTCAGTGTCGCGATTGTGGGTTCACTCGAGCGTGGCACCCGAGTTCCGACTCCCCAGCTGATCGGCGAAATATCCCGCATCTTGCAGATTAGTGAAGATGAGTTGTTTGGTCGTTCCGGGTCTGAAGCTGTGGACAATGATGACACAGAAGCCAAGCGGAACGTCCGTTGACAATCTGTGGGGCCGTCTCTATAATGGCGCATAGATCATCGACAGCCTCTCGCTCGGCGTCTTCTCGACAGCGATGGCCCTTGGAATGCGCGTGCTGCCATATACATGGTAGGCACGCTTGTCGCATATGAATCGTTCACTGGCTTGTGTAAAGGAGAGAAGGCATATGGCAGAAAAAGAAGTTCTTTTGACGCCGGAGGGTCTGAAGAAACTTGAGGAGGAACTGGAACTCCTAAAGAGCGTAAAGCGGCGCGAGGTCGCAGAGCGTATCAAGGTCGCGATTAGCTATGGAGATATCAGTGAGAACTCTGAATATGAGGACGCCAAGAACGAGCAGGCGTTTATTGAAGGGCGCATTATGACGCTCGAAAAGCAATTGCGCAATGCGCGAATTATCAATGAAGACGAAGTCGATACCAACGTGGTGAGCATTGGTTCTACGGTAACACTTCGCGACGTGGAATTTGACGAAGATGTGCAATATACCATCGTTGGTTCGGCCGAAGCAAATCCGGCGGAGAACAAGATTTCGAACGAGTCCCCAGTCGGTAAGGCGCTGCTTGGCAAGACAATTGGTTCCATTGTTGAGGTCAATGTCCCTGCAGGTGTCATTCAGTTCAAAATTCTCGATATCAAACGCTAAATCATCTGCCATGATCGATGAACTCGGGACGAGGCTGGGCCTCGTCCATTTATGTGCAACCATACATAAGGGGAGTGGCATCTTGGAAGATAACGACTTGATACAAATGCGTATTGAAAAGATGAATGCGCTCCGCGAGCGCGGGATCGATCCATTTGGCGCGAGGTATCCTGTTACTCACCATGCGGCCGACATTCTGGCGTTTGGTGAAGGTAAGGACAAAGATGAGTTGGAAACTGTGTCCTTGCATGTGCGTATTGCGGGTCGAATGATGGTGCGTCGCGGCCATGGTAAGGCGACATTTGCGGTCCTTAACGATTTGACCGGAAACATCCAAATATATGCGAAACTTGACGTCCTTGGAGACGCGCAATACGACATGTTTCAGCTGTTGGATTTAGGCGATTTTATCGGCGTTGAGGGCACTGTGTTTCGCACGAACCGCGGAGAAATTACGGTGCTTGCCGAGCAAATCACAGTCTTGGCAAAGGCGTTGCGGCCGCTGCCAGAAAAGTGGCACGGTTTAAAGGATATCGAGACGCGCTATCGCCAGAGGTATCTCGATTTGATTGTAAACCCCGACGTTCGTCAGATTTTTATCATGCGGTCGCGTATCATTCAAGCGATTCGTGACTTTTTGGCGGATCGCGGCTATCTTGAGGTCGAGACACCGACGCTACATACGGTGGCAAGTGGAGCTCATGCGCGGCCGTTCCTCACGCACCACAACGCCTTGGATATGGAATTGCACCTGCGGATCGCAATTGAACTCCACTTGAAAAGGCTGATTGTCGGTGGGTTGGAGCGCGTGTACGAAATCGGGCGCGTGTATCGCAATGAAGGCGTATCGACCAGGCACAACCCCGAATTCACCATGCTGGAATTGTATGAAGCGTATGCAGACTTTCACGACATTATGGATTTGACAGAAGCCATGATTCGACACGCAGCATTAACCGTGACAGGGTCGCTGCACCTTGTGTACGGCGATGCTGAGATCGATCTCGAATCGCCGTGGCGCCGTGCCCATATGCTCGATCTCGTGCGTGAGCATACCGGGGTCGATTTCCGGACGATCGCCGGTGACGACGCTGCTCGCGCGATCGCCCGCGAACATGGGGTGCGCTTTGAGGAACACATGACCTATGGACACATTCTCAACGAGTTCTTTGAACAGCGGGTTGAGGACAAGCTTATTCAGCCTACTTTTGTATATGGGCATCCCGTCGAAATCTCACCGCTTGCGAAGAAAAACGCGGACGATCCGCGATTCACAGATCGGTTTGAACTTTTCATTGTGGGGCGCGAACATGCCAACGCATTCAGTGAATTGAATGATCCGATCGATCAAAGGGAACGTTTCATGGCCCAACTTCGGGAGAAAGAAGCCGGAAACGAGGAAGCACAAGAGCTTGATGAGGACTTCCTGACCGCGCTCGAACATGGTATGCCGCCCACGGGAGGCCTCGGTGTTGGGATCGACCGTTTAGTGATGTTGCTTACGGGTCAACCTTCGATTCGCGATGTACTGCTGTTCCCGTTGATGCGCGAGCGGTCAGAGTGATCCACAGCATGTGTGGCGGGCACTTGACACAGGCGGCGAAGGGTGTTACTATCCTTTTCGCCGCTGTGATGGCGGCGCTCATCTTGCCAAACTACGCGTTGTGAGGTTCCTCAAAGATGAGTTGGTTCACCAACATCTTCTAGTGGACAATCTCCATCCTGCGTAGTATAGTAGTCGATGCCGCTTGGGACGGCGCCCTACGGCAACGCCCAGTGGCTAGTCGGTGAAGATGTTGAGCTCGCAAGTGAGTGAGCGATGCAAAACTTACCGGTTGACGATGAAGTGTGAGATGTGATATATTGATTGGGCTGCCTCGAACGGCAGCGTCGCTCCTTGAAAACTAAACACACACCACGCCAGTTCATCTGTCTCGCGTATGCGAGATAGTGAGATTTCATTGAGAGTTTGATCCTGGCTCAGGACGAACGCTGGCGGCGTGCCTAATACATGCAAGTCGTGCGGACATCTTCGGATGTCAGCGGCGGACGGGTGAGTAACACGTGGGCAATCTGCCTTTCAGACCGGAATAACACTCGGAAACGGGTGCTAATGCCGGATGGGTCACGAGGAGGCATCTTCTTGTGAGGAAAGCTGCAAATGCAGCGCTGAAAGAGGAGCCCGCGGCGCATTAGCTAGTTGGTGAGGTAACGGCTCACCAAGGCGACGATGCGTAGCCGACCTGAGAGGGTGACC
>NZ_BSBJ01000069.1:0-351 GCF_027923525.1 Alicyclobacillus hesperidum subsp. aegles | reverse complement strand
TTTTTTTTTGCGTTCTGTGCTTGCAAGGTAGCTCCTCCTACGCGGATAAAGCCGCCTTCTTCATCAGATTGTGGGCTAAACTTACGAGCCCCACTTCAATGTGCGTCTTAAATAAGCCCCGCAGGTGAAATCTGCGGAACCCGCGATTGGCTTTTAGTTGCCCAAACACGCTCTCAACCTCCACCATACGTCTGACTGAGAGTTCTCGGCCTTCCTCACTTGACAGACGTTCCCTTGTCATTTGTTTGTATCTTTGGAGCTCGCGACTTACGCCGATTTGTCGATTACCCAACCCTTTTGTGCACCGAGCTCGTATCGGGCATGTTCCACAGGTGTCACATCTGTAATATC
>NZ_BSBJ01000068.1:0-115260 GCF_027923525.1 Alicyclobacillus hesperidum subsp. aegles | reverse complement strand
CACAGGTCAAGGGTTGCGCTCGTTGCGGGACTTAACCCAACATCTCACGACACGAGCTGACGACAACCATGCACCACCTGTCTCCTCTGCCCCGAAGGGAAGGTACATCTCTGCACCCGTCAGAGGGATGTCAAACCCTGGTAAGGTTCTTCGCGTTGCTTCGAATTAAACCACATGCTCCACTGCTTGTGCGGGCCCCCGTCAATTCCTTTGAGTTTCAGTCTTGCGACCGTACTCCCCAGGCGGAGTGCTTATTGGGTTTCCTTCGGCACTGAGGTGTATCCCCCCAACACCTAGCACTCATCGTTTACGGCGTGGACTACCAGGGTATCTAATCCTGTTTGCTCCCCACGCTTTCGTGCCTCAGCGTCAGTCACTGTCCAGCAAGGCGCCTTCGCCACTGGTATTCCTCCACATATCTACGCATTTCACCGCTACACGTGGAATTCCCCTTGCCTCTCCAGCACTCAAGTCATACAGTTTCCAAAGCCATCCCATGGTTGAGCCATGGACTTTCACTCCAGACTTACACAACCGCCTACGCACGCTTTACGCCCAGTGATTCCGGACAACGCTTGCCCCCTACGTATTACCGCGGCTGCTGGCACGTAGTTTGCCGGGGCTTCCTCACTCGGTACCGTCTCCTAAGGAGCTTTCCACTCTCCTTATCGCTCTCCCCGAGCAACAGAGCTTTACAACCCGAAGGCCTTCTTCGCTCACGCGGCGTTGCTCCGTCAGGCTTTCGCCCATTGCGGAAGATTCCCTACTGCTGCCTCCCGTAGGAGTCTGGGCCGTGTCTCAGTCCCAGTGTGGCCGGTCACCCTCTCAGGTCGGCTACGCATCGTCGCCTTGGTGAGCCGTTACCTCACCAACTAGCTAATGCGCCGCGGGCTCCTCTTTCAGCGCTGCATTTGCAGCTTTCCTCACAAGAAGATGCCTCCTCGTGACCTATCCGGCATTAGCACCCGTTTCCGAGTGTTATTCCGGTCTGAAAGGCAGATTGCCCACGTGTTACTCACCCGTCCGCCGCTGACATCCGAAGATGTCCGCACGACTTGCATGTATTAGGCACGCCGCCAGCGTTCGTCCTGAGCCAGGATCAAACTCTCAATGAAATCTCACTATCCCGCATACGCGAGACAGATGAACTGGCGTGGTGTGTGTTTAGTTTTCAAGGAGCGACGCTGCCGTTCGAGGCAGCCCAATCAATATATCACATCTCACACTTCATCGTCAACCGGTAAGTTTTGCATCGCTCACTCTCTGGCGAGCTCAGCATCTTGACCGACTGGCCACCGGGCGTTGCCGTAGGGCGCCGTCCGCAGCGGCATCGACTACTATACTACGCAGGACGTTGGTTGTCCACTAGAAGATGTTGGTGATCCAACTCATCTTTGAGGAACCCCACAACGCGTAGTTTGGCAAGATGAGCGCCGCCATCACAGCGGCGAAAAGCATAGTAACACCCTTCGCCGCCTGTGTCAAGCGGTCGATCCTTTGTGCCAAGGCACTCGCGTCGCCGTTCGTCATTACAGAGAGCCGGTGCCTGTCTCTTGTTCTGGCTCCACCCCAATAATCAATGACACATCGTGCTCGCGACCATCGTCGGCAAGCACCAAGTAATCCGTGGCCAGACTCTGTCCATCCAAAGTCCATAGACCAGCCGCCACATGCGCCTCAACGCCCGCCTCACACCGCACCCGAATTCGGTACGTCGCACTATGGTATCGATACGCGATTGTAAACTCATCCCACTCAGGCGGCACACAAGGGCGTATATACAGCCGATCCGCCCGGCGAACAACCCCCAAGATAGCCTCCAGGCCAGCTTGATACATCCAACCGGCCGCCCCCGTGTACCACGACCACCCCGCGCGCCCCGGATGCGGGCTTGCGGTGTAGATATCGGCCGTCATGACATATGGCTCGTTGCCGTATGTTTCGACCTCACGCCTGGTCTTCGTGTGGTGGATTGGATTAAGCATCGTAAACAACTCGTACGCCTTATCGCTTCGACCCAACCTCGCCCAGGCAACAATGCTCCAGATTACGCCATGGGTATATTGGCCGCCATTCTCGCGAATGCCAGGCGGGTATCCCTGGATATAACCTGGACTCGGATCTGTCGTATCAAACGCCGGGGTCAAAAGTCGCGCAACCTGCAAGCTCCTATCGACCAATTCGCGGTCGAACGACCGCATCGCTCGCTGTTGACGCTCTGGCGGCGCCGCACCTGAGATGACAGACCAAGATTGGGCGATGGCATCGATTCTGCATTCCCTGTCCACGATGGATCCGAGCCACCTGCCAGCATCGGTGAAAGCTCGGCGATACCACACGCCATCCCACGCGTGTTCGTTGACATTGTGGGCCAATTGATCGCGCGCGTTCCGCAGGCGCGAGCGAATATCCGCGGTAAACACAGGGTCGTGCAAATCGAGCATGCGGTTGATCACGTCGATCAAAAACCACGCAAGCCATACACTTTCTCCGCGTCCCTTGGCACCGACACGACTGAGTCCATCATTCCAGTCGCCGATGCCGATGAGCGGCAACCCATGTTCACCAAAGCGCAGTGCCCGCAGGACGGCACGCAGACAGTGTTCGGCAATCGTACCTGACGTATCACCGACCACCGTGTCCTCATACCGTTCCAACTCATCTTCGGCGAGCGGTCGACTCGTGAGAAACGGAACGCGCACGGCGAGGATGGAATTGTCCCCGGTGTGCTCCACATAACGCGAGACCGCATACGGTAGCCACAGCAAATCGTCCGCAAACTTCGTGCGAATTCCTTTACCCGTTTCTTCGTGCCACCAATGTTGCACGTCGCCCGCTTCATACTGATGGCCAGCATTAAGAACGATTTGCGCCCGCAGATACGACGGATCCGCATGTAGGAGGGATAAGGCGTCTTGCAATTGGTCGCGAAAGCCGAATGCGCCTCCCGCTTGGTAAAACGCCGTGCGCGCCCATAAGCGGCACGCCAGAGCTTGGTACAAGAGCCACCCGTTCATCAGAATGTCAAACGATCTATCCGGCGTCGCCACTTGCACTTTACCCAATGTCTCCTGCCAAAGCGCCGCTGTTTCCGCAAAGGCCTCTGCACACGCCAGCGGATCGCGATATGTCCGCACCAGGTTACGCACCTCGTCCACTGATTCCGCGCAGCCTAAAAGAACGATAATCGTCGCTTCGCCTCCAGGCTGTATTTCGATCTCGCGCTTAACAACGCCGCAGGCATTGGGTACGGCGCCACCCTTCGCCGAGAAGTGTCGTTCAACGAGGCCGGCGGGGCGTGCAAACGAACCGGCGTCCCCAAAGAACCTGTCGCGATCGGCCGTCCACTCCGGTTCGCCTAAGTGTTCACCCGCCATATGCAGGAACGCGATCGCGCTGCGAAATGCCTCTTGGTACGTGTTGCGGGCGACAAGTGTCGCACTTTCCTCGTCCCAATCACTGACCACGAACGAAGTCTGCCCCTCGCGTGTTACGCCCAGCACCCATTCCGCATAGTAGCTGATGGCCAGTCGCCTCGTTTGTTTGCTTGTGTTACGCACCACGAGGCGCATCAATTTGACTGGATCGCTTGTTGGAACGCCAATATCAAACGTCCATTCAATACTATCGGCTGTAGCAGCAAATCTCGTCCCACCAAAGCGGTGCGTCACCGTATATGTAAGCTGATTGCCCGCTGGCTTTGGCGTTGCGGACAGCAGCTGCCCTGTGTCGAGATCGCGAATGTACAGACACTCTCCGGGCGGGTCCAACACGGGATCGTTATTCCATGGCGTCAACTTACACTCGCGGCTATTGCGCCACCAGGTGTAGCCTGTCCCCAGTTCCGTGATCAAGCATCCGAAGTGAGGATTGGCGATCACGTTCGTCCATGGACGCACCAAATGCGCCCCTGGCTGTACGCGGATTTGGTAGGCCGTGCCGCCGTCGACAAACGCGCCATACCCGTTCGCAAATTCGCCGTCGACATGGTGTGACAACTCCTTGCGCCGTTCGCGCAAAGACAGCGGTTTTCCGTCCAGGCGTTCCGTTTTTCCATCCGGCACGAGTTCGCGCAACTGCGCCGCCACGCTCGGTCCGCCTGCGCGCAGCCAAACCCTGACCACGGCAGCCAATAGCGTACGCTCTGCGCTCGACAACTGCTCCGACTTCAAAAATGCTACCCGCGTAAGTGGCGCGATGCCGCGGCGAGCGAGTGCATCGCGAATTTGATCGACCAACGCATCATGATAGCCACCTTTCGTCTCGTCGATCACGGCGAGATCGACCGCTATACCT
The DNA here is from genome assembly GCF_027923525.1 of Alicyclobacillus hesperidum subsp. aegles. NCBI lineage: Bacteria > Bacillati > Bacillota > Bacilli > Caryophanales > Alicyclobacillaceae > Alicyclobacillus > Alicyclobacillus hesperidum. Next base: position 110,964 of record NZ_BSBJ01000068.1, on the reverse strand, counting down.
TGTCTGCACAAATACTGGTGCATGCGAGCCACGAGGACGACAAACGACAAATCGGCAGGCGATGTAAAGCTGACCGCCAGAATGGGAACGTCACCGCCTAAGCCGTGAGCCCAGAGGGCTGACTGACCCAACGGATTCGCCTCGATGGCGCGCTTGCGTGCAGCAGGTAATGCGCTTGGCCGCAGCAAGTGTGCCGCAATTCGCTGGGCGTCAATACTCTGCTTGACCGAAAGATGCGCGTGACGCAAGTCGATTTGCGCACGCACCCAGGCGAGTTGGAATGCACGCTCGGCCTGGCGCGCCTCCCGCAACGCCGAGGCCGCAGCAAATGCATGCTCGCGCGCGTTGGCGACACTCGTCAGCGCGTAGAGCACGGCGCTTTCCCCTGGTCCAAGATGCAGGCGACGGCGGATGACGAATGCGGGATCCGCCACCGAGCCGGTCGTCCCAGCGAGCCGCCCGGCGAGCCCTTGCGGTGTGTCGAGCCCATTGCCGCGACCGATGAACGCTGCCCGATCCGTCTCGAACTCATACGGCTCACCCTCGCGTTCCACCGCATACAAGGTATGAACAGCCCACACCTCGTCATCCTTGTCCGAACGACGGCGGCGCTTGGCAAACAAAAAGCCTGTTTGCTCATCGTGTCCGGTCTCGACAAATAGTTTCGCGAAGGCTGGATGAGCCAAATCCGCGGCTGGATCAGCAAGGCACAACTCGACGAACGACGTCACTTCCAAGGTGCGCGGCCGCTCACTCGTATTTTTTAATTCGAGGCGGCGCAATTCGACATCCTGTTCGGGTGCGATCACGACGTCCAGCTTGCTTTCGATGTCTGCGACACAGCGCCGAAATTGCGACTTATCCGGGCGGAAACACACGTCGATGGGACCGCCGATGACAGCCGGATAGGCGGTCGCACTCCAGGCGAGCTCGCTGTCGACATCGTGGATATACATTACCGGTCCGCTCAGTTGCAGATGACGGTCTTCTCGCCAGCGCGTCACGGCGATCCCCCGCCAACGCAAGCTGCTCTCTCCGCGCGCCGTCGTCACGACCGCCAGCGATCCATTTGCCAAAGCGTTGACTTCCCAGCCATCTGCTTCCGTAAGTCGGCGTTCACCATCTTGCAGCGGCTGATCGAAATTCGGCAGGTACACGGAATTGGTTGGCCGTTCCAGCAACGCCACCTTGCGCGGTATCCTCTCCTGCAGAATATAATCGGTTGCTTGTACTTCGGGCACCGCGTGGAACCGCCGGATCATCACATCATCCAGCAATGCGTTTGTGATGGCGAGCATGCCCATGCCTTGGTGATGCGCCATAAAGCTTTGAATCACTTCGAATGTCCGCCCAGGGGGCATGCGCTCTGGCGTAAAATCGACCGCCTCATAGTAGCCGTAGGCGCCTTTTGCACCAAGCTTGGCGAACTGCCGTAAGGATTGCAGGCTTGCCTCAGGCGCTAACGGCAACGCGAGAAGCGCAGCATATGGCGCCACCACCAACTGCCGCTCCAATCCCCTATCCAGTCCCAAACCAGGCACACCAAAGGCCCGATATTGGTAGTTCAATTGATAGTCGAACGCATAATACCCGCTTTCCGATATGCCAAGAGGTACTCTGCGCGCATCTGCGTACGACTGCTGGCGGCGAATGACCCCTTGATAGGTGTACGCCCAAATCGTGTTGCGATCATGCCGCATAATGAGGCTCGGCATGAGGTACTCAAACATGGTTCCCGACCACGACAACAACGTACGCCACCCATTGGCCATCGTCATCGTGCGACTGAGTGTGAACCAATGCGAGACCGGTATCTGCCCTAGCGCGATCGCGACAAAGCTCGCCTGCCGAGCCTCGGATGCGAGCAGGTCGTACAGGATGGACTCTCTTTCGTTGCGATCGACGTGAAAGCCAAGTGCAAAAAGTCGTTCCGCCGGACTGTAGAGCGGGCGAAAATCGGTGTCTTCGACGATCCGCCAAACCGCTTTGCGCAAAGCGTGTAATCGTTCGCGAAAAACGGCTTCCGACTCCGCCCATTCGGCGAGCGCCTGATAGACGACAATCAAGCTTGCCACGAAGTTGCCGGAATCGACGGTCGACACGTAGCGGGGCGGCAAGGGAGCCTTGCTCTGCGTGTCGTACCAGTTGTACAGGTGACCGTGCCACGTCTCCAAAGATGCAATCGCATGTAATGCGGATTCCAGCCGACCGACCATGGTCCCGGTGTCGATGAACTGCAGATCGCGTGCAGCGACGACACACATCAGGTACAGCCCGATGTTGGTGGGCGACGTGCGATGCGCAATGCGCTCGACTGGCTCAAATTGAACGTTATCTGGAGGCAGCCAATTGTCGTCTGCCGTCACGTAGCGCTCATAAAACGACCAGATTTCTTTGGCCAACTCACGCAACTCGTCGGCATGCTCTGCGATGCGCTCTGAACGCTGGTCAATTTGCGGCTTGCGGCTAAGCCAGGCGGCGAGTAGATGCCCGGGAAGCCACGCACACAGCAAAACCACGGCCAATGTCAATCGGCCCAGCGTGGGTTGCCAAAGTGCGGTTACGCAGCAAAGTACCGTCAACCCATACCCGACCGGCGCATACAACAGTGTGTGGCCGCGCCATCGCCCACGCTCCATGTGGGCAGAAGGAACCCACTCGAGCAGCTTGCGACGACTGATACACATGCGATAGAGTGCGCGCGCGACGGCGTCGATGTTCACCGCGGTCGTCCACGGCAACAGTGCAAACTGTACGAGGTTTTGCCCGCAGGTAAACGCCGCTGGCCGCCAATTGGGCGGAGCACTTGTCACGGTTGCCTCCAGTCCGCGAAGAAATGGTGCAAACAGCGATACCAATACGACGCCACCCCATGCCCACGCCGGGCCGGGCAACACGCCTCCAACCGCGAGCCACAACACGGCAAACAAGGCCGGCGGCAGTAAACTACGGCGTGCGTGATCGACAATTTGCCAGCGAGTCAGCCCACACAAATCGACTTTGCGACGCTGGCCACCGCGATCGCGGCAGATGCGACGCAACCAATACAACAGTTGCCAATCGCCACGAATCCAGCGATGCGCACGCCGTTGGTGTGCATACACGGTCGCCGGCTGATCCTCGACGACTTCGATGTCGGCGACGAGTCCAGCGCGCAAAAAGCCGCCTTCCAGAATGTCGTGACTCAGTACGCGATTGTCCGGAATGCGGTCGACAAGCGCGTGGTAAAACGCGTCGACGGCAAACACGCCCTTGCCGACGAACAGTGCTTGACCGAACCAATCCTGATATGGATTTGCCACCGCAAAAGCGTACGGATCGATGCCAGTTTCACCGGACCAAAGGGCGGCAAAACGCGATCTTTGTGTCGACGCATGGCTCACGCTCACCGCCGGTTGCAATACGCCGTAACCCGCTTCGACGCGGGTGCCATCGCGATTGAGTCGAGGGCGGTTGTACGGCAAATGGATGGTACCTACCATGCGGTTGACGACCCCAATGGGTAACTTGGTGTCGAGATCGACCGTAAACACGTAGCGCACAGCTGCGAGTATGGATGTATCGCCCAAAACGGTCGTGAAATTTGTGTCCCGTTTGCCTCGCAACAGCTCAACAAACTCCACAAGCTTGCCGCGCTTGCGCTCCCAACCCATGTACACGCGGTCGACAGGATTCCATGTGCGATCGCGATGGAACAAATAAAAACGATGCTGCCCGTATTCCTTTTGCAACGCCGCAATTCGTTCTATGGCACGTTCCAATAGTTCGCGATCCGTTTCGCACGTCCGCGACGAAGCGTCCGGATAATCGGCGAGGATCGCAAAATGGATATAATCCCCACGGTTGGCCAAGTGGTGCACGAGTAGCTGGTTCACCGCATCGTCGACGTCCTCGACACTCGACCATATGACGGGCATCACGACCATAGTTCGAGCTTCTTCGGGCAGGCCTTCGGAAAAGTCGTATCGCAACAAAGGTACGGGTCGAACACAGCGCACAATGACCTCGTGCACCAATACGACAACCCACTCGCTGACCGGCAACAAGAGTGCCGCAATGACTGCACAAATGGACGCAATAGGCAGCGAGAAGCCGCCTGTCAACCAATTGGATATAACGGCAAGCAGTGCAATGAACAAAACGCCTGCGCCTGCGAGGTAAGACAAGAGTGGCCGTTGCCTTGCTGCTAATTCCGGCAGTCGCCGCGGCTTGATGTGCTGTGCCAATGCGCGGCGAAGCATTGCGAGTCCGTGAGCATCCACGAGATAATGCCCAAAAAACGCTTCTCGATCCGCCAGGCCTTGGCTATTTGCGCGCCCTTCGGCAAGGCGCACGGATGTTTCAGCGATCAGCGCTTCCGGGATGCGAAGTCGTTCCGCCAGGCGTACGACACGATCGCGCAACACATCCTGGCTATTGGCATCTAGGCGAGGATAATCGCCTGTCGGATCGCACATAAAAATCTGATCGACGCGACAAATACGCGAGAAAATGGATCGCCATGCAAGGCGTTCGAGGCGGTGCAAACTTTGCACCAAATTTCCGCAGCGAACCTGCAGTTCAGCTTGTAGCTGATGTTCCAAAGAAACAATGCGTTCCAGACTCTCTGCGTTGTTTTCGATATGTAAGGTCAACCAATCGCGCACGACTTGAATATCTGGTTCCCACTCGCTCAAATGATGCACAAAATGAACAAGCTCGACAGGGGAGAGTGGCCTGCCCCCCGTGCGGCGCTCCAGGAGACGACGAACTTTTTGCTCGTCAGGCCCGGTTTTCCCCACGTCATCCAACAAGCGCTCAATGTCATGACACACTTCATGTCGTCGCCTGACTTCCGCCATACTGGCTGCTAGTCTTTCGATGATTGCGACGCGCAAAGCGTTGGGCAAGGTTGCGCATTCAACGGCTGTCAAAACGGCTACTTCCTGAAAGGCCTGAATGTAGACGACAAAGGTGTGTTCGTCGTAACGCCCATCGACACAATCTAAGTAATCGTCGCACAGAGCCAATACGCGCAGCCGCCCAGCTCCATGTAGATGCGGCAATCGACATAGCGTCTTACGGGGCCATTCGCGCTCCGCTACCTGTGCCTGCATCTCAATGAAAGCGACGTGATCGAGCAGCCAATCTTCAGCGGGTTGCGCACATGCTGAGCGCTTCTGCTCGAGCAAGGATGCGAATGACCGCAGTTGGGCGACGTGACGACGTACGTCTGGCCATAGCTGTGCGCCCTTGTTGCGCGAGCGGTCGATTTCATCGGTCAAGGCAAACTCGTGTGCACGCACTTGCAACTCTGTATCTGTAAGAATCATAAGTCCTCCTGGAGTTGCGGAAAGGATTTGCGGATCGCAAACCGCGACACCGACCCATGTTCAGGTGAGAACACGGACAGCATATGTAAACATTCCCTTTTACAGGCTTGTTTATAAATCCAGCCGGCAAACCCCAAGCTAACGCGTGATCGTGTTAAAATAGGAATAGGTGACATGGACGCCATGGAAAGCGCTTACGATCAAAGGCACCTCGATTCTCTGACGTCTAAGGCAAACTATAGGAGGATAACTAGTGGATCAAGGGATCTTGGGGACGAAAGTCATTGCCCAAATCGGAATTCTCGTACACGACATTGAAGCCACCAGCAAGGCTTATGCCGAGATGCTTGGCGTGGAGGTACCGACCTGGAACTGGACGGATACGGCGGATATAGCGAAGACAGAGTACTTAGGCCAACCGACCGAAGCACGCGCAAAACTCGCATTCTTCAACCTTGGTGGGCTGCAGTTGGAACTCATCGAGCCAGACCACAACCCTAGTACTTGGCGCGAGTGCCTTGACCGCAACGGCGAAGGTCCCCACCATATTGCCTTTTTGGTAAACGGCATGAAGCAGGTTGTCAAGCGTTTGGAAGACCGCGGCATGCCTGTACTTCAACGCGGCGAATACACAGGTGGCCGCTATGCGTACATCGATGCAGAACGCGACTTGAAAGTGATCCTGGAACTGCTAGAGAACGACTGATTGCCAACAGTCTGAACCATGTCGGCTTGCGTCGTATAACGAAGTCCATCAACCTCGTAGAAAGGGCCGTGCGTCAATGTCTTTTGCATATATCAAGGGAATGACGTGGGGATGGGTCGGTCACGCTGATACTTGGGACACACCCGAAGCGGAACACTCGATGCGCGAAATGGCGAAACTCGGGATCAATTGGACGGCCATCGCATTTCAAGGTCTACAGTCCGATCCGCACGCGACCACCATTCGCTTTAACGAGCCGCCGATGGTCAGCGACAAAGAAGTGACCGTCGCCATTGAACGAGCACACGCAATGGGGCTTAAAGTTTGTCTGAAGCCGGTCGTCAACTGCGCGGATGGCACTTGGCGCGCTCATATTGATTTTCCAGACGATGCACAAAGTAACGAGCCGTCGTGGAGCGCTTGGTTCGCCAGTTATAGCGAGTTTATCCTGCACTATGCGCACATTGCGGAGACGACAGCATGTGAGATGTTCTGCATCGGCTGCGAAATGGTGGCGGCGGATCGCAGAGCCAACGAGTGGCGGTCACTCATCGAGCGCGTGCGGGAAGTTTATCACGGCCCCATCACATATAATTGCAATCACCATCAAGAGGAGAAGGTTACTTGGTGGGACGCGGTCGATCTCGTCTCCACGAGCGCCTATTATCCGGAAACCGAGTGGAAAGAGCGAGTTCCTGTCCTGCGCGCATTCGCCCAAAGCGTGGGCAAACCCGTGTTCTTCATGGAAGTTGGCTGTCCAAGCCGCAAAGGCTCGGCACAAAAGCCTTACGATTGGACACATCCAGGCGCTGTCGATCTCGAAGAACAGGCCCAGTTCTATCGGACGATGTTTGACGCCATGGAAAACGAGTCTTGGTTCTATGGATTCATGTTGTGGGATTGGCCAAGTCGCCTCTACCCACGCGAGGAAGCTGCGCACAATCGGGATTACTGCATGTATGGGAAACCTGCCGAAGACATCATCCGGTCGTTTTACGCATCTCGATAAATTTCCAAGCAGGGTTCACCCTGCCCCGTTCGCATGTCGACGGCTCGCCGCTGCTGACGCATGGCGAGCCGCGCCAACGGCGGCCTCCTCACGTTCTTGCGACCACAATAAGCGCATACCAAACCGACGTTCAACTCGCCGAGCCAGGTGTGGGTTATTGCGTAATCCGTTGCCTGCCCCCACAATCCGCCATACTCTGCTTCGTATGTTCTGTGGAAGCGCGGCCCAGTAACCGTACAGTTCCTCGACAACGCCATCCAGCGTCGCGATCATAAAGTCGACAGGCGTGAAGTTATCCGCCGTCAGGTTGTCCATCCGCGCTTTCTCTGCCTCATCGTCTCGCGTGCCATAAAAGGTCGGCCGCAAACGAAGTGTACTCTCCGTTCTTCCCGCTTGTTCCGCAATCGTCAAAGCCTTGTCCATGGCGGCATAAAGCGATGCAGGCGGCTGAAAGCCAAACATATCAATGACTTGGCGAAAATACGACGCCAAAAGCGCATATGCCTGACCTCCGGCCAAAGTGGCACCAACCAGCAGCCCACCCCCGCCAGGAAATGGACGCCATTCCCAGCCCGGAGCGGTTTCCCCGACGTCTACTCGAACAGATAGCTGCGCACCCGTTCCAACATTGATTAACACGCAGTGATCACGATTACCCACCGCGCCGAAATAGCTCGCTTGGTTATCGCCAATCGCCGGGTAGACCGGAATCCCGCGAAAATGACCCAGGGGCCGCCCCACGTTCGAGCATCTGGGCAATATCGAGCAATCGATCCCTGCGCGCTCCAATGCCGCGTCGCGAAACGACAACGCCATCACGTCAAAACCGCCGAGACTCGCCGCCATCGATGGATCGAGAATAGGACTCGCCGTTCTCGTCAGCAGCAAAGCAACGGCATCTGCAAGCGTGCATAGTTTGGCGGCCGTGCGTGGCACTTGCCCCTGCACAACATGATAAAAATGTGTAGCCAACCCATAACCCGTTGGTACAGTTTGTCCCAACGCTGCCGAAAGTGCTGCACTATAAGTCATGCCGTCTCGATAGCTTGCGCCGGCGCGTCCGTCTTGCCACGTGTACAATGGGCTGACCATCTCGCCTTGTTCGTCGACATAGACGATACCGTGCATTTGCCCCGTTATACCGATGGCTTCGATGTCATCATAGCGCGCCACGAGTCGATCGACGATGGCCTCTGCCAGCTTGGCAATACCCCTTGCGTCTTGCAACTTGGCAAATGGCTCGCGGGCAGAGAGAGTAGCTCCATGCACTTGCGTTTCAAGCTCTATAACCCTTTCAAGATCCGAATCCCAGACACAAGCGCCAATCGACGTGGTGCCTAGGTCAAGCCCAATGGTTTTCATCCAACGTGCATCCTTTCCAAGGGATAACATGGCCGAAGTTTGCAGAACGTTAACGTTGATGAGCGTACCACGCCGAAACAGGAGGTGGGTAGATGGCAGACGAAACTCGTAAACCACACGTGGATAGAAAGTCAGGGGATGAAACCAAACTGGCACCGGGACTTGACGGTGTGGAAGGCTTGAATCGCGATGCAACCCGAGCCGAAATTGCACGCGGCGAAGCGACCCGCGTCGTCAAACTAGAATACGACGAATATGATCCGAGCGAGTCATAATGCGGCGTTCCGAAAAGGGGATGCTTCCCCCCTTTTCGGACGCGCACGCAATTCGCAATTAGCGATGAAAGAATGACAGACGTATGCCATCTTCGTCAAATCCGACGGGCCATGGCATGGGGCGTTCGCAACGCGTAGTCATCTCGTAATGGCGTCCGCTCGTGGACGACACGTGGATGCCCTCCATAATTTCAAGTACATGCAAGGCAAGTTCGCCGTTTGCCCGATGCGGCCGCCCTGTTTTGACCGCATGTGCCATGTCGGCAACCGCTAAGCCACGACGGTTCTCCGAAAATCCGAACAAAGGCGCAACCTCGGTCCACTCTTCAGCACCTTGACGACGCACGCGCAAGGCGCCGCCAAAGTAGTTCGGATCAGGCACCGAGAGCGTGCCTTCCGTCCCGTAAATCTCAATTCTCGGCAACTCCGAGTGCCACACGTCAAACGAGGTGACAATCGTCCCGACCGCACCTTGTTCAAACTGCAACAATCCCGTCACATGCGTTGGAGTTGACACGGGAATGCGTTCGCCAAATCGATTTGGGCCAGTGATCACGCGCTCCGCAAACGTCGTCTGCGCAATCCCGGTCAACTGCCGCACGGGCCCCAACAGGTGTACGAGCGCTGTCAAATAGTACGGTCCCATATCGAACATCGGGCCGCCCCCAGGCTGATAAAAGAAGTCAGGGTTGGGATGCCAACGCTCAGGCCCATGGCTCATCATAAATGCCGTCGCGGCTATGGGGCGTCCAATCCAGCCATCGTCAAGCACTTTGCGCGCCGTCTGAAGGTGACTGCCCAAAAACGTGTCCGGAGCCGCACCGATGCGTAGACCACGGCTGTTTGCAAGTTCGACCAAGGCCTTGCCTTCCTCGGTATTCAAGGCCAACGGCTTTTCCGAGTGCACATGCTTGCCTGCAAGCAGGGCCCGACGAGCAATGTCCGCATGGGCGTTTGGGATCGTCAAATTGATGACAATCTCGATCTCGGGATCATTCAACAACTCGTCGACCGAGCACGCCTTCGGCACACCAAACTGAGCCGCTCTGCTTTGCGCGCGCTCCAAATCAATATCGGCACAGGCGACGACGTCCATCCCAAACGTCTGACAATTTTTTAAATAGATTTCACTGATCACGCCACAACCAATCACACCGACTTTAACTTGTGCCATGTTGTCACCGTCCTCATCCTCATTATATCGCTTTCAGCAATCGCTTTCATATGTTTGCACCGGTTTGATCGCGTCAATTGCTCGCCGATCAAACTTTGTGCAACCTCATTGTGACACTCTGATAATCTCCATCCATCAACGGCATGTTCATGCCAACGCGCATGAGCAACTCTCCTAGAAAGACCTCCCCGGTCTCCTCGATTCGATAGTGTGCCGATTCCCGCAGGCCCCGGAGGCGCAAGCGCCTGACTGGCTGCAGCGGATCGGGAAACACGCGAAAATACGCCATATAAGCCTCGTCCTGCTGTGCAGAGACGAACATCCACGCCGCCTCGTTGCCTTCAAAAGGGCTCAGCAGACGATAGAAATCGCCAAACTGCACCAGGCTGCGGATGGACTTGTAGGCTGCCACTTGCTGTTTGGCCAATTCTTTTTCTTCCGCCGTAAACCTAGACAAATCGAGCTCGTAGCCAAAATTCCCAGACATGGCAACATGACCGCGAAACGACAAAGGCGTTAGCCGATGCATCTGATGGTTCGGCACGGCAGAGACGTGCGCGCCCATACTGCTCGCTGGATACACAATACTGGTCCCATATTGAATTTTGAGCCGCGAGACCGCATCCGTGTTGTCGCTCGTCCACGTCTGTGGCATGTAGTACAACATGCCGGGGTCAAATCGCCCGCCACCCGATGCACAACTTTCAAACAAGACGTCGGGAAATGCCGATGTGATGCGTTCGAGTACGTCGTACAACCCCAGCATATAGCGATGTGCCGTTTCACGCTGACGCTCCGGTGGCAAGGCAGCCGACCCAACCTCGGTCATCGGTCTGTTCATGTCCCACTTCACATAGCGGATGGGTGCGCTATGAAGCACATTGGATACCGCCTCGACAATAAAATCACAGACGTCGGGACGCGATAGATCCAAGGTCAACTGATTGCGGCGCTCGGAACGCGGCCGTTCGGCGACGTGCAAACACCAGTCCGGGTGTTGGCGATACAAGTCGCTGTCCGGAGAGACCATTTCGGGTTCCATCCAGATGCCAAATTGCATTCCACAAGCCTCGACGCGCTTTGCGACATCGGCAAGTCCTCCAGGCAACTTGCGCGGATCCGGATACCAGTCACCAAGCGAACAGTTGTCGCTGTCGCGCTTGCCAAACCACCCGTCATCGAGCACAAATAGTTCCACGCCCAATTCACTGCCAGCCTTAGCGATCTCGACCAGCTTGTCGGCGTCAAAGTTGAAGTACGTCGCCTCCCAATTGTTCACAAGCACCGGTCTCGGCTCGTCCCGATAGCGACCTCGAGCAAGGCGCGTTCGGTACAACCGATGATACGTTCGCGACATCTCACCGATCCCTCTGTCAGAATAGACCAACACGACCTCGGGTGTCTGAAACGACGCACCGGGTTCAAGCAACCATGAAAAGTCATCTGGATGGATGCCCATTTGCACACGGACGCTCTGCCGCATCGGTTCAACTTCTGCTTTCGCGAGAAAATTGCCACTATAGACGAGACTGAATCCATACACATCGCCATGTTCCTCGTCCGCGCTCGGAGCAACCAAGGCGATAAACGGATTGTGTTTGTGACCGCTCATACCGGAACGGCTGTACACCGATTGCTCGCCCGGGACAAGCTGTCTGCGCTCGACAAACCGCTCGCGAATCCACGCCCCGGAGAGTTGCAAAAACGCATAATCGGCTCCCGCCATGTCAATGGAGGCAGAAAGCGCGCGATGAAGCTGAAATGACTCATCGCTATCGTTGATGAAAGTGGCCGACCGCGCTATAGCACTGTGCTGTGCAAACGCCGTGTAGCGCAGAAGGACCCGCAAACGAAGCACTGGATCCAGCAGCTCGATTTCTAGCGTCTCCGCCTCTTCATCCGACTCGACGTATGTAGCCGGGAGTCCTGCCAACTTTGGCTTGCCAGGGACAATGCGATGACCCACATAGGTTAAGCAACTGGCGATGCTTCCATCAAAACGCTGCACCACGTAGGCAGGTGAACGATGATCGCCCATTCCGAATGCAGGAAATTCGTGAGGCCATGTCCCGACATCAGCGTTCGCGGGTTGCACGGGCCCTGTTAGCGACCCTCGATGGATCTGCAGAAGACCTCGCAAAGTACCTGCATCTTGAATCTCCTGTCCCCAGTACAAGTGTAGCAAGGTTCCTTCCGACGAAACCGCCATCACGTAACTTGTGCCCTTTGCCTGCACGTGAAAGATACGGCGTTCTTCGTCATAGTGAATGGTCATGCCAGATCCTCCTTGCCGCCGACTCTGTTTCGACTCTTGGTAACCTCGATATTCCGCAAAGGTCCCCTTAAGAAAGCACTTACCAAGACACTGATGCTAGTTTAATACACAAGGGGCTAAATTGTATTGGTGGTTTTTCAAACAAGTTGCCGCCGGAAAGCTCGTTTCGGATAACCAAACAAAGAAGATTTGGATGCCGAGAGGAAATTCCACAGCCAAGTGTCGAATCGTATATCAGACGTGAAAAGGCTTACCCTGGAGGTTGCAGTATTGGCGGACACCCTTAAAGTATGGATTGTCAACGCGTATCGTGGCTCCGAGACAGTCAACTTTCTGCAAGAACAATTGCGCCCCTTTCTGTCTGCTCATCCGTCCATACGAATCGAATGGCGTCTGTTGACGTTTGCCAATGCGCTTACGGAATTCGTTCGAGCCTACAAGCAGGGAACGCCCCCCGATGTATTCGAATTCGGCACAACTTGGTTACCTACGCTCGCGCGATTACATATGTTATCAGCGGTTCCGCACGGCATGATGTCCTCCCGACCGATAGCGCCTTATTTGGCAACGGCCTCCCGGTACGACGAGCGCGTGTACGGCGTCCCCTGGACGGCCGACACCACTTGTTTCATGGCCCGCAAGGATATCATCAAACAGTTTGCCATAGACCCTATGCGTCCACTTAGTTGGGATCAGTTCCGACACATTTGCCGCAAAATTGCGGAAAACCGTCTGTACGGATGCCAGGACGGGCGGGCTCCACGTCCGATTCATTTCTCATGTCGGCCGGAACGCGTGACATTGCACCGCATGTCTCCGTGGCTCTGGTCTGGTGGATTTGAGTTTCCACGGTTGCACGAGAAACCCGTTTCGATTATGACGTCGCCTAGATTGCAAAGCACCTTGGAGTATGTCGATGAACTGATGCACATCAGCGGATCGACGACCGAGGAGGCGCGAATGAGCAACTACGAAGGGAATCTCTCGTTCTTCATGTATGGTCATACCGCCTTCCACATGACAAGCTTGTTTGAGGCGATTCGCAACGTCGTATCCGGTCCCGATCCAGCCGTCAATCATATTCCTACGCAAGTGATTGCGATGCCTTGTGGTCCTTCGGGATCGATTCCATACGGGGGCGGATCCATGCTTGGCGTCTCCTCTGCAACAAAGAACCAAAATGCAGCTTGGGAACTGGTGGCAGCCCTGCAAGCACCGACGCTTGTCGCCGCATGGACGAGTTGGATTTATTCGTTGCCTGCGATCGAGTGTGATTTTTGGGAGCGCTATTTACAATGTCCCGATATTCAAGTGTTGTATGCCAACATGCAACGAGCCCGAACGTATCCTATGCATCCGATGTGGGGATCCCTCGAGCGGCGATTGGCCGTTGGGCTAAGCGAACTCATGTGGCACCTAGTCGAATTCGGAAAAAATACTGAAACCTTTGCCCGTGCGGCACGTATTGACAGCGAAATCAACGAAATTCTCAGTTTGTATTGGGAGGTGGAGATATGAACGTCGAGCGCACGCTTGCCACGATGGGCTATCGCATGGCTGCCCTCCTCTATGACGGAGAAGCATCTGACGAAACGCTGCGGCGGGCGTTCCAAACGATGTGGACTCAATTCCCATATGCTGCTCGCATTCAGCAGGTTAGCTGTTTCATCCGCGATGTCGACGGCATGTATCGCAGCGTCGTCGACGTTCAAAACGGGCAACTATACCTAGAGTCAAACTACATGTCCGAAGACCAAGTTGCATCGGTTCTCGGCGACAATCAGGACATCGTGCGCAGGCATCGAAGCGGCCGTTACGAAATCTGGATTCCTGTGACATCCGACAAGCTGCTTGGCTTTGTGACAATTGCGGCGCAATCCGCTTTGCCTGAGCTGACCCTGGCGGCACTCACTGCGTTCCAGCAGACCATTTCACTTGGCATTCGCCATTATGTCACCTATCGTCCGCTTAAGGAGCGCCTGTCTTTCTTGCAATCATTAACCGACTTATCGCGACTAATCACGGTTTCCGACAACACGGAAGCCATCTTGCTCAACCTGGTTCGAGCTGGAGTCAACCTACTAGGGTTTGACCGTGCCACATTGTTTGTATTTAATGCAGAAGGAACTTCTATTGAACGAACGATCTACGCCGCGGTAGGATCTGCGCCGATGGAATTGCATCAAGCCCCACCCCTGCCTCCGTTTGGCGACGAACCTATGGAACTGCCGAACCTCGAGGCGGTATGGGTACCCATTACAGCGCATGGACAACGGCTGGCGGCCTTACTACTTGACAACGTCTATTCACTGGATAGGCCTCCACAAGATGCACTCCAAGCCGTGATCGAACTCGGAACACAAGTCGGATTGGCCCTGCAGAAGAGCCGACTGATCGAAACATTGAACGAGAAGGCGACCAAGGACGACCTAACCGGGTTGCACCGCGTTGACTACTTTTACGATTCTGCAAATGCTCAATTGGCTCGCCATGCCGATCTCGGCATCCCGTGCAGCCTTATCATGCTCGATATCGACTCATTCAAAGAAATCAATGATTCATATGGCCATCCTGCAGGCGATGCCGTGTTGGTACAAACGGCACAGATCATCCGCCGCACCATTCCGCCTAACGCAATTGCGGGACGCATTGGTGGAGATGAGTTTGTCGTGCTCGCGCCAGGCGCGAGTGCTGTCGTGGGAGAAGCCGTCGGCAAAGCCATTCTCGACGCATTGGCTTCGCCGTCAGGAGTCTTCTTGCCCGGCGACCGTCCTTTGACTGCGTCGATTGGCGTTGCGGTTTCCCCCAGCGATGGCGTGACGGTGAGCGAACTGATTCACGCCGCGGACAAGGCGATGTATCACTCCAAACGATGCGGTAAGGCGCGTGTCAGTGTGGCCAAGAGATAGCGGATCGTTCCCGGGGCTATTTCGCGTGCAATCTGCTATGTAATGCGCTAGGATCAGGTGGGAGCTGAGAGAAACATGCGTAAACTACATCTGGCCATTGCATCATTTGTGACAGCAGCCTTGGCCATCCTCGTCACTGCCGAGCCCACCGCGCGCACGCCTGCTGGTGCATCGTTGACAAACGTATCGCAGCACCTTTCGTCCGTGCGCGTGATGGCAATTGGGGGCTCTATTGCCCACGGGTGGGACGATACCCCTTCCTCAGGAGGATACTTGGCACGAACATTTCGGTCCTTGTCACAGAATCAAACGGCGTATGTGTTTACAAACGAGTCATCTGAAGGCAAAGGACCTTCCTACTATGTGACGCGCATGAACGCACTTTTGGCGAAGGACAAACCGAATCTCGTCGTCATCTCATTTGGCATGCTCAACGACTTATTTGACCACCATCCAATATCGGAGATCAACCAGGACGTGGTGGTAGAAGTTCGCGACGCATTGGCCCACGACGCCCAGGTCGTTCTCGTCACGCCGCCAGTGGTCGGCGCATCCTACGTCGAATTTAAGACGCAAGAAGGCCCGACGCTCACCTCTGAAATTCGGGCCGTCGAAGCGCTGCGCAATCCGAACGTGCATGTCGTCGACTTGTTTTCGCAGATGAAAACCTATCTCCGCGTACATCATCAAACGTGGGAGATGTATGCCGCCGACGGTTGGCATCCAAACGCTGCCGGCCATGCCTTAGCCGCTTCCATCCTAACGGCTGACCTGAAACACGACCGCTGGCTCAATCAAACGCCAATCCCGCCTCAAGCATAATCTCGTAATTTACGAAAGTCCGCTTGCAATCCGTGTACGTCATATGGGTGTTTCATGTCGAAAGCATACGGGGATGGCCCCTCCTGAATGAGATAATCCATGCGACGAGCTCCTTCATCGACAATGGCACGCTCGTCATCAGGATAAGCGTCGTCATCGAACCACCATAACACATCGTAGACGGCTCTCCCGTTAGGCATCTTCTCATACGCGTCTGGCAACTCGCGCATCGCACGGCGATGGAGGTGCGTTTTATACGTAAAATGAAAGACAGACTCGAGATCCCGCCACACAGTCATCGTATACGTTAGGAAACCGCTTTCAACAGGGACGTCGGGTGTCGGTGGGCGATAGCCAGCAGGCATTGCAACGCGCAAAAGGCCTGGTTCCTCCTGAACCTTCGCCAAAAGTGTCTCGCGAATGAACTGATGGTGGTTAGCCAGAAGTGGGGACTGTTCACTGATAAAGCCGACCGTATAGACGCCGAGACGATACCCCATAACTCATTCCTCCCAGATGTCCGGTATTGCCGCCAGTTCGAAGACGCCCCGGCCGCCGCCCTAAGGCGGCGACAGGTTCCAACCATATGACGAAATCCCGCCGATTATGCTCGAAACAGCCTATTGACAGTGTTATTCTGCGAAGCGCTTGATCTCGTCGCGCCAATGATAGATCGGCTGCCAGCCCAGCAATTCTTTAGCCTTGCGATTCGAAAGTAACGTTTCATAACTATCGAGATTGCCCCGTATGTCCTGGACGTCTGGATATGTTGCTTGCAAGAGTTCACGATTGGTCATGTCCATGCTTGACCAATCTGCCGCGATGTTCAATTTTACGGACCCTAGGCCGTCCTTCTCAATGGCGAGCCGATACGCCTTTGCAGCGTCCCGAGCGTCGATGTACGACCATAGAATTGTCTTGCGAATCTCGGGATCCTTTAAAAAGCTTGGAAAGTTTTGATACATATCAGGCGTAATCACGTTGCCCATGCGGAAAGACACCACTTGCATGCCAGTCCGACGATGAAACATGTCTGCTGTCAGCTCATTGACAACCTTCGACAACCCATACGCATCCTGGGGCAGTTGCGGATGGTCTTCGTCAATCGGCAGGTAAGCTGGTGAAAACGGGTGCCTCGCAAAAACCAAACCATACGACGATTCGCTCGATGTGATCACGGCTTTCTGAATACCGAGTGCAGCCGCAGCTTCAAGCACGTTGTATGTGCTTACGACATTCGTTGTAAACGTCGCGGCATCCGGACGAATACCAACGCGCGGAATCGCTGCGACATGCACCAGCGCATCTGTACCCTGCAATACGTCAAATGCTTCCCCAAGGTTTGTCAAATCGGCCAACAGCGTGGGACATAGCGGGTCATCTGGATACCGTGTATCGACGTTGAGTACATCGTATCCGGCTTCCACAAATTCGCGAACGACCCACGGTCCAAGTAGACCACTGCCTCCTGTGACAACGACTTTCATGAGCAGACATCATCCCCTGTTAAGTGGTAAGCAGACCATAGTAAGCATCTTCATTGTACACCCAAGTTGCGAATCGAGCAGCATTCGTGCATCAAAAAGCCGGATTCAGGGGACGATGCCAAACGAGTACACATGACGCTCAAAAAAGCCAGACACGCGGATTTACCATACAGGTTCACAGAGGAGGATGTTCTCGTGGAACATTTCGAGGAGCAATTGACGCGCATTCGCGACCGATCCGAATCCCTAAACGCGGCTTCTCACTTTGTCACGAGCCAAACGGAAGTCAAAGAAAACCTTGTTCGGCTGTTCAACGAAATCGCCAGAACATTGCATGAGACCGACCCGAATCTCGAAGCGAAAGTCATTACGACCAAGGACGTGGAATTGGCAGTCGCCTTTTTGAACTCCCATTTTTATTCGCCACGCTGCAAAGTCACGGCCAAGTACGACGGCGACAACATCGACGTACGGGCGATCGACGAGTTCTGGCAGCAGTCTCCAAACGCAAACGGACTGTGGGGAGATTGGATTGACGAGCAAATCATCTATCAAGGACCGTTTTCTGATGGACAGATCCGCAACGCCATGGAGAAAACAGTTCTTGCTTGGTATAAGCGCCTTAAGGAAAACGGGGATCCTGGCCTGGCGCCGCAATGACGGCGACAGGCCACATCACCGATACGTTCGTGGCGTTCCAGATCGTCGACCCAATCTGACAGTCCGCCACGCCATCATAAAGAATCTTATCCTTCGATGCGAATCACTTGACTGACACGGCCAGCTCGCGGGCCGGCAAAGGACACGGTCAACTCTGTGCCCACTGCCGCCCGGATCAGCCATTCTGCATACCCGCGCTGTTGCGCAGGCGGTGCGTAGCGGCTGCGCACGCCGTATCCATCGAGGTGCCCAACCGACTGCGGCGACGCTCCAGCGATCATTTCGTAAGATCCGCTCAACTCCGCGCGAATCCCTTCAAGAAGCAACTGCTTTCCCTTGTCCGTACTTGACGTCGGCAGAAAACCAGCGTTCGCCGCCTCCGCAACGATCCGATACACACCGTCTTCTACGCACTCGCACGATATGCTTGTGATAGTCAACTTCGCTGTGGAAAGACCCAGTTTCGTCAAAAACGCGCTGACCTTTTGGCATTCTTCCGGCAATAGGCGCAAAGGCGGATTCTGAATGATAAATTTTGGATCAAGCCCACCAATTTCTACAGGTCCGAAATCCGGGTGGTCAAATGGTTTCCAGTCGAAGTATCCATCTGCACCAAATTCCCTTGTCACGTATGCATACACCTTGCGTTCGTCTTCCAGGATCTCTTCGGGCGACAGTGCGAGCAAGGCGCGCATCCCATGTTGGCCGTAACCGCGAGCCCCAGCCCGGCCATCCAAGTCCCAAATTTCAATGGTGAAACTAAGAACGCCGAGGTGGTCGTACATCCAGTCGTCAGCCGCACCAGGCATCAGAACCTTCTCGTGCCCCGTCGCGAATTTTTCGTAGTTCGATCCGGAGAAATATCCGCTCACCTGTTCCCCAATTTTCGCGACCCGCGTAAACAAAGCGCGATCGACTTCTGAAAGAACCGCATCATCACCCGTCGACGGCTGGCGCAAAATGACCCCGCCCGAAGTATGCAGTGCGGCGTAAGCCGAGATGTTAGGATGGCGATGGACGAAATCGGCAAGCGCTCGCAACTCTGGTTCCGAAAGCGGATACGGCCCAGCTCCGCGCTGCCCAGTTTCACCAGCCCAACGAATCGGGAAGTTGCGGTTAAAATCCATACCATGCCGCCGTGCCGCCTTCGCCGTCGGCAACGCAGGCAAGGGACCGGTCTTGGCAGCGCGATCGATCCGCCCCTCCGGAAATACATGGTAGTACTTGCCGCCGAACTCGCCCGGTCGTCGCGGGCGCATGATGCGCGGATCGATCTCGTCGATCGCGTAGCCGCCGTCTTCGGCAGGTACGCGCATCATGAGCACACGGCCGTCCCCGTTCACATCGTCTTCCACGAATCCATCCGGGGTCTGCGAATGGGGATAAAGATGTGGACTGGAGCGAAAACGAGCTGGCGTCGTCAAATACAGTTCGGCCCCGTCCACAGCAATTCGTGGTATGACATACACCGTATGACTGCGAAGCAATTCTGTCGCCTCTGGATGTTGGCCGTATTGTTCAATACACCATTGAATCCAGTACATGGCTACGGCGTTACCAGAAACCTCGCCGGCATGAATATTTGCGTCGACGAGCACCGCTGCCTTGTCGTCGGAGTTGCCAAAAGCCGCATCGGTGAGCGTTACCGCCGCGATATCCCTGCCCTGCCGGCTCTGACCGATGACTTCTACACGCATCAGCTGTGGATTTGCCGCTTCCAGTCGGCGCAATTCAGCCCAGATCTCGTCATGCGTCCAATATCGTGCCTGCATATCCCCATCCTCCTAACCCTTGACAGGACTTAATGGTCGACGCTCGAGCTAAGCCCGTACGACGTCATGTGCAAGGTCAGTCCTGCATTTCGTTCCAGCATCCAGTTGATTGCAAACTCTGTTTGAAACAGCATGACGGCGCGATCGTCCTGGTCCTTGACGATGAGACTGGCATACCTGTCAAACTGCAGTTCATCGATGGGCAGTTCGGTCTCCACCCAACGCGCATAGGCATATGGCAAGCGCAAGAGCTCAACGTCCACCCCGTACTCGGCGCGCATGCGGTGCTGAAAGACTTCGAATTGCAACTGTCCGACTGCCCCCAGGATCATATCCTCTGTGCGGTTGGCCTGACGAAATACCTGAATCGCTCCCTCTTCGGAAAGCTGTGCAACGCCCTTGTGAAACTGTTTGTACTTTAGTGCGTTGGGCACGGAAACGCGGGCAAAATGTTCAGGCGAAAACAGCGGCAACGGTGGAAAGCGAAACGATCCGCGCTCGCAAAGCGTATCCCCAATGCGAAAATTGCCGGGATCGAAAATGCCGATGATGTCTCCGGCGTAGGCTTCGTCGACCGTCTCGCGCTCCTGACCAAAAAACTGTTGCGGCTGGCTCAGGGCGATGCGCTTTCCCGTGCGTACATGTTGCACGCTCATGCCGCGCTCGAAGCGCCCCGAACAAATGCGCACAAACGCCACGCGATCGCGATGTGCGGGATTCATGTTCGCCTGGATTTTGAAGACAAAGCCACTGAACCGTTCGTCCTCGGGGCGTACGACACCTTGGTCCGTCTCACGCGGCCCTGGCGGCGGCGCGAGTTCGAGAAAAGATCGCAAGAACGACTCGACGCCGAAGTTGGCGATCGCGCTGCCGAAATAGACGGGCGTCAGCTTGCCGAGAGCAACCAGGTCGGGATCGAACGGATCGCCGGCGACATCGAGCAACAGCACATCCTCCTGCAGCCGCTGGTGCAAGGACTCGCCTAAGATGGTGGCAACAGCGGGATCGTCCAAATCCGGCATGGCAATCGAAACCATATCGTCTGTGCGACTCGTAAAGCGCTCGAAACGCCCTTCATGACGATGATAAATGCCTTGAAAATCTGGCCCCATGCCAATGGGCCAATTCATCGGACAAGAACGTATCCCCAGCACGCGCTCGATCTCTTCGAGCAACTCAAGCGGCTCCTTGCCTTGGCGGTCGAGCTTGTTAATAAACGTAAAGATGGGAATGCCCCGCATGCGGCACACCTCAAACAACTTGATGGTTTGAGGCTCGACGCCTTTGGCCGCATCAATGAGCATCACGGCGCTATCTGCGGCGGCCAACGTGCGGTAGGTATCCTCACTAAAATCCTCGTGACCGGGTGTGTCGAGAATGTTGACCCGGCAACCTAGATAATCGAACTGCAACACGGTAGATGTCACTGAAATACCGCGCTGTTTTTCGATTTCCATCCAGTCCGACGTCGCGTGCCGGCGTGCCTTTTTACCCTTGACCGCGCCAGCCTCGCGAATGGCACCGCCAAACAACAACAGCTTTTCGGTGAGCGTCGTTTTGCCTGCATCCGGGTGCGAAATGATAGCAAACGTGCGGCGCGTCATGCAGACGGGCGCACTGTGAACATCTGGTTGTGTCATACAGCAACTCCTGTGTGGTTACGGTTTTGTATCAACGGGCGACGCCGTGTTTTCACGCCTACATTCGCGCTGAAACGTCGTGTGAAATAGCCATGGCCAAACAACACGAGCCATGTACCATGCATGATACATACATTGTACAAGAAGGGGGGCGTACGATGGATAGAGAATCGGTCACCCCAAGCAAAAAGCGTGGCAATGGACGAGCGCTGGCGATTGCAGCACTCGTCGCAACGGGAATCAATATTGCCGCCACCATGATCAACACATGGGCAACGGTCGTCAACAACATCGTGACAGCGCAAAATACCAAAGCAACGCTGAAAAACACAAAATCCGGGGGCCGCAACGATCCACCCAAAGCGCCAACAAAGTTGCATTCATCCCGCCGTCGTCAACGAAAACCTAAAACCGGATGAGGCACGTATGGCTCCTCTAAAAACGCAATTTCTTCCTCGGTCAGCTTCACGTCGAGCGCCGCAACAGCGTCTTCCAGATGGTGCATCTTTGTTGCCCCGACGATAGGCGACGTGACAACCGGTTTCGCTAGCACCCAAGCAAGTGCGATCTGTGCACGTGGCAACCCACGTCGTTGCGCCACTTCTCTAACGCGCTCGACGATCCGCTTGTCGGCATTTGCTGTTTGTGCGTACAAGCTCTTGCCAAACTCGTCCGTTTCCGATCGCGCAGTCTTGTCGTCCCAATCTCGCGTCAAGCGTCCACGCGCGAGAGGGCTCCACGGGATTACGCCAACCTTCAAGTCTTCACACAGAGGCAACATTTCGCGCTCCTCTTCCCGATACAAAAGGTTGAGGTAATTCTGCATCGAAACGAACTGGGTCCAGCCGTGTTTCTCGGCCGTATATTGAGCCTTTAAGAACTGCCACGCGTACATCGAAGAAGCGCCGATATAACGAGCCTTACCGGCCTTTACGACGTCGTGCAAAGCTTCCATCGTCTCCTCGATAGGCGTCGTGTAATCCCAGCGATGAATTTGATACAAGTCGACGTAATCCGTCCCGAGCCGACGCAGACTGTGATCGATTTCTGCCAGAATCGCCTTGCGTGACAACCCAGCGCCATTTGGCCCTTGGTGCATACGGCCATGCACCTTCGTCGCAATCACAATTTCATCGCGCCTGGCAAAGTCGCGCAAAGCACGACCAACAATCTCTTCGCTGGTCCCATCCGAATACACGTTAGCGGTATCAAAGAAGTTGATACCCATCTCAATCGCTCGGCGAATAAACGGTCTGCTTTGCTCTTCGTCGAGCACCCAGCGATGGTTGCCGCGTTCCGGCACGCCATAACTCATGCATCCCAAACATATGCGCGAAACTTCGAGCCCTGTGTTGCCAAGCTTCCTGTATTCCACTACCCATGCGCCTCCCTGATTCCTATAACATAAAAGGGCGCCAAGCGCCCTCATATGTGCTGTGATATGAATCCGATTCTATTGAAGGGGTATAGGACGATATCGGCCTCCCCCACAATGGCCGACCGGCTTACATATTTATGTACCCACATCCGGCTGTCGTCAGAAATCGGCCGATTGTCTCCCAACATGAAATAGTGTCCAGGCGGCACTTTGTACGTGCCTGTTTCTGCACCGTTTGATTTGGCAATGTCCGGATTGGTCTGCTGCAACTTCTTGCCGTTGATGTACACCGCGTTTTCCGTCACCGTGACGGTGTCGCCAGGCAATCCAATCACGCGTTTTACGAACAGCTCTTTTGGATCATCCGGCCAATGAAACACAACAACTTCCCCACGGTGTATCGGCCGCAGTTCGGTTGCCAGTTTATTGACGACGACGTACGCAAAGTCGCGCGAACTGGTCGCAGGTATGGTCGGGTACATCGATGCGGACGGGACGCGAGCAGGGCTCACAACCCATTGGCGCAATGCCAATGCCAACGCGACGCCCACCGCAATGGGAATCACAATTCCGGTAAACCAGTTTTGCCTCTTCTTCTGCTCCTCCAACCTGCTGCCACATCCTCGCTTGTTCTTTCACCGGCACGCTGCGGTTATGCAACCATACGGCGGTACATCCAATTATACGATAGATTGTCTGGCTTGACATCCGCATCAATCGACAATCACGCGATACGTATTGCCCCGGACGAGCAAGATGTCATGGCCAGCGAGCGTAAAATGTGCGCCTCGAGGTGCCAACCACGTCAGCCCTTGCGCGGGTGCCGTCAAGGCATCGTGTGACATGATGTACACTTGTCCAGCGTGATCGATGGCAATAGCGGACGGGGCGACGGGATGTTGCAGCGTGACGATGGTGTGCCAACGGCTGCCGTCGTACGATTTCACCGCAAGAGCCTGCCCCCGTCCATCCAGGCTGGCACAGTAAAGGGTGTTCCCGCGGCCAGCAACGATGGCGACATCGGTGGCAATTTGCTTCATAAACCCTGCCCGCCATTGGTACAAGCGATTGGACACATCGCTCAGATACAGGGTAAGCGCAGTCGCGCTGTAATAGGCGCGCCGAATGGCGAGATCGCTAAAACTTCGCTCGTACATATGCTCGTTGGTGTCAAACTGAAATACCGTGTTTCCGGCGTCGCTGGCGTAGATGACAAACACGTCGTTTGTGTATGTGCTAAAGGCAATTTGGCGCAGACTCTGCCCCGCCGGCACATTTAGCTGTGCGATCGCGCGGACGCGCTGATTGAGTACGTCGTCTGTATAAAGAACATTGTCCGCAGTCACCAAAAAAAGCAGCCTATCGCTAATCCAAGTGACGTGCACGATAGGGGCGTGCACCTGCACGCGATCTAGGACATCGCCAGACTGTGCGGCAACCACCTGCAACTGTCCGCCTGTAGTTAAGATGGCAAGCATGTTCCCTGATGGACTCGCAGTCAATGCTCTCGCATTCGGCAGATCAGCCATCTTGACGGCCGGGCGTAAAGGCAGGGTTGGGTATGGCGCTGGCTCGCGCACATCGACCGTCTTCCAAATGACTTCTGCTGGGCGCGCCAGGGCGGCGGCGCGAACGCCAACGATGGCTGCCGCCGCGACGCCAAGCGAAACGATGATGGATAAGGCCGTCTTGGATTTTTGTCGGATCATCGTCTTACCTCACGATGAGCGCCGTACCCACACTGCGCTCTCCCAAAATGTCAGTCGGTTGATTTACAAGTTTGCCATCGAAGACCATGGTCGCGGACGATCCACCGTCGAGATTGGCCGCTGTCACAGCGCCGTAGGCCAGCATGAGATGTTCCATATCGCCAAGGCTTGCACCGATGTCATTCGGCCCTGTCAACTCGCGTCCGTCGGTGACAATCATGATGACCGTGCCATCTGCACGTTGGCCAATGGCGGTGCGCGGCGCATATCCCCAGTCACCGGCACCTTGAATCTGTCCGACACCGTTTTGCACGAGTGTAGGCCCAAACATCAGCGCTTGCGTCACGTTCATGCTCTTTAGTTGCGCCAAGGTGTACGTGCCAGATATGAGTTTGCCGGCCGCGGTAAAGCCAATCACACTCTCGGGGCGCACAGCCGACGAAATGATCTTGCCATCGGAAATGACAATGCCCTGCACCTGTCCCCCAGTACCCTGCCAGTTGGTATCTGTAAACGATCCGCCGTTAATCCCCGCGACAGCGTGGTGGTCATCGACAAACTGCTCGACTGTCTCACCGACGTCTCCCATATATTTTGTCGCGACGATAGAGATAAGCCGTGGATCCGCAACCGTCAACACATATGCGTTGTATGTAGCGAAATGGCGTACATCCAGATGAATACCTTGAGGAACCGCCTTTGGTTTGACCACAATGGGCGCAAAGTTGGGCTTGTCTGGTGGCGGCTCGACGCGCGGCGGCGACGCCACATCCTGAAGGCGTGTGCGCACGACAGGCGGCTGCTTGACATACGCAAAAATCCAAGAGCAAATAGAGGCTAAAACCGCTATATATAGGGCCGCAACTGCAATCGACGCTCGCCGAAAATGGCGCACCCACACCAGTCCTTTATCTCATCCTGCACCTAACATGATCCATGTCCGAAAGGGGTGCCCCTTTCGGACAACTCATTCACCCTTATCTTCGTACAAGATGGGCCTAAGGTCTATTGGAATTTTTGCATTGCGCTTAGCGCAAACGCCGCCCATCACTTTTTGCCTTTTCCCGACTGCGAACGCTGCTTTTCACCTTGCACACGCTCGACATGTTCTTCAATCGGCAGCGTCTTGTTTGCATCATTGTGCACAGGCTTTGGCTGTTTGCCCATAGCTCATCCCTCCCACACGTAGTATCGGAGAATCCCAACAAAAGTATTTGTCTTCTTGTGCATTTGGCGTGCATGACGGCGCAATAGGCTGTATAATCAGAAATTACGGATTGGACTAGGAGGTTTCTACAATGTCTTTCAAACCATCACCGCATCATGAATCACAGGCCAAAACGAGCAACGACGTGCATCACGAACTAAAACGTACGCTGTCCGTGTGGGATCTCATCATCTATGGCATGATTTTCATGGTACCCATCGCCCCTATGGCCATTTATGGACAAGTCGTCCAAACGGCAAATGGCATGGTCGTACTCACCTACTTCATTGGACTTGTCGGCATGATTTTTACCGCATTCAGCTATGCGCGAATGTCCGAGGCGTTTCCTGTCGGCGGATCGGCCTACGCCTATGTTCAGCGCGGCTGGAACCCCATGGTCGGTTTTATGGCAGGGTGGATGATCCTGCTCGACTACATCCTCGTTCCTGCCTTGCTCTACCTTGTAGCCGCATCTTGGCTGACGCAGCTTGTCCCGAGCATTCCGACGACGGTATGGATCGTCGCGTTTGTCCTTTTCAACACCGCAGTCAACTTCTTTGGTGTGCAAATGACAAACCGCGCCAACTGGATCATGCTCGTCATCGAACTGGCCACCTTCGTCCTGTTTTGTGGCGCCGCACTGGTGTATGTAGCCGGGCACAAAGATGGTACTTCATTCACCATGGCACCCGTTTTTCAAAAACAAGGTTTCAGCCTGAGCATGGTCGGCGCCGCGACATCCATCGCCGTGCTCAGTTTTCTTGGCTTCGACGGAATCAGTACGCTTTCTGAGGAGACAAAAGGCGGTCGCAAGACTGTGGGACGTGCCACCATTTGGGCGCTGATTTTCGTCGCCGTTCTGTTCATGATCCTGACGTATCTTGCGGCTGTCGCGTATCCAGATTTTCGCCATTTCCCAAATGCCAACGTCGCGTTTTACTTTATCGCCGAACGCGTGGGCGGTACCTGGTTAAAAATGTTGTGTTTGGTCGTCACCGTGCTTGCCTCCGGTATTGCCAACGCCCTCGCCGCACAAGCCGCCATTTCGCGCTTGTTGTTCAGCATGGGGCGCGATCGCGTGCTACCGCCGGTGCTCGCGAAGATCCATCACAAGTTCCGGACGCCTTACGTGTCAATTCTGCTCGTCGCCGTGGTTTCGCTCATCGTCAGTTCGCTGTCATCCATCGATGCGCTCAGCTCGCTGGTCAATTTCGGCGCCCTTACGACATTCATGGCGCTGAACATCAGTGTCATCATTCACTTCTTCTTCCGCAAGCGCTCAGGTCGTTGGTTTAGCCACCTTGTCATGCCGCTACTTGGCTTCGCGGTCATTTTGTACGTGTGGATCAACTTCTCGCATACGACGTTCTACTTTGGCATCAGCTGGTTCGTGATTGGGCTGATCGTCTTGGCCATCACGACGCGCGGCTTTCGCAAATCGCCAAAGGTGCTGGACATTGAGTGATACCAACTAGGAGGTCTGTCCTGTGGCCAAACACAAACTCGCTAAGTCACATCTTATCTACGCGCTCTCGCCTGATGTAGATCCGGCTTTGCGCGTACAATCCGGTGACACAGTCGAGATCGAAACCTGTGACTGTTTTGAAGATCAAATTCAGGACGAGACACAAGATTTCGGCACGCTCGACTGGAATCGTATCAATCCTGCGACTGGGCCCATCTATATAGAAGGCGCAGAACCTGGAGATTTGCTCGTCGTCGACATCTTGGCCATCGAACTGGCCGAACGTGGCGTGATGACGACTGGCCCCGGGCTTGGCGTGCTTGGCGACGAATTGCAACACAACGCCATTCGCATCATTCCTATTGACAACGGCCAGGCCGTATTTGGCAAAGGCCTGCGCTTACCACTGCGGCCGATGATTGGCGTCATTGGTACGGCGCCCAAGGACAACGCCATACCTTGCGGCACGCCGGGCGATCACGGGGGCAATATGGACTGCACGCGCATTGGACCTGGTGCACGCTTGCTTTTACCCGTCAATGTTCAAGGCGCCCTGTTTGCCTTGGGCGATCTCCACGCCGCCATGGGCGACGGCGAGGTCGGCGTGTCCGGCATCGAGATTGCTGGCAGGGTCACTGTTTCCTTTCACGTGTGGAAGGGCTCCGCGTGGCCTTGCCCGATGCTTATCGACCACGAAGATGTCATGACCATCGCTTCCGCAGAGACGCTTGATGCGGCCGCCGAACGTGCCGTCAAGCAGATGGCTAGTTTGCTCGTTCGCGAGACGGGCATTGCGTCTGCGGATGCTGTCATGCTGATGAGCGCCGCCGCCAATCTGCGCGTGTGCCAAGTTGTCGATCCACTGAAAACTGCACGTGTCGAACTGCCGAAAAACCTTGCAGAGCAACTTGGACTAAAACTCCCCTTGTTCGGATGATGCAAACGCATGCCGGGCCGCTGCGCCCGGCTTTCCTACATTCGTGATTCCGCCGCAAACCCTCCACAGCCTGATCCAACCCAACGACACGAGTCGCACAAGCCTTTGGTAAAAGAATCGCAACAAGGCTACAAAGGAAATCATTGACTGACCCAAGGCGGTTGCCTATGATATAGCCAAAATACTCAATGGGGCGAAGGTGGGCATTTGTGTTGCAGGGTAAACCTGGTGTCTTCCGCTTGCGAAATTTCTGGATACTGCTGATTGGTTCGTTGTTCTCCGTGATGGGAGACAACGCCTATTTCACGATTCTCGGCTGGTTTGTCTTAAGTGTGACTGGCTCGCAATTAGCCCTGGGCACCACCATGACCTTCGCTGCGATACCTAGAATCGTGTTCATGCTGGTCGGCGGCGCCATTGCGGATCGCATCAGCCGCAAACTCATCATGTCGATCTCGCTGTCGTTGCGCGCAGTCGTCTTGTTCCTCTTTGCCCTTCGCCTTGTCACAGGTAGCGCCCATCCGAGTCTGTGGATGATTGAGACGATGGCGACCCTGTTTGGCGTGATCGACTCGTTTTACTATCCTGCAAGTGGTTCGGTGATCCAAGCTGCAGTGGCCGAGCCGTTCGTGCCCCGTGCGACGAGCATTCTACAAACCGTCCAGCAGTCTTGTACCGTGCTTGGCCCCCTGCTTGCCGCCGGCTTGCTGTCCATGCACCGCTATGGACTGATGTTCGTCACGATTGGTGCCTTTTTCGCCTGTGCTTCGTTGGTCGTGACGGCGTTGCGCTTGCGAGCGCTACTGCCGCAAGGCGACGTGCAGAAAAAGGCGGAACAAGCAACAACCACCTCCGTGCTTCGGGATATCGCTGAAGGCTTGCGCTATGTGCTAAGTATCCGGCTGTTACTCATCGTCATGTCCTTGAGCCTATGTATCAACCTGTTGTGCACGGGCCCGCTCAACATCGGCATTCCCGTGCTCATTCGATCTCGCGGTTGGACCGGCACCACCTTTGGTGTGTACGAAGCCGCACTTGGCATCGGTGCTGTTCTGGGTGGGGTATTGGTGTCCGTTTTAAAAGGATTTCGTGGCAGACTTTTGTGGGTTGGCGCCTTTGGCGTGGTCATGGGACTGCTTATCGCCTTGCTCGGCTACATCCCGGCCCGGGTTGGGGGAGTGCTCGATATGGGCGTCATTGGTCTCGCGATCAGCGTGGTGAATATACCATTTCTCGCATTTTTACAAGAATTCGTACCAGGCGACAAACTTGGGCGAACAATGTCCGTGCTTATGCTTGTTGCAAATGGATTTACCCCCATCAGCTACACCTTATCCTCATGGATCCTTCAACAACACGTGCCCGCACCAGCGTTGTTGTTTGGATGCGGTATCGGGATGTCGGTTGTATTTTCACTGCTGTACGGCTCTCGTGAATACAGGCGGATCGATTCAAATACACCTGCGCATGAACCTGATCCCACCCACCCATCCGAAGTTTGACAGGGGGTCAGGCGACAGGAACCGGACCGCATGGGTTCGTCGCCGACCTTACCCTTACCTTTCAAGATCTTGTTTCACTTCGTCAAGCTTTTGTGCAGCCGCCTGATAATGGTCAGTCAACCGCTCCACTGCAATTTGGTTCTCGGATTCCAACGTGACATCGATTGCGTTCTGCGCTCTATCCAAGGCGTTTTCGGCCTGGTCCACCAAGGTATCATTTGGGTATGAAACTGCTTGTTTGACGGCGTTTTCTGCTTTGTTGAGCGAATTCGAAGCATCCGTTAACGCCGTTTGGACATTTTGACTACGTGGACGCTTGGTCATGCGGAGCAACCCCCTTGATTACAATTTCCTCGTTTAGGTTGCCCAAGCACCGTCGGGACATGCCAAAGGAAAGAGACACTCCACGTTTTTAGCAAGGAAAGAGACACTCCACGTTTTTAGCACCGAACGCAAAATTTCATTCCCTACGAACGCAATTGGGTGTTTGAAGCTTTTTTAAGAACCTTGCCCTATATTCCTCATATGGCCAGTAGCTAGCCAAATCTAGTATCAAGGGTGGGATTCGGGTGAAGAAGGTACTTTTAACAACCTTGGCAACCATGACTTTATTTGCAGCGCCGTCCATCGCGTTCGCTGGTACATCGAAAGATGCGCATGCCACCACAACGCATGTAGCTACGCATGCGGCTAAGAAAAAGACGACAGCCGCTAGCAAGGTGAAGCCTGGCAAAGTGAGCTCGAAGAAAAAGGTCACGGTGAACAAGAAAAGCACAACGAGCAAGAAAACAACCGTCCATAAAAAGGCGGCAAGCAAGACAACCAAGGCGAAGTCGTTAAGCAGCAAGGCCTCTAAGAAAAAATAAGGTGTTCGGCACGAGCGAGTGACCCGGTCATTCGCTCTTGTGTTGTCATGGCGATTTTTCGTAGCGATGCCGATATGGTACGGTTAACCTAAAAATCAATTAAGAGAGGTTAGCCATGCACTCTCCGCACACTCTTTTTGCAGAAGCTCGCACCTTTATCGAGCAATGTTACACTGAACTGGGCAAATCCAAGGCCGATCAGGCACTGCGCCTTGAACAAATTGCATCTGAACTTCGTTTTACCGGAACCTATCACCACACGTTTGAAGAATTGGAACATGGCGCACGCATGGCATGGCGCAATAGCAATCGCTGTATTGGTCGTCTATTCTGGAAATCGCTAACGGTTATCGATGCAAGAACAGCCGATACACCTGAAACCGTGTATCGTTCCTTGCTCAAACATATTGAGTACGCGACAAACAACGGAAAAATTAAACCGACCATAACGGTTTTCCGGGCATCTACCGCCAACGACGATGTGCGCATTTGGAATCATCAATTGATTCGATACGCCGGATATGAAACAGGCTCGAATGGTATTGTTGGCGATCCACATTCGGTACCGTTCACTCGCGTCTGTCAGAGATTAGGCTGGACCGGCAGCCAAGGCGCCTACGATGTCCTGCCCATCGTTGTCCAAGTTGGAAACCACGTTCAATGGTTTAGCATCCCGCCGTCATCCATTTTGGAAGTTCCAATTCATCACCCATCGATTCACGACATTGCAAAATTAGGCATGCGATGGTACGCGGTGCCTATCATCAGCGATATGGCTCTCCTGATTGGCGGAATACGGTATAGTGCGGCACCGTTTAACGGCTGGTACATGGGAACGGAAATCGGAGCGCGGAATCTAGCGGATGCGAAACGCTACAACATGCTTCCTGCAGTGGCTGATGTTATGGGACTATCACGAACCTCAGATTCCACTTTGTGGAGAGACAGGGCACTTGTAGAACTAAATCTCGCCGTGCTTCACTCGTTCCGCGAAACAGGAGTCACAATTGTCGATCACCACACAGCAGCACGGCAATTTGCGTATTTTGAACGAACAGAAGTCGATGCGGGTCGACGAGTTACGGGTGACTGGAGTTGGCTGATTCCGCCCTTGTCGCCAGCTACCACGCACATTTTTCACAGCCAATATCACAATGACTTTCAACTTCCGAATTACGTCCGCCAACCGTGTCCATATACGCACCTTTTATAACTGAAAAGAAAAAGGCGGACTCCGTCATGGATCCGCCTCTTGGGTCTTACTTTCGCATCACATCCGCCACGATCTCGTACGAGCGAACACGCGCGGCGTGATCGTAAATTTGCGTTGTGATGATGATTTCATCAGCCTTAGTCGCATCGCGAAAAGCCTCAAGCTTGCGCCGAACCGTATCGGATCCCCCTACTACCGCAAGGCGGCTGCGCGTTTGGATGGCCTGCCATTCCATTGGCGTGCACCAATCCTCGATGTTGTCCACAGGCGGCTTCAATTGTCCCGGACGCCCGCGCAAGAGACTTAATTGTTGCAACTGCGACGAGGTTGCCAGATATTCAGCTTCTTCGTCGGTCGAAGCCGCGACAACCGCAGCCCCAACCATTGCATAAGGTTCGGAAAGCCATTCTGATGGCTGAAAGTGCGTTCGGTAGACATCAAGGGCAACAAACAGGTAATCCGGTGCAAAATGGCTCGCATAGGCGAATGGCAGTCCCAATTCAGCGGCCAGTCGCGCACTGAAATCGCTCGAGCCAAGGAGCCAAATCGGTATGTCGATGCCTTCCCCAGGCACGGCGTGCACGGACCGCGGTTCACCAGCGGGCGGATGGAAGAACGACCGGAGCTCAGCCAACAAATCCGGGAAGTCCGCCCCGTGCCGATCCGGTGTGCGCCGCAACGCGCGAATTGTCGGCGTATCGGTGCCCGGCGCACGACCTAGACCAAGATCGATCCGGCCTGGATACAATGACGCCAGCGTACCGAATTGCTCGGCCACGACGAGCGGTGCGTGATTCGGTAGCATGATGCCACCCGATCCAACGCGAATGTGCTTAGTTCCACCCGCGATGTGAGCGATGACGACGGAGGTCGCCGAACTCGCAATCCCCGGCATGCTGTGATGTTCGGCCACCCAATAACGACGGTAGCCAAGATCTTCTGCACGGCGAGCGAGATCGAGACTGTTGCGAAGCGCATCGGCGGCTGAAGCCCCTTCGACGATAGGCGCGAGATCGAGTACGGAAAGCGCAAGCCCGTCTCGCGCCAGTCCCATATCCTGATTCAATGCCATGACCCTCCCTGCGGGAACGAAACCACGTAAGACGACAATCGTCTCATTATAGCGCGTTCGCAGGGTAAAACCGAAACGTCACTGAGAAACATCACTGAGAGAAACATCCACGGACGCCGGCTGCGCTAATGTAGCGTGATCGTCCCGGTCCAGTACATAGGAGGCGCACACGCCGCCCACCAGTCCCCAGAATGGAGAACCGATGTGCAACACGCTCACGCCGGAAACCGTGATTAAGAATGAAAACAATGCACTCTTCTTGAAGCCGCCGCCAAAGCTCATTTTGAGTGCGTCCGTCAGGACGCTGATCATGGCGATCCCGCCGAGCATTGAGATCGTCGACTGTGGGACGGCGTGCGGTATCGAGGCCGCAATCGGCGCAAACAGGCCAAACACAATTGATAGGATGCCTAGAACAACGGCGGCACTGTATTTCTGATCCGGCTCCCCCGATTCTTCCCCCGTCAACAACGCGGTCATGGGCCCCGCGACGCACGCCGTATGTGCGCCAAACAATCCATTGATGATGGAACCAATGCCACTCCAACGCGTCATGCTATTGACCGGCGGCTGATAACCCTCGCTTTGTAGCACGGCAATGCCTTGTGCATTTTGAATGGCAACCACCGTCAGCACAAGCGGCAGCACGAGTTGAGAGATGGCTCCTCCGTTCCACGCGGGCAAGTAAAGATGCGGCGTCGCCAGCGAAACGGTGGCCCCCGCAAAATGCACCTGACGCGCGACGACAAGTGTCAGCGCGGTAGCGAGGATGGCTGCCAATATGGGTGGGAATTTTTTTGCCAAGCGCGGCGTTAAGTGAAAGACCATGAACACCAGAAGTGGCACGCCGTTGACCAACGGATCTGTGCGAACCGCTTGAAATAAACCAACCCCAAACGGAAGTAAAACGCCAGACACCATCCCCATCATGACCGGCATGGGCAATACGCGCATAAGCCGATCGACCACACCCGTGATGCCAAGGATGAAAATGACGGCGCCCGTGATCAAATATGCGCCAATGACCTGGGAAAACGAGTGATGTGCAAGCGTCTGCCCGACGAGCACCGCTCCCGGGATTGAAAACGCAAAGCCGATCGGTTGACGAAACAACAACGCCTGTAAAAGCGTCAAACAACCCGGAATCACGTAAATGCCAAAAATCCAGGAAGTCGTTTCTGTTTCCTGTAAATGACCTTGCGCCGCGGCTTGGAGCACAATCAATAACGGACCCGTGGCCCCAAACAGCCAAGCGATCAGGCCATTCGTAAAACTCCCTAGCGACAAAGCCTTTGGCAACGCTAAAACATTGCGAAACAAACAACCTCACCTCGTCTGTCAGCAGTTCTGCTCTCAACAGGAGACCAAGAATCAACTTACATCGAGGTTTGCCTATATGTAAAATATACATTGCAAATAAAACGCATATATTTTATGTATGGGGGCGATGTGGTGGATCTGAAAAAGCTCCAGTACTTCGTCGCGATCGTCGAAGAAGGACAGATTACGAGAGCGGCCCAGCGACTCCATATGGCGCAGCCTCCACTTAGCCTGCAGCTACAGGCGTTGGAGCGAGAACTTGGGATACAACTGCTTGCGCGAAACCGCGGCAAGGTCGAACCGACTGAAGCAGGTTGGGCGCTGTATCGGCGTGCGCAGGAGATTTTGCGCTCGGTAGACAGCATGGTCAACGAAGTCAAGGAGCTTGGCGCCGGCGTGCGTGGCAAACTGACAATTGGCACCGTGATGTCCTGTGTGTCGTATTTGCCTGACACCATACGCAAGTTTCAAGCTCGCTATCCGCAGGTGACGTTTGAATTGTGGGAAGGCGATTCATATCAAGTGGAAGAATGGCTGCGAACAGGGGTTATTGAGCTTGGCATCACGCGCCTGCCAGTGCTCTCCGACGTTGAGATCATACACTTGCATACGGAACCCCTGGTCGCCGTACACCCCCCAGGCTGGGGAGCCAAGCACGAGCGCCGCATCGGATTGTCAGAGTTCGCCGACAAACCGCTGCTCGTTTTACACAGCCATGGCGGCAGAGGCATTTATGAGATGTTCATCGAGATGTGCCAGGCACAGGGAGTCCACCCGAACATCATCTGCGAAAGTCCGGATGTGGCGACGCTCCTGACCTTAACCGAAGCAGGCATCGGCGTCGCCATCGTCCCTGCACTGGCCGTGCGTCTGCGGCCAGAAGGCGCTTTGCGTTACGGCGTAATCGAACCGACCATCGAGACCGACACGGCCGTGATCTGGTCAAAACAGCGCGCCCTAACCACGGCCGCAACCCATTTTCAAGAGATGCTCGTAGCGCACGTCACAGGCTCTTGACGCAATTGTCGCGCTGCCATCACCATCGCCTGCAAAGCCGCCAGCGTCTCTGCCTCGCCACGGGTCTTCAGGCCACAATCCGGATTGACCCAGAGTTGCGCCGGATCGATCACGCTGGCCGCCTTGCGCAACAATCCGACCATGTCATGGACATCGGGCACGCGCGGGCTGTGAATGTCGTAGACGCCGGGCCCGATGTCGTTTGTGTACTGAAAGGCTTCAAACGCCTGTAACAATTCCATGTGCGATCTCGACGTTTCAATCGAAATGACATCGGCATCCATGGCTTGAATGGCAGGCATGATATCATGAAACTCGGCGTAACACATATGGGTATGGATTTGCGTCTCGTCTTTCACACCACTGGCCGCGATGTGAAAACATTCGACTGCCCACTCAAGGTAGGCGTCCCAGTCTGCCCGCCGCAAGGGCAAGCCTTCGCGCAAAGCCGGCTCGTCAATCTGAATGACACGAATCCCTGCCGCCTCTAAATCCAACACTTCATCGCGAATGGCGAGTGCAATCTGGCGACACACCTCATGGCGCGGCAAATCGTCGCGGACGAACGACCACTGCAGGATCGTGACAGGACCGGTCAACATCCCCTTGACAGGCCGCTCTGTCAGCGATTGCGCATAACTCGTCCAACGGACAGTCATCGGCTCGGGACGCGCCACGTCGCCGACGATAATAGGAGGTTTCACACAGCGCGATCCATAACTCTGCACCCAACCGTGCCGCGTAAACAAAAACCCGTCCAGCTTTTCGCCAAAGTGCTCTACCATATCGGTACGCTCAAACTCTCCGTGCACAAGCACGTCGAGACCAAGTTCTTCCTGAATGACGATCCAACGCATAATCTCGCCTTGCAAGAACAACTCGTATTCCGCATCTGAAATTTGCCCCTTGCGCCACTTCGCCCGCGTGTCGCGCACAGATTGCGTTTGCGGAAACGAGCCGATGGTTGTCGTCGGAAACGGTGGCAACTGCAGACGCTCCTGTTGCTTGGACTTGCGCTCTGCAAACGACGATGCGCGTGCCAATTGCAAACCGCTCAACTGCGCCATCCGTGTGGCGACAGCCGAATTGCGCAAGCGTGGAGACGCCGTCCGTGCCCTGCGCGCCTCACGACTCAGAGCCAAATGCTCCGCAATCGCATCCTTACCGTCGTTCGCCCCGCGCTTAAGCACCCGCAACTCAGACAGCTTTTGCACAGCAAATGCCAGCCACGACTTCACCTCTGGTTCCATGTCGCTTTCCAATTCCACATCCCAAGGCGCGTGTAACAGGGAACACGACGGCGCGACGTGAACCTGCTCAAGCCCGGCGATAGAAGCGGCCTGCTCAACGAGCACCAGAGCCTCGTGCAAATCGGCCCGCCATATATTGCGACCGTCGATCACGCCGACAGACAGCCGTTTCTCTTGAGGCCAGCCATAGCGCGCCAGCTCCGCCAACTGCTGCGGTGCACGAACGAGATCCAGATGCAGACCCTGTACCGGTAGTGACAAAGCCGTCTCCAAATTGTCAGCGATGGAACCAAAATATGTGGTGAGCAACATGTTGGGCACCGACTGCGCCGCGAGGTACGTATACGCCTCGTGCAAGCTTGACCGCTCGCTATCCGTCAGATCGAGAACCAGGCAGGGCTCGTCGATTTGCACCCACTGTACCCCGGCATCGTGTAGAGCGTTAAGTAGCTCGCCATAAGCAGGTAATAGTTGGGCCATCAGGGACAAGGGCTCCACATTTTGTTCGCGCACCTTGCCAAGGCGCAAAAACGATACAGGACCTAAGAGCACCGGCACGGTCTCGATGCCCAGTTGCCGCGCTTCCAAATACTCGGCCAACGGTTTATTGGCTCGCAGCCTAAAGTTTTGTTGCGCTGAGAATTCAGGAACGAGGTAATGATAATTCGTGTCAAACCACTTGGTCATCTCAAGCGCTGCCACGCCCTCAGCACCGCGCGCCATGGCAAAATACTGCGCGAGCGAGCCATCTGGTAGCCCACGAAAGCGGTCAGGCACGGCGTCGAATAAAACAGCCATGTCGAGAACGTGATCGTAAAGCGAGAAATCGTTGGATGGGATCCAGTCGATGCCCGCCTCCTTCTGCAGTTGCCAGCGCAGGCGCCTGATGTCGGCAGCCGCTTTGCCCAGCTCTGCCTCCGTCGACTTGCCTTGCCAGAACGATTCGAGTGCCCGCTTGAGTTCACGGCGCGGGCCCATGCGCGGAAATCCTAGTGTTGCTGCAATCGCCAAAGTCGTGTCGCCTCCCCAGATGATGTGATGCTAAACTCCCGAGCGCGAGCGGAATCAAAAAGCCCCCACTTCCACACGGGAAGCGGGGGTGCATGGAGACTGGATATATAGGCAAGCGTTGCAGCCGACGTCAACACACACCGGCCAAGCAAACAATCCTGCTTCGTTCCTGCCCCAATCCCAAACCCACGTGGGATACACAGAGCTGCTTCGCCTGGCAGGTCTTCGGACTCGGATGTCATCCGCTGTCGCACAGCCTTCCCCGCATCCAAGCGAGTGGCTCGCGGCCGATAAGCCGCAACGTCAACAGCGTCGTTCCTCACCGCGGCGGGACCGTTCCGGATTCGCACCGGATTCCCTTTTCATTCACCGTCGTAGTGAAACCAAGCGAGCATATCAAGTTGTGGGGCTACTATATCACTGCCTTATTATTTTCGCAATTGCCCAGCTAGACAGAAGCCTCTGCGATCACGCCTGACCTCGATCTTGCTGCTGCAACTGCTGCAGTGCTGCAATGAGTCGATTGGCAATCGGACTACCAAGGCCCGTGCACGGGTCCCAACCGGGCCCCGCCGCATAGACATCCCCTGTGCCGGCGATATCGTTGTTGCCCTGTGTAATGTCGCGAAATGCCTGCGCCGCTTTTGGCAAGCTATATAGCACTGGGTTGAGATAACCCACAGGCTGACCGATGGTCTTGTTTGCAATGGTGACCAGCCCCGCCCACAAGGGTGCCACGGCACTCGTCCCACCAATTGCCGCAGTTTCGCCGTCGACCAATACCTCGTAGCCTGTCGCAGGGTCAGCATCTCCCGCGACGTCCGGCACACCGCGTCCAACCGTGCCGCCGGGGTTTGAAGACGGTGGCACCTGTGCGTTTTGCTGCCAGCTGGGAAGCGCAAATACGCTACTCACGCCGCCCCCGGTGCTGCCACCTTGTGCGCCGTCGTTCCAGACGGTCTCACTCGCAATCTGACCATTTTCCACTACCAAACGCGTCCCCCCGCAAGCCAAGGCATAGGGTGACGATGCGGGAAAATCAACATGGTACAAACCGTCGTTCTCGCCATCTGTGGATCCGCTGTCCCCGGCCGCGACACACACGGTCACACCAAGCGCAGCCGCGTCCTGCAAAGCCCGATTCATCGCCTGGATAGAGGCCGGCGCCCAACCGTTCTCAGGACCGCCCCAACTGATAGAAATCACCATAGGTTTGTTCGTCGTATCGTGAATAGCCGTCGTGATCGCGTTCAAAAACCCAGCGTCCGTATTTGGCGCAAAATAAACAGCGAGCTTTGCACCTGGAGCGACGGCGCCGGCAACCTCGATATCGAGCTCGACTTCGCCGTCCGGGCCATTCGGATCGCCGGTCGGTTGGTTGACTGCTCCATCTACCCCTACCGCAACAAGAGGTGGCGGCGCCATACCAAGTGACGCGAAATACTCGCCGATATTTTGATCTGAATACCCACCGCCAAGCTCAATGATGCCGATACACTGCCCCGTACAATCGACGTTTTCCGGAAAGGCATAGGCCGCTGCAACCTGTGGCGGCGTGTAGGCAACCTGTTCAGTTGCTGTGGCGCGCATCGCCGCCCCCGCAGGTTGTCGCCGAATTCGAAAGTGTGGAGTCGCTTGCGGCCGTGTATCGAGACCAAGTACCGCCGTCACCACGTCAGCGATGTCCATCGGCACATGCACATCGCCGCTGTGTCCCCGATACGAGAACTCAGGATGTTGATACGTGCGAAGATCGATCCGAAACGCCTGATTCACATCGGCTACACGGCCCGTAAGCAATGCCGTGCCAGCTGCGACGTGCACCTTCTCCAGCACCAGCCCGTGCGCATCGGCGAATGCCCGTACCTTCTCGATATCCTGCGAATCGGCGCCGTGGCGAACAGCAAACTCGTCGTGTGTGAGATGCCTGCGTTGGCTGGGCGGCAACGATTGTAATGACTCAATCGTCGCTTCCAGTTGCTCAGGCGAACGCCGCCGCAATACGAGTGTGACGGATACGCGCTCGTCGGGATCCGCTGGCCCGACATCCGTCGCGCCAGCCGCGAGCGGCCGGACATGCCCAGGTAACGGGACAAAGTGGCTGCCTGCCTGCGTTCCTGTGTTTGACACGAATACCTGCTGATCCATACACATCATCTCCAATTCGAGCGAGAGTGTAGAGAGTGCGACGGGTTCACGGTCAGTATAGCATGGATACATTTGGTTGTCCCTGGATCGGGCGAAAAATCCGCTTTTTCTCCATCTTCCCGGGTGTTCGTCACCTATGGCCTTGCAATCAATCGACATACAGTAAAATAAATCCGTGGGAGGTGACATCTCTTGATCCGCAACGCCTGGTATGCCGTGCTGACAGTGGACGAAGTCAGCGCGAGGCCGACGAAAGTGCGGCTCTTCAATCGCGATCTCGTCGTGTTCATGGACCAAACGGGCCATCTTCGGGCCGTGCACGCATACTGCCCACATCGTGGGTGTGATTTATCTCTCGGCTCTATCGTGGACAATCTCCTTACGTGCCCGTATCACGGGTGGAAATTTGACAAAGATGGCGTGTGTAGGCACATACCAGCCAATCATAAGGGCGGGTCCATCCCGCGTTCCGCCCACCTGCAAACATTTACTGCCCGCGAGGCAGCCGGTTTGGTTTGGGTCTCGCTCGCTGCGCCGGATGGTGCCGCATCTATACCAGGCCCAGCCGCCGCACCCGAATTGTCTGACCCAAACTGGCATTGGCTGTCGTTTCACACCGTGTGGAAGGCCAACATGTGCCGCGTTGCAGAGAGCGTATTAGACATCTCACACTTGCCGTTCGTGCATCCCGAAACGACAGGTGAAGACGTGTCGCCCATTGTCGATGGACCAGAATATGTCATGCAAGAAAAGAATATTCGAATTTACCCACGCCCCTTCACACATCCAATGGAACCGCCAAATCCCGAACACTTGGCGGACGACAACGACCTCCGGACGGAAATCGAAATGTGGTTTCCAAACCAGTGGATCATTCGGACGCCTATTGGCCTTGAGCGCCGGATGTCCACCTATTTGACGTTTACGCCGATAGATGCTGAAACGACCGTCATTTGGGGACAAATTGGGCGCAACTTTGACAGCGACTCCGACTTTCTGGACGTGTTTCATCTGGAGCACACACAGTTTGTCATGCACCAAGATCAAATTATTGTAGAGAGCCTGCGGCCTGTGCTGCCGCCAAAATTAAAAGAAGAAGCACATGTGCCGTCTGATGGGCCGGCTATTCGTTACCGCCACCTTTGGCTACAAGCAATCGCACAAGAAGCGGCGACCTAAGCCGCCGCTTCTGCACCGATTTCATGTGTCGTCGTGCTCCTGATGGGGATCGAGCTTCGCCAAGCGGAACTGTGGGAACAAGTCTAACTTGCGATACAACATGTATGGCGGTGATACGGGATTTTCAATAGACGGAATTTCCAATTGGGATCCGACATCGGCTCGATAGGGCGGCAGCATGCGATTTGCTTTAGCCAACTGTTCGGCTGTCAACTGATAACGCTCGGCAATGCCGACAAACGTTTCGCCGCGCGCCACCGTGTGCAGCTGGCGCAGTTTCTCGATGCGACATGCGCTTTGCTTGTAAACCGGCTGTTTGGAAATCGGATCGACAAGATCTACGGTCAGCTCATTGGCGGCCTGATGTGCCTGCCAACTGCCAAAGTGGAAAGGAACAAAGACGAGACCGGGCCGGATGGTGTCCACAATGCGCGCCGGAACGACAATGTCGCCGCGCGGCGAGCTGACGCGAACCAACTCGCCAGGGAGTATACCAAGCAATGTTGCGTCGTCGGGGTGAATTTCGACATAGCCCTGCGAAGTGGCCATGTGTAAGGCCGGTGCACGCCCTGTTTTTGTTCGCGTATGCCAGTGCCAAACCACGCGGCCAGTCGTTAGCCAAAACGGATAGCGCGCACTTGGTTGCTCAGCGGACGGATAATAGGTCAAGCCATATAAAATAGCTTTCCCATTTGCACCTAGAGCTTCAAATTCTTCACGCGTCCTGGCTCTGCCGGTTTTCATGTCAAAACCGTAGGTTTGCGCGTCATCTACCTGTGTATGAAACACTAAGTCTTGGTAGAGTCGCGGCGTGCCGTTCGGGTGTTCCGCGTCTGCGGGCCATTGCATGCCATTTTGCGCCTTGATCTTCTCGTACGTCATGGCAGTCATGTCGCAGGGCCTGCCTTTCGACACCCGTTTCCACTCCTCAAAACATTCACGAGGCGTCGTGTATTGAATGAGCGGCTTGCCATCCTTATCCCGAAAATCCATGCGCCGCGCATAATCGAGCAAGATGTCAAAATCGGATCGCACACCTGGCGGCGGCGTCACAGCCACTTCACTTACATTGATCATGCGATCCGCATTTTCCATCAAGCCTTCCTTCTCGCCCCACATGGCCGTGGGTAAAATGAGATCGGCCACTTCACATGTCTCCGTCAGAAAGCAATCCTGGACGACGACGAATGTCCGTTCAAACGCGCGACGTGCCCGCAGGCGATTCGGTAAGGAGACCATTGGGTTGGTGTGAATGTTCCAAAAGAGTCCTAACTGTCCACGTTCCATCTTATCAATGAACGATTCGATATCCTTTTCGGGGCCAACCTCTAGATGAGCCGGGTCGACATTCCACAAGTCGGCCATTTCTTGGATGTGCTTCGGGTTGGATGGGTTCCGGTGAGCCGGGTACGATCCAACGCCGCCTACCGTCCGATTCGTCGACGAACTGGGCTGTCCGGCCATGTGCAAAGGTCCGCATCCTGGTTTACCAATGAGCCCACGTAACAAG
Source organism: Alicyclobacillus hesperidum subsp. aegles (assembly GCF_027923525.1). Taxonomy (NCBI): domain Bacteria; kingdom Bacillati; phylum Bacillota; class Bacilli; order Caryophanales; family Alicyclobacillaceae; genus Alicyclobacillus; species Alicyclobacillus hesperidum. The sequence continues at coordinate 68,777 of NZ_BSBJ01000068.1, read as the reverse complement.
TGAATGTTGTTGATGGCGATACAAGTGGCCGTAGCGTCAACGCTTTGGTACGCTCCCTGCAATGTGGTGCAGACAAGCCTTGGCGTGGTGCCGATCCGCTTGGCCGCCTCAGCGATCTGCGTCTCCGGCACATCCGTCTCTTTTGCGGTGCGCTCGAGTGTCCAATCGCTCACCGCCTGTTCGACATCCGCAAAACCCACCGTGTGCTTGGCAATAAAATCGCGATCGATCCAACCATTTTTCAGCAACAGGTGGGTGATCCCGTTTAGCAAAGCCAAATTGGCACCCGGCAGAATTTGCAAGTGCAGATCCGCAGCCTGCGCCGTCCAAGTGCGCCGCGGGTCCACGACGATGATGTATGGCTTGCCTGTTTTCTTTTTGCGGGTCATGATGCGCTCAAAAAGGACCGTTCCCGTCTCTGCCACGTTGTGCCCAAAGAGCATCAGCGTGTCGGTGACATCGATGTCCTCATATCCCGCAGGCGTTCCGTCCGCTCCAAACGATTGCAAGAGGCACCACTCAGTCGTCGCCGTACACAATCGCGTATTGGCATCCAGGAGGTGGGAGCGCAAACCTGCGCGCCCAATCTTCGCGATCGTGTAATAATCTTCAAGCATGCCCTGCCCTGTAGAGTATATGGCGATACCTTCGGACCCGAACTTGCGCAGCGCCTCTTTACTTTTGTCCACCAGTACCGCCATCGCATCGTCCCATGACACTGGCCGCAAAACCCCGTCGCCGTGTCGCAACAAGGGTGTCAACAAGCGATCCGGACTATTGTTTGCGTGCCATTGGTTTTCTCCCTTCGGACCGAGCCGCCCACGGTTGACGGGATGTTTCGCATTTCCTTTAATGCCAACGATGCGATTGCCGTTCACCGCAATGTAGCAGCCACAACCGACGGAGCAGATATTGCAAGTACTATAGACCCATTTCTCCACTTCACCTTGGCTGTAGACATTGATGTCGGTCCTTTCGGAATCCCAAGCCACCACTTACACCCCCTTCGCCGTCTGCGGACGATAATCGACAGGCACAATGTACTTTGTTTCCTGCTCGCCATATCGCGCGACAAGCGCAGGAACAGATGCCGACAGCTCACGAAAAACCGTATGAAGCCACCGTTCCACATCCCGCCGCTCCGTGTACGACCCCTGGCCACGCTCCCATGCGAGCCAACGAACCCATTGTTTCCCCAACCGTTGCGTCGCCTCGTCCGCATGATACAAGGCTGTCATGCGCTCTTTCAGATTTGCCTCAGCCAAAGCCTGCGCCTGTGCGAGGGTCAATACCTGATGGATGACGTTGTTTTCTTCGCACACGCTCGCGACGAGTCGTGCAGACGGGGTGCCCGGTACCCGTGCCACGACACGCCGCACCTGTGCGAGCAAAACCTGGACATGAAGCAATCGACGAACCACATCGTCCATGCTTGCAGACACCTCACTCTGCCGTTTTGCTGAACCATATGCGGTGCGCACAGTCATCATGCGAAGGATCGTAATACGATACAACACAGCAACATGTTTTCATGACGAGGTGATGCACAATGCATTCGCAAGGCGGGAATCACCCGCCGCGACAGAAGGGCAAGCGGCGCCTATCCGAAGCACTCAAGACCCGAACCGAGACGACGCGACGACTGCTGCGCAACCTGCACGGTGGTTTGCAAGGCGTCAGCGTCAACCAATTAGAAACAGCCCTCCGCTCGCTGGAAGGAGCGCCCGATGGATGGTGGAAGGACACCAACATGGTGCGAAAGATGGCGACACAATTTGCACAGAGCCTGCACATGTCCATACCCGAAGATCGTCTCAATGCGCTGATCCAGACGTATGAAGCCGCCTTGCGCAATCAACCGCAAACCATCGATCCTGTTAAGCTCGCGGAAATGTACGGTCAAGGCAAAATCGACGTCGACAAGCTGCGAGACATGAAGCGTCAAATCGAACAATCGAGGAGGAATTCGTAATGGACGAGATGGAGGTCAATGCGCCACAAAGTTCATTTAATCCATTGAACCCAAACGACCCGATTCTACCCAACGGGGTGCCAACTTCGGACCAAAAGACGCTTACTCAAATCGGCGCCGCGTTGTATTTGACGATCTGGATTCTTGCTTTCGGATTGCCGTCGGAAAGTTTTAAGCGCAAGCACAAACCGGCGATCATCGCTTACGCGATATTCCAGATCCTACTTGTTATGTTTGTCATCTTGCCAGAGAAAGAGCGCGAAGCAGCCGCATCATTCAAGCGCGCAGTTGCGAAGGCCAGACGATCAGGAGCCATTTACTGAGGAGCACTAGCAGACTTTATGGGAGGGTGGAGACATGAGCGCAACAGCAGACTCTGAGAGCCAAATTGGGAAACTTGCCACAGAGGTCTGGGCCATCGTCTTTCTGATCGTGCTTGTCGACGTGGCACTGTTAAAGCCGTACAAGAGCCATTACGAGAAGCGGATCGACGGAGACCTAGATACGTAAAGATTTTTCTTGAAGACTATGGACACAGCTAGAGGGGGCCTGCGAGCCTCCTCTAGCTGTTGTGTCCTGCATCACGATGTTTTGCAAACTGCACCCGATTACAAAAAGAGCAGGTGGAACGAAAGGTCCCGCCTGCTCTTTTTGTTTACATACCATAAACGACGTTCCACATGCGCATCTGATGCAGTGGATTGCGCGGATCGATGCGTTGCGCCATCAGCCAGTTGACAGCACCGGCGCGTTCCGCCGGCGTGATCGGCACAGCGAGAACGGTCGACAAATGGTCGACCAAAGCGCCTGCTCCTGCTGGATTCGCAAGGTCTTCTCGACGATACGACATCAGCACGCGATGTACGCGCCGCCAATTGAGTGGATTGGCAATTTTGGAGCGGAAGATTGGTAATAACCTTGGGTGCAACCCCATGATGTTCACCCCCCTTCTCGGAAATCTTTGCCCTCGATAGAACGCTGAAAGTGCAATAGCGCCGACGTGGGCCACATCTTCGGATAGATGTGATAGGTGATATACAGCGCCCCCGGAAATGCGGATCCGTTAGGACAGGTATCAAACCATCCGTCCGCCGTCCGGTGATCGAGCAACCAATTCACCGCCATGGACGCAGCTCTGTAAATGGCGGATTTGACGGCTGTGTCGGTTGTGCAATCGTAAAGGTGAAGCAGCGCATCCAACCCCCAGGCCGTTTGCGTGGGTTGACCTGTAAAGGCCGGGCTATATCGCCCGAGCATGTCACTTTCGCAGCGCTCGCCAAAGCTCCCGTCTGCTTTCTGCACGGACAATAGCCAGCGCAGTGCACGCATGAGGCTGGGACTTGACGCTGGCAGGTTTGCTGCAACGAGCGCTTGCACCGCGCACCAAGTGCCATACAGATAGGTCGTTCCCCATCTTCCGTACCAACTGCCGTCGCGAAGTTGATTGGCTTGCAACCAAGCAATCGCCCGCTTTATGGAGGAATCAGTCGGACTTAACACGCGCCGGCGCAGGAGAAAGGCGACGACCCGCCCCGTGATGTCGGCTGTGGAGGGATCGCACATGGCGCGGCGCATATCGTTTGCCGGCAGTCGCTCAAGCCAACGTTTGTCGCAGTTGTGCTCAAAGGCCGACCACCCACCGTCGCGATTTTGCATAGATAAAAGAAAGGACACACCTTGGTTGATGGGGATGGCAGATGGCTGCATAAACCCTCGTAACGCGTCTAAACATGCGACCGTATCGTCGCAATCTGGATGGTTTTCGTTGTTACTCGAAAACCCCCAGCCGCCATCTGGCCTGCCCGTTCTTCGTTCCACCTGCTGTTTCGCCAGCAAGTACGACTTGGCCTTTTGCAATTGCGGATGGGATTCCGGGATCCCTGCATCGAGCAACACGCGACACGCCAAGGCTGTATTCCAAATGTGGGCGTTTGTCGTTTGTTGGTGTGCATATCCGCTATGTTCCTCGACAATGAGATTTTGTCGCATGGATGCGATCGCGCAACGGATGATGGGCGCATCAAAGTCAATGCCGAGTGCGTGCAGAGCAAATAGACTAAGCCATGTCGACGAGTGATAACCGGCCAAGGTTCCGTCTTGGCCCATATGCGTGCGCAAGAAGACAAGACAGCGTTCTGCGCACCAAGAGGCAAGCTTTGTGCGCATTGGGCTCGGGCGATCATCGTCCCATTCCCGTTCATCGCAATTTACGAGCTCCCGCAAAATACGTGCAGCATAGCGCGATCGATAGCGATACAACGACAGGACCAACATCGCTGGAACGTGTACGCGTGTGAAGGTAGCGATGTCTTCGATAGAAAAAGGCGAGCCTTTCATGAACATGAGCGTGTACAGCCAAGGACTGGGCAGCCAGGACCACGGAATCTCGCCGCCAACGGCGAGAAACATTTTCGTGAGGTTGCGACACCTACGCACGCCACCATGCCGAGCAATCCACGCTTTGGCACGAACCCTCGGTGCATCGTCGGGCGCCCAAGCCTTCATGAGTTCAAGGGCATAGAAGCATTCGACCGTCGTCGACAGATCGCCAGCACCACCGGGGAACAATCCCCATGATCCGTCCTCTCGCTGATGCTTACGAATGGCCCGAACGAGCGGCGCAGTCCATGTGGCATCGCGATAACCAATCAGGTAAAGGGAAATGACCGTTTGTGCATTGGGCATCATGCCTGTGTCAAAGCAGTCGGTCCACGCCCCATCCGCACCTTGATGCTGCAAAAGTTGGACGCACGCGGATTTCACCGCTGCATCGACGTCTTCGCACCCTATTCTTGGATACGCCATCTCCATGCCCATGCCCCCGACCTTATGCAGTATTGCGATACATATTCGTATTCATAGCGGGACTGGCGGCTTGTCGGCACCTGTTCAGATCGGGGAAATTCAAGCTGTGACGCCCGGAGATGATGCGGATAGGAATTCATGATCCTTCAGACACTACCATCGAATATCCGCAGGAGGTGGATGGAATTTTGATGAAGTCAAGAACCGTCGGGAGAATAGGGCGGGATCAAAGGGTTGGCACGCGGGTGCAGACCAAGCACAGCATGTCTCTATTTGAGTTAATTTTGGTGGGAGTCGGCGGCATTATTGGCGCAGGATACTTTCTTGGCTCCGGACAGCCCATCCGCATGGCAGGACCCGCGGTGCTTTTGGCATTTGCGATAGGAGGAGCGATCACGGCGCAAACGGTCGGTGCCTTAAACACACTCGCTTTGGATCATCCGTCGCCCGGCGCGTTCAAAACGTATGCGGACGCGTACCTTGGCAAATTCACTGGCTATATGCAGGGGTGGACCTACTACATCACAAGCATTTTGACCATTGCCAGCGAAGCGGTGGCATCCGCGGTTTTCGCCCGCCTTTGGTTGCCAGGTGTGCCCGTCTGGATGTTGGCGGCGGCTTTTGCGCTGATCGTCCTCGCCATCAACGCGTTTGGGGTGCAAAACTTTGGCCTCGTCGAGTCTGTGATGAGTGTTGTGAAGATCGCCGCGCTTGTGGGCTTCATCGTCACCATCGCCATTGTCCTGTTCGGCGCCCATTCGGCAACGATGGGCCGTATGATCTCCGGACCATCTGCGTCACTTTTTCCAAGCGGCTTCTCAGGCCTAGCCCAGTCTATGTTGATTGTCATCTTCTGCTTTGCCGGAATCGGCGTCTTTGGAACGGCGGCCGTCGAATTGAAAGAGCCCAAGCATCTCGATCGCGGCGGCATCGCTGTCGTGACCATCCTGACGGGCCTGTACATACTGTCGATCGCGGCGCTGTTGTTGACGCTTCCCTATCGTACGGTGAGTACGACGGCCAGCCCGTTCGTACAAGCGCTGATGGCGGCACATCTGCATACACTGGCCGGTATCCTCAACGCCGTCATCCTGATCGCATCGTTCAGCGTCATGGCTGGATCTGTCTTTTCCGCAAACCAGATTCTTGTGAGCCTGGGACGGTACGGCGAAGCCCCGGCCTTTGTCAAACGCACCTTTGGCAAGCGCGCGGTCGCCTATGGCGCACTCGCTTTCACGACAGTGGGCGTCGCCATCTGCATCGCCCTGTCTTACGTTTTACCATCCACCGTCTACACGTTTCTGATTAGTGCCTCAAGCTTTCTCACGTTTTTTAACTGGTTCATCATGTTGTTGACCTTACTTGCATGGAAACGCAAAAACAAAGACAAGCCGATTTCGAAATTGGCCTTCGGACAGCCGGTCGGCACCTACGTGACCATGGCTTTGATTGTGGTTATGGCAGGCTATGCGCTCGTCGAAAAGAGCCAGCGGTTAGGGTTCTTTGCATGCCTAGGGATAGCAGCCGTGATCGCCATCGCGTATCTGTTCGTACGCAAGCACGCCCATAGCCCCGAAGCATAAGAAACCTTACGACCGATGGCCGCGCGGAGTGTGGCTTTGGTCGAATTGTGTCGGGTCTTTCTCTAAAAAGTTGCGGTGAGACAAGCCCAAACGCCCTAGTTCGCTAAGGTGCAAGACTGTCAGTTTATCAAGCAACTGCTTGCCGGCAGGCGTAAGGTGTATCAGGACGCTGCGCTTATCCGCCGGATTCCTCTCCCGTTCCACCAAACCAAGTTGCTCGCACCGCTGGATCAACCCAAGGCAACTGTGGTGACGCAGTTGTAACCTTTCCGCTAGCTCTGTCGGCGTCGCAAAGTCCCGTTCAGGAAACCCAGCCACCGCCAGAAGCAACTGATGCTGTTGCGGCGTGATGCCTACCGATCGCGCCGCTTCCTCGCTGAAATGCATAAATTTGCGCAGCCGATAACGGAATTCCGCCAATTGCACGTACTCCTGTTTGGACGGAACTCGGTCCATGCTATCCCCCCGTTCGTTGCATTTTTCATCGCAGTACGATATAAAATGTACCTGTGCATACGCACAACTAGCTGAGTATCCCTGTCTATCACAATACTTTGAAAGGAGCCTTATCCGTCATGCAAGGTCACACCACGCGAGCCGGCGATTTTACGACCAACGGACAGATTGTCCGACTGTCAGGGGCTGCGGTGCTCGTCGGTGCCGCCTGCGCGGTCATTGCGATCGCGCTGTTGAAAGCCATCTACCTTGTCACCAATATAGCATTCTTTCAGCGCCTGTCGTTTCAATATGTAACGCCCACAGACAATCACTTAGGCGTCTTCACATTGCTGCCACCCATTATCGGGGCTCTTGCCATCGGCTTCATCGCTCGCTTTGGCAGCGAAAAAATTCGGGGTCACGGCATTCCGGAAGCCATTGAAGCGATGCTGGTCAACGGTAGCAAAGTGCAGCCAAAAGTAGCCTTTTGGAAGCCGATATCTGCCGCTATTTCCATCGGTTCAGGCGGCCCGTTTGGTGCGGAAGGCCCGATTATCATGACTGGTGGATCGTTTGGCTCCCTGCTGGGTCAATGGCTGCACACGTCGTCTATTGAACGTCGCATTCTGCTTGTTGCCGGCGCTGCGGGAGGCATGTCCGCAACGTTTTCCGCCCCCGTTTCGGCCGTCCTCTTCGCCGTCGAACTGCTCGTGTTTGAATTTAAGCCGCGCAGCCTTGTCCCGATTGCACTGGCCAGTTCGGTTGCCGACGTCATTCGCATCGCCTGGATTGGGCCCGGTCCAATCTTCCCTGTGCCCTCCCTGCATACCATACCGTATATCGGCTATGGCGCGTCTGTAGGACTCGGGTTTGTGGGAAGTCTCGCCGCTATCGTTTTAACGCGGGCTATTTACGGTATGGAAGACTTGTTTCGCAAGCTGCCGTTGCACTGGATGTGGTGGCCCGCGCTCGGCGCAATTGCCATTGGCTTAGGCGGTATCGTCTCTCCACGTGCACTCGGCGTTGGCTACGATACCATCGCGGCCGTGCTCAATACGCAGTTATCGCTTCATACCGTACTCATCCTCCTTGTCGTCAAGACTCTCATTTGGGTCATCGCGCTTGGCTCCGGCACTTCCGGTGGCATTCTGGCACCCATCCTGATGATTGGTGGGTGCTTGGGCGAAGCATTGGGCGTTGTCATGCACGCGCCACACCCGGGACTATGGGCCCTACTTGGCATGTCGGCCGTTTTTTCTGGCGTCACGCGCACGCCGTTTACGAGTGTGATCTTTCCCATCGAATTAACGCACGATTTTGGCGCTCTATTGCCCCTCTTAATCACATCGTGCATCGCCACTGGCACATCCGCCTTCGTTTTGCGCCGCTCGATTTTGACCGAACGGATTGCTCGCCGTGGGTTACATCTGACCCGCGAATACAGTGTCGATCCGCTGGAGATGCATTTTGTTCGCGAGATCGTGTCGAGATCGGACGTCAAAGTGTCCGTTCAGGCTCCCGTCGGACATGTCGCCAAGCTCATTCTCGAAAGCCAGATAGATCTGCCAACTTGGATTGAGCTTGTCGACACGTCCAATCATTTCGTTGGGGCGATGCAAAGCACGGCCATCCTGCGCAGTGCCAAACGCGACCCCAGCCGCACGATTGGCGCGTGCATGGGACGCGTCGTCGAAATGGCTGCCGACTTGCCCGTAAAGCGCGTCCTGGACTTTATGATTCATGAGGATCTCGAGTGGGTTCGCATCAATGATGAGCAGCAACCGATAGGCTTTGTCTCTGTGCAACAGCTTTTGCAACTGCGCGAACGTTACCTACAGGAGGAACAACATCGCCAGCGCACATTCAGCTTGCCTTGGTGGCAACCAACCATTGGTGATGGTTCGACGGCCCAAGACGCTTAAACATGGGAAAACGGCAAAGCTCACTTTGCCCTCTTCCAAATCATCATTCTATCCTTGCGACTTTGGGGATTGATGCCTTGCGCACGCAGCCATTTGGCTGCTTCTGTTTTTTCTTCCGGTGAGAGAGGGACATCCAATTCGGCGGCCAGCGTCGAAATGAGGTGTTTGGTGCGCTCAAGACTTTGGAGATCGGTTTCTGAATAACGAAGAAATACCTGATTCGCCTTGCGCCAATGAAGCGGATTGGCCATTTTTCGCCGAAAGATTTTGAGCGCCTTGGATTCCATATGCGTGTCTCCCCCTGCTTCCTGCTTTTCTGTTATCGGCAGTAGGTCTGGTTGCCTTAAGGTATGTATGACCCGGGTGTGGGTTGTCGGCAACCGCCCCAGAACTGCGTCCGTCGCTCGCGCAAAACGTGATACCATCCGCCCGCAAGGCGGACACGCCATGCCAATCTGTCGTTGCGAGCTCACGGACGAGTCGCATACACTGTCACATCTTTGCAACCAGGGGGTGAAATCCATGTACGACGGTGGAACATTCGGTGGCTACACGCGCTGGGCAGTGGTGTTCCTCATTATTTTCGTCTTGTTCTTCCTCCTTGTCCCAGCCTATGGAGCAGCTGGCGCCGGCTACTAATGGGGTTACAAGACACAGGGTCGCTCCCGACCCTGTGTCCCCATCACTCTGCTGCCCCTGTCACATCTGGTTCCCAACTTCGGACGCTTTGGCCGCATTGAGAACTTCGAGCATGCGCCCTTTTGTCCGCGGCCCGAACCAAGCCGTGATGATGGCCAATAAAATCCATGCCGCCGCGATGTAGATGAACACACTCTGGTACCCGTAGTGGTTGTAAATGGCGACGACAATCATCGGCCCAAACACGTTGGCCAAGCGGCCAACGCCATAAACCAAGCCAGCACCGGAATTGCGAACCTCGGTTGGATACAATTCAGGCGTATATGCGTACAACAGTGGCGCAAATGTCTGCAGAAACATTGCAACTAAGAAACCAAAGACAATGATGATGGCAGTCTTAAACGTCAGGCCGTACAACAGGCCACAGATGGAAATCGCGATCGCGAAAATCACGACGAGCCATTTCCGGTCCAGCCGATCCGAAAGCAGATATGCGATAAATGCGCCCGGTACGGCGCCAATGGACATTGCCGAAGACCAAGCAAGCGAATGAACCAAAGAAAAGCCGTGGGCCACGAGCAGCGTCGGCACCCAAGACATAAATCCGTAAAAGCCGAGCGTCTGCAAAATCCAGACGACGAGCAGAACCAAGGTACGGCCGAGGTATTTTCCGCTGAACAACTCGCCATAGCCGCGCTGACTGACCGCCGGCTCCACTCGTTCGACAGGATCAGGCAACGGACCTTTTTCGCTCTCGACTTGACGTTCAATGAGGGTCATCACGCTGTTGGCATCGGCCAGACGGCCTCTGTTCTCGTACCAACGCGGAGATTCATACATCCGGCCAGCGAGGATGGCGAAGATGAATCCGAGCGCTCCCCAAATGTATACAAACCGCCAACCCCATGGTGCGACGGGTACCAAAAAACGCGCGACGTAGGCCGTAATGGGAATTCCACACAGGCCAATCGTCATGATGAGGCCTTGATACGTGCCGCGCTTCTTGGCTGGAAAGACTTCGCTGATATAGGTGATGCCCACTACCGTCATAGCCGAAAGTCCGAATCCCGTGACCAGCCTCGTGACAAACAACATGGTCATACTCATGGCAAACGCATTCAACAGCGAAAAGATGGAATAAATCAGGATTGTAAAAATTAAACTGCGCTTGCGCCCAATCCGATCCGACACATACCCGATGACCGACGCGCCTAGAAACATGCCAAGAAACGTCGCAGAGGTCACGTTTCCAATCGCGGAAAGCTGTAAATTCCACGCTTTTTCGATGGCAGGTGCCGTATACGACAATGTGTTGATGTCGCCCAATTCAAAGAAAAAGGCAAACGCGAGCACCCAGATCACATACCGGTGAAACGACGAAATAGGCAACCTCTCGAGGCGCGCGCCAATGGAAGCCGTCGATGACATCGTCTTCCCTCCCAATCCTGATTTTTGAAAGCGCATACACAAGGACCGTCATAACCGTTTTGCCGCCGCCTCACCACCCTTCAGATCCACGCCAGACCCGCGATCAGCGGACGCGCAGTGCGCATGAGTGTCACTTTTGTCACACTTGGAACGGCATCATCTTCAACCTCGGCACCCACTTCCAGGATGCCTGCCGGATGGCCAATGCGAATCATCCCAGGCGCTTTCCCAAGTTCGCTCACACGGTCATATGCCACCGTGCCTGGCAGTTTGCACGCGACAGCCAGCGCAATGGCGCCTGTTACAGCGTATGTGGGATGCAGCCGTCCCATGGTGAGGGCGCGCGCCGAAATATCGTATGCACAGGCTTCTACTGCCGAGCCGCTGGTTGTTTGGTAGGCAACCGATGTGTGCACAAGCGCAATCTTAGGTAACGCATGGGTTGTCGGATTGACGTCCTCGTGCTCTCCGTAGAGCCCCAACATCCGCCCTACCTGCTGCCGAACCCATTCGATGGTCGGCCAAGCGTGCTGCATGTCGACCTCCCTCACCTCACTGCCAAGCAGCCCCAGTTCCTCTGCAGCCATCAGCACAGTCAAATTGCCAGCGTCGATGACGGTCACGCGAAACCGGCGCCCATCCTGCATCACCACCTCGTCGACTCGCCGCCCCGTCGGCAACAGGCTGCCACTGACCCCGCCCCCAATGCGGAAGAAGTCGAGATAAATTGGCGAGCCCGTTCCCGGCACCCCTGCGATGCTGGTATCGCCCTCCGGAGCAAAGCGTCCGTCCTTCACGGCAAAATGCGCCACAATAAGGGCATCGGTGTTCGTGTTGTAAATCCGCACCGTGGCAATGCCGTCGTGCTGGACGTCTACCAGCCCACTGTTGACCGCAAACGGCCCCACAGCAGAGGAGATGTTGCCACAATTCGGACGATAATCGATGTACGGCTCGTCGATACTGACCTGGCCAAAGGTGTAGTCGACGTCCGCGTCCGATCGCGAAGAAGCTTCGACGATAGCCAACTTGCTTGTGGTCGGCGTCGCCCCACCCAACCCGTCGATCTGCCTCGGATCGGGACTGCCAAACAGGCGGAGCAGAATGCGATCACGCTCAGTCGGATCGGCAGGCAAATCGCGCCCGCGCACCATGATCCCTTTGCTCGTGCCCCCGCGGTAAATGGCACACGGAATCGTACGCAACGCCATAACCATCGCCCCCTTTGCGCACAAAAAGCCCAGCACAATCCGAATGTCGGACCATGCTGGGCTTCACGCGATACTTCGCCAGAGGATGTCTGGCGACTCGACACTGAAACAGCAGTCGGTTATTTGATTACCCTTACCATAATGCGGCCATGTCACTGTGTCAATGGCCAGACAAGCGGTGCGTCCGCTCTTCTTCTGCGTACCGCACCAGCGCCAGACAGCGATAAATGAAGTGACCAAACTTCGAATATGGCGCAGTAAAAAAGAGAGCCGCCACGAAACTGAGATGGATGACCAGTACTGGGCCCATGACCGAAGTTTTGCGCAAGACGAGCAACAAAAGCCCACTGGCAGCCACGAGCAACATGGACCACAGAAAGGCTCGCCCAGACCGATACGCTCCCTCGTCAACCGTATCCCGATTCACACCTACCTTGACAAACAACAATCCGGCGCATCCAACAAGCAAGCCCACGCCACCGATGATGCCTAACAAAACGACCGGACTCGCGACGGGATAAGGGGCTTGCTTGTGCAGGATATGCGATTCGTATGCCGCGAGGCACGTCGATGCGAAATCGAGTAGGAATCCGTAAAAGACACCATGATGAAACCACTTTCGCCATCGCGACAGAGGTTCGTCCTCAGTACCGCCAAGATGGCGCAAGGACAGCGCATACCGCACGGCCTGCAGAATATCGCGCACCTGTACGGCGCTCGACCCGGGCGTGCGTATGTCGCGCCAGAATCGCCATGCCCCAAGTCCCCAGCCGCAGACCAACCATAAAGCCAGGGCTCCGAAAACAGTTTCGAGCACCACTTCCGACAAAACTGCGTAAAACGATCCGCCCGCAGTGCCAAATACCCTTCCTTTTGTCGCAAGAGAAATCACACAAAGCAGAATGCAGGCCCCGATGACAGCCCACATAAAACCCCAGCCGCCTTGGAGTACCCGGGCGAACGATCCCGGCCACACATATTTGCGATAGGACGCCTGGCGCAGTGCGGCGAACAGCCGCGGCGGATTGACACCAAATTCGTGAGGCGGCGCAAACGGACACGCAAAGACACATTCCTTGCAATCGTGGCAAAGGTTTGCAAAATAAGCGAGATCGCCGTCCTGATAGTCGCGTCGCCACTCGATGGCCCGCCACACCGCACAAAAACCCTCACAATAGCGACAGGCGTTGCATACGCGCATCTGCCGCTTGCCCTCTGCAAACCATTCAACGTGCGACACGAGCTGCCCCCTCCCCCGCAATCCGGCCAAAAACTGCGCCCATCGTCAGGCCAAAGCCCGCGAGGTAGCCGCGGCGCAAAATGTTCCCCGCCACCATCTCGCCGGCCGCAAACACATTGTCCATGGCCCTTCCGTCACTCATCTGCACGCGCGCATCGCGCTGAATACGCACGCCGCGATAGGTGAAGGTGATGCCTGCGCGCAATGGATAGGCGTAAAACGGCGGTGTGTCGATCCGCTGCGCCCAGTGGGATTTGGGTGGTGCAACACCCACCGTATGACAGTCATCGAGATCGCCCGGGCGAAAGGAGCCTGGTTGTACCGCTTTGTTGTACGTATCGATGGTCGTTTGCACACGCTCGGCATCCAGACCTAATTGGGTTGCGAGATCGGCAAGGGAGTGCGCCATAACAGGTGGAAAAACAGATGGCATGAACTTGTCGATCACCTTGCTGTCGATGATGGAATAGGCCACTTGGTCAGGCTGACGCGCAATCAGGCCGCCCCAGATGGCGTATCGCTTTGGCCAAAAATCCTCGCCCTCGTCATAAAAGCGCTCACCACACCGATTGACCACGATACCAAACGGCACACTGTCCAGACGCGTGACAATGCCTCCGTCAAATTGCGGTGCCCGGCCATCCACAGCCACCGCGTGAAAGGCACGCGGATGTCCCACAGCTTTTGCACCCCTCGCAAGCAACAAATCGATGACGTTGCCCTGGTTGTACGGCGTTCCGCGAATGACAAAGTTGTTCGCCGCATCTCCCCAATGCTGGCGCAGCCAATTAATGTTGGCCTCATACCCGCCAGATGCCAGCACCACCGCGTTTGCACGCACCTCTACCATCTCGCGACGCCGCTCTACCTGTGCCCCGCCAAAGACGCCATTGACAATGTCGATATCCTGAACCATGGCGTCATACCAAACATCAATACCCTTTTGTAGTGCGGTCCGATAGTACGCATTCATCATCGCGCGACCGCCGCCAAGCATGAACATGTTGGTACGGGCCAGGTGCAACGTGCCGGCAAGCGGTTCCTGCCAGCGAACCCCTTGCCGAGTGAGCCAATCCGGCAACATCTCCGACTCCACCACAACCAGCCGGGCCAACTCCTCGTCGATCTCGCCGTCTGCCACGCGGCGCAAGTCAGTCAGGAATTCTTCATCTGAATAGGCGCCAAACATATGTTGCGTAGGATGCCGATGCATGATCCGAAAGTCTCGCGTATGCCTGCTATTGCCTCCACGGTAAAACTGCGGCGCCCGCTCGACGACAATCACGCTTGCCCCACAATCGCGCGCGGACAACGCTGCGGCCAGCGCGGCATTACCGCCGCCCACCACCAGCACATCGCAAGCAACGGAAGCTGTCATGACATGTCACCTCCAAACGACCGGTGCGCATAACAAAAAGACGCACCCCGGCCGCCCGACCGACTGGTGCATCTTTGATTCCTTGCTCAACGGAGAATTGAGCAACTCAAACATGACAGTCTCGCTTCGCTTTAAAACTCGGATACTTCCATCCTATGCTCGTCTTGCTCAAATATGACCAACTCAAAGATCAGCCTGACGCGTGTATTCGGCCTCCAAATCTTTGAGCGCGGCAATAATGGCCGCTTTTGCAGCACCATGATAGTGCAGTTTGACCTGCTGAATCAGCGGATCGATCCCGTCTTCCAAAGACCATCCGCGCAACAAACGACAAACAAAGTCGCGTCCGACTTGCGTCGCCAACGTGCATTCCGCCGACAAAATCACACCCCGGTGCGTCTCTATCTCCACAACCACAGCGAGTGTATCAAATGCCGTCTTCGCGGCCGATCCCGTTGGCAACTTGCCGTGTC
This sequence comes from Alicyclobacillus hesperidum subsp. aegles, assembly GCF_027923525.1. Taxonomy (NCBI): domain Bacteria; kingdom Bacillati; phylum Bacillota; class Bacilli; order Caryophanales; family Alicyclobacillaceae; genus Alicyclobacillus; species Alicyclobacillus hesperidum. The sequence goes on along the minus strand of NZ_BSBJ01000068.1, from coordinate 53,688 downwards.
CCGCAAGAAACGCTGTATTGACGAGTCCCATGATGTCCCCCCAAGCCAGAATGTCCTTTACACGAATCTATGACGGACAGGCTGGGAATAGGACATGAGGTTTGTCGGTTTGAGGGAGAATGACTTGACGGCGTAGGAAGTTTTAGGGGCTTAGTTTTAGGGGCTTATTAGAAGCTTTAGCTAAACAGTTTACGGTAGCGGCTGAAAGGGGTATAATGTAAGTAACTAGAAGGAGGAGGTATCACTCCATGAGTAATCCTAAGTCGGAAAAGAAAAGTAAGATCGTTGGATACTCCTCGATGGATGACGGTGGCCCAGGAGGAAAAGGCTTCGCGATTACAGAGGATGACCTAAAACGTGCCCGGGAGATCTACGATGAACTTTCTCGCATAGTGAAAATGGCGAAAAATAACCGTCCGGAAGAGTCATAGTTCCCTCGCAAGCCTCGATGTGGTATGATACTGTTTTTTCGTGATAGCTGAACGAATCTGTCATAGTTCCCTCGCAAGCCTCGATATGGTATGATCGTTCGATCGCTGATCGGTGCTCGACGAGGGTCATAGTTCCCTCGCAAGCCTCGATGTGGTATGATCAGTAGGCGTGCACGTTAAGCCCCTGTTCAGTCATAGTTCCCTCGCAAGCCTCGATGTGGTATGATATATCCCTTCCAAAGGCTTCATAATCAAAAGTCATAGTTCCCTCGCAAGCCTCGATGTGGTATGATTGTGTTCCCAATTGGGTAGCTGGCGTATGAGTCATAGTTCCCTCGCAAGCCTCGATGTGGTATGATGACCACATCATCAACGGGAATTGCCATTCCGTCATAGTTCCCTCGCAAACCTCGATGTGGTATGATTCCAGCTTATATGCACGTCTTATACAGGTAGTCATAGTTCCCTCGCAAGCCTCGATGTGGTATGATCCTGGCTACTCTACACAATTCCTTCAGAGACGTCATAGTTCCCTCGCAAGCCTAGATGTGGTATGATCGTCAAGGTGCCGATCCCGGTCTGGAGACAGTCATAGTTCCCTCGCAAGCCTAGATGTGGTATGATATAGACTGTCCCAACAGCGGGACAGTCTATCAGTCATAGTTCCCTCGCAAGCCTCGATGTGGTATGATACGCGAGCGGCACACGAGAGGTCGATGGCAGTCATAGTTCCCTCGCAAGCCTCGATGTGGTATGATTAGGTGAGACGACAGCGATAGCCATGTGTGGTCATAGTTCCCTCGCAAGCCTCGATGTGGTATGATGAATCATAAGGGGAGTTGTTGGGTTTATGAGTCATAGTTCCCTCGCAAGCCTCGATGTGGTATGATCTTATTTTATTCCAGATATGTTTATTTTCGTCATAGTTCCCTCGCAAGCCTCGATGTGGTATGATAGAGTCAACAGAAGTAAAGGACAAGCCATCGTCATAGTTCCCTCGCAAGCCTCGATGTGGTATGATACCGAGTCAGCATGGCGACAGAAATGGGAGGTCATAGTTCCCTCGCAAGCCTCGATGTGGTATGATACCGAGTCAGCATGGCGACAGAAATGGGAGGTCATAGTTCCCTCGCAAGCCTCGATGTGGTATGATCCCCCAGCGTGGTATACGTCAACCCGGAACGTCATAGTTCCCTCGCAAGCCTCGATGTGGTATGATCGAAGATAGCAACATGCTATAATGGTTGTGGTCATAGTTCCCTCGCAAGCCTCGATGTGGTATGATGGAGAGTGGAGAGTCTCGCGGCGACGCTGGGTCATAGTTCCCTCGCAAGCCTCGATGTGGTATGATGATGGAAAGCTTCAACCACAGCAAATCATTGTCATAGTTCCCTCGCAAGCCTCGATGTGGTATGATACGGCGGTCGTTCGCTGGTTCAACCAAGCAGTCATAGTTCCCTCGCAAGCCTCGATGTGGTATGATGATGGAAAGCTTCAACCACAGCAAATCATTGTCATAGTTCCCTCGCAAGCCTCGATGTGGTATGATACGCGAGCGGCACACGAGAGGTCGATGGCAGTCATAGTTCCCTCGCAAGCCTCGATGTGGTATGATCCGGAGGGGCGCTCTTTTTACGTCTGAAAGGTCATAGTTCCCTCGCAAGCCTCGATGTGGTATGATCCGGAGGGGCGCTCTTTTTACGTCTGAAAGGTCATAGTTCCCTCGCAAGCCTCGATGTGGTATGATACAACACTGGTGCAGGCAAACAACCTGAGTGTCATAGTTCCCTCGCAAGCCTCGATGTGGTATGATCCTTTGCAAACGAGGAACGCGCAGCCCGAAGTCATAGTTCCCTCGCAAGCCTCGATGTGGTATGATCCATCACATGGGATAGGGTCATCATTTTGCGTCATAGTTCCCTCGCAAGCCTCGATGTGGTATGATTATGGTCAAGATTTAAGGGTTAAACAAGGTGTCATAGTTCCCTCGCAAGCCTCGATGTGGTATGATCAAATACTACTTTGATCAGGAGCAGGCCGGGTCATAGTTCCCTCGCAAGCCTCGATGTGGTATGATAACATGTTACGACACGTAGCGGCATCCAAAGTCATAGTTCCCTCGCAAGCCTCGATGTGGTATGATATCCCGCGAATAATGGCCTCGCGACGCTTCGTCATAGTTCCCTCGCAAGCCTCGATGTGGTATGATCAGTACGCTGTCATTGCGCGAATACTCGGAGTCATAGTTCCCTCGCAAGCCTCGATGTGGTATGATGTTCCTCCTTCAGTTGCGTAGCAATCTTGAGTCATAGTTCCCTCGCAAGCCTCGATGTGGTATGATCGCCGCCAGAGGGAACGCCTTCCCCGGCATGTCATAGTTCCCTCGCAAGCCTCGATGTGGTATGATATACCTTTCTTTTTGAACCCTTCTGCCCACGTCATAGTTCCCTCGCAAGCCTCGATGTGGTATGATCTTGCACTGTGCTACGCTGTTCATATGAGGGTCATAGTTCCCTCGCAAGCCTCGATGTGGTATGATTGACAGGGTGGAATTGATCAAAGAAGGGCCGTCATAGTTCCCTCGCAAGCCTCGATGTGGTATGATCAACAACTCCGCGACCTCCACGTCGAAAACGTCATAGTTCCCTCGCAAGCCTCGATGTGGTATGATCGCCGCCATTGGCACATGGGGCAAAAACGCGTCATAGTTCCCTCGCAAGCCTCGATGTGGTATGATACAGTACCATCAAAAATGTCGAAGTGACCTGTCATAGTTCCCTCGCAAGCCTCGATGTGGTATGATAGATCCTTCCGTATCAAACGGCCACGTTTGGTCATAGTTCCCTCGCAAGCCTCGATGTGGTATGATTAGGGGGTGATGATCCGTGAGTGTCAATTGGTCATAGTTCCCTCGCAAGCCTCGATGTGGTATGATAGGGTTTGTTACAACCGTTCAAGCATGAAGGTCATAGTTCCCTCGCAAGCCTCGATGTGGTATGATGAGGATGAATATACATGCGGCGTTTAGACGGTCATAGTTCCCTCGCAAGCCTCGATGTGGTATGATACACGAACGGCACCATTTCGGATGTGTCTGGTCATAGTTCCCTCGCAAGCCTCGATGTGGTATGATGCTCGCTTTTGACGCCATGACCCAAAACGTGTCATAGTTCCCTCGCAAGCCTCGATGTGGTATGATTTCGGATATGGAATCTATCCAGTGGAGTAAGTCATAGTTCCCTCGCAAGCCTCGATGTGGTATGATTGTCTGTTACGACAAAAGATCGGGCGTCCAGTCATAGTTCCCTCGCAAGCCTCGATGTGGTATGATATAATTTTTCCACCAAGTTCGATAGGTACTGTCATAGTTCCCTCGCAAGCCTCGATGTGGTATGATCAACAGTCGACGGCGATTCGAGTACCGCGTGTCATAGTTCCCTCGCAAGCCTCGATGTGGTATGATTCGGATACTTGCACAGTTCCACGACCGCACGTCATAGTTCCCTCGCAAGCCTCGATGTGGTATGATTAATGGGAAGGTGAATCATCCATGCGTGCAGGTCATAGTTCCCTCGCAAGCCTCGATGTGGTATGATACATAACCGCTGAATCCTAAGTGCCATAAGGGATTCGGCGGTTATGTTTTTTTGAAAAAGAAATCCGCAGGTGGTTTCGAACTGCTTCATTGTGTTGTTTTTAGAAAAGCACCAACTGCTCACTTTGCATTCTCCGTTCGTTTGGCACGTAGTTACCAACGAGAATTTTCATGCGCATAAACTGTTTCTCCGTCACAAGAAGGGTTCGTACAGACCCTTTCTCAGGAAGATGTGATTGCAATCGCCGCTCGTGTTTTTCAGCCATTTCATAGCTGCCGCAGATGCGGCAATAACAGGAGTACTGCATCATATAGTACCCATCGTTAAGCAAGAATTGACGGAATTGCGTTGCAATTCTTCTTTCAGCCTTGGTCGTTACGGGCAAATCAAAAAACACCATCAGGCGCATAATTCTACTCATAGACCCCCATCTCTACCTCCGTCAATTTTGGTAATTGTAAAGCGCTCGTGTTCTCTGTCGAAACCGCATTCGAAAAGCTGGAAACCATCGCCTCAATGCTTGCGGTAAGATCATACCGTTCATTTTCCAACCACACCATTTGCGTTAGAATCTGCATGAGGCGCCTTTTATGCAATTTCGAAAGCACAGGCGAATCGACGTCTAACTCTGAAGCCACCACAAAGTCGACGATTGGACGATATGGTTCCATCAAATCATCCGCCAGATTGAAATTATTGAGTTCACTGTGATGTTGCAATCCAATGGATGGTTGGAACCCAAACGCACACAAGCTTCTCGCGACTTGTCCACGCACTAACGCATATCCATAGTTCATGGCCGCGTTGATAAAATCATCCGACCCACGTTTGAAGGCCTTTCCAAACAAGTGTTTAAAATATAGCCTCGCAGCTTGTGATTCCATCGAACCTTTGTCTCCTGACGCTACCCTGCTGGCCAACGCCAGCAGGGCCTCTTCACCGTCACAGCCACATAATTTGAGACAAGCGGCTTGATTTTCAATTTTGCGCCGCACGATGTTCTGCCATAACCGTTTCGCAAGCGGTCGCTTCATATCGAGCTGAGACTGCATAATTTTTGGGCCACGTGAATGCTGACAGTAGGGCAGCAAAACGCCGTTTGGCAGATGTTTTTCATCGCACGTATAAACCGCAACTCGATATTCAGCAAGTCTTGCGAGGAGGGCCGACGTAATTATTGTCTGTCGATCCTCCAACATAATTGAACGTATATCCTCAAGCGGAATGGTGTACTCACACATTTCCCCAGAAGCCTCGTCCGACTGGCGAACCACAAGTTGGTTGTTACGGCAACTCAGCTTGGCCGAGCGAGTCACCATCACATGTCTGTGACTCAATCATTTCTCCTTCCTTCTTTGGTAAAATGGCATGCGTTTTTCCTTTCGAACAGGTCGAATATCTCCCAGCACATCCACCGTGTATTTATCAAATATATGAACATTCTGGATTCCAAGTCCTTCCAACCTTCCAAAACCATCATGAGTTCGTAACTCTATATTGGCCGCCGATATATTTGCACCAACAAAATACATCAGCCTACATCCAACCTCCTCCTTCTTTCCGTCATTATATTTTATTTCCACTTTCCTGCCTGGTTTAATCATCACCAGATCATTTGGATAGAGACTAAATTTAAAACGGTAAGTGTCGTCTAAAACTCTCCATTCCGAATAGGGTTTGTGAGCAGTGGCCAAACGGTTCGGAAGTTCCTCCTTTAAGGTATCCGCGACATATATAGGGACAAAGAAATGTTTCCCGCCTTTCTCGAAAATATCAATCCTCACCATTCCACCGTTCTCTGCAATCCCCCTGCCACCGTGCACCGAAACGCCAAGTGTCAGCTTGTCCTGAATCTTAACTTTCTTGACGGGAGTGCGAACACTGCCATCGCTAGATATCTTATAAACCGGCTCCTTGAAAGCTTCTTTCGCATCCCCACCAAATTGGATAAGTCTTGCCCGTAAAGTCTCATACAGTCGTCTGTCGTCCTCCGGACGGAAGTAATCCTTAATTTCACCGTCCTTCAATTTTAAGTCGGTCAAATCAACTTTTGAGACAACAACCTGAATCTCTGTACCCTTTTTGTCATCCAGACGGACAATACGCGGACTACGCACAGTTTCCTTGTGGGCGGCGCCTGTGATTTTTCTCGTTGGCATCCTGGAAATAAAGATGGAACGAACCTGCTCGCTTTCCGGATACGTGGAAAGGCCAATTGCGCGAATGTTCTTGTCAGCATCATCACTTAACCGTGCTAACAATTCATCTCGGAAAAATGGCCAAGGCTCAAAATTTTCTTCTGGTAGAAACCGTCGCTCGTCAAACGAGCTCCACGTAAACATTTCGCCGGTCTCGCGGTCTACAAACGTCGAAGCATCTCCAGCTTCACTGACCTGTTTCACATAACGGCTGCGGTCCGCGAGTGCATTGCGTTTAAACTTATCGTACTTCGTTACCCGCTGGATCAGTGCATCTCCGATACACGCAACAACCACCGCATCCGCCGCATGGTGCTTATCACCAGCCCCCCTGTCCTTTGTCAATCCCCATCGAGCCCTCATATAGGCGGTAACAGCGCCATTGACGCACACGACGCGCTTTTTTCGTTGCAACGGCGTCTCAGCGAAGAGCAGATGTTCTTGGATGTGATTCATTAAGGCTCTTGTAATGTAGCGAGTGTCCGACAGGTTTCGCTCCCGAAAATCCTCAAGTTCGAGGTCAACCGCACACTTATCGGTCAATAAGTGGTTCTTTTTCTTATGTGGGAGTTGAAGGCTTTCCACCGTCGATAAAAATTTTGCTCTCTGCTCAGGCTTGTCGTGCAGATATTCCAAGGGGGTTCGATTGCCCTTTTGCCGGTTTTGCTCTGCTTTGACAAGCACCTTGTTATCGTAACTGTCGTCAAATGAAACCCCATATGGAATGATATGATCTATCTCTGCATATCCAGGCTCAAAGAGCCGACCTATCTCCAGTGATTCTCCGGAATACATACAACGGCCTTGCTGCTGTTTAAAAAGCTTGTACTTCACGATGTCGCGGCCAGACACGTTGGTTACCTGTAGAATCTCTCGAATCTCCTCCTTAATCTTTTCGTTATTTTTTTGATTCTCTGTCTGAGCTTTCTCGATTTTGCGGCGCTCATCCAGCGTTTTGGACATCTCACGAGCCATCTCAATATGGATTGACTCGGGAGAGCCATATTTGCGAATCACCGCGTTGATAACCTTAATGGCTTGTGAAACACCTCGGCGCACAACTGGATTGGTGATTTCGTCTGCCGAAATGGGCGGCAAGAATTTCTGCCTCTCATGCACCCGTTTCGCCTGAAACTGATATCCGGCCATCGCACATGCTTCGTCGTAGTCGTGCCCAGACTCCATAAAAGGGATGATCTTTCTGATTGCCTTTAAGGAGAGGTGACCAAACTTCGACCCGTTAAGCGCTAACAGCTCGTCAATTACATCGTCAGCCAACCCTAACTTCGCAAATTCAATCTTTCGATTATCATCACTCTTCCAAACAGACAAAACCCATCCTATCTGATCAAGGAGTTCGTGAGAAACGTCATGTACATCCATACCTGCACGTTGAAATGCCTTCTTTACCTCGTGGTAGAATTTCAACTCGACAAAGACAGCATCCTCGGTCTTCGAAGCGGCGCGACTGGTACTATATGTAAGGCCCGCAAAGGTATCGGCGTCTTGCATATTTAGTAGTTTTCTAAGCTTCTTATACGTGATCTTCCCCTGCTCATACGCGCAATCGATGACACGAGCCCGCTCATCCTCCGTGAGCCTGCATACTACTCTGCTTCCATCTTCACTTCTTCGATATACCCTAAGATTTATAACCTTGGTGAGGAGTTGAAAGCGTTCGAATGAATACGAGCTACATGGAGCACGACGTTCTCCCGTTTCGCCCTCAAATGTACATAGGCCTACCATTCTCTCGTAAATGCTCTGCCTTCTACCATCCGGAGTAAGCCTACCGGTGCCATACGGGCTATTACCACCAGGCCCATCGTCGTAGTTGCGTTGAGAACATAAGATCTGCAAATACGCCTCTTCGAACTCCTCGCTCATCAATTCATTTCCGAACATCCGCTGTGCTTTGAATATTTGCCGAACTTCATCCACAACAAGATGTCGCGAGACGGTACGGCGATATTCGCCTGCTTTGTTTCTTACGTTAGACGTGTATTCATGTCCTGGCCCGTATAATCGATGACCATCCACGTCCCTGGTCGCCGACTCAGAAACAAGCATTTCAGCAACCGTTCGATACCCTTTGTCCCGCATCAGAGACTCATTTTCCTGCACTGCTTTCAGTAACTTTCCGGATTCTCCATCTTTGAGCTCAGATTTTCGATTTGACTGAAAACCACGGCGATGCGCAATATGAATGAGAACTCTAGCCAATTCTTCAGTAGTAAGCGCTTTATCCAGAGCAGCAACGCGAAGCCGATACACGTCAGGAGATGGTGCCTGCTGTGCATAGAGCCTTTCGATTTGCTCGGCGGAGATCAGCCCTTGTGACTCAAGTAGGCGCTTGACGCGAGAAATACGATGCCTGCGCCGACGTAGACGGCGTCGTGCGGTGCGCGCTTCACGCCGGGGAAGAGCCAACGATGCACCTGTCTTACTATCTTCCGCCTTGTCAAAAATGCGCACACCAAGGTCTTGGATGCGAAACGGCCTAAGCATACTTTCATCTTGCTCAAGCGCTAGAACCGCCCATCCGACGGATGTGATTCCAATGTCCAAACCAAGTCGATACAGCATCAACATACCTCCTAATGCTTCCTAAATGAAGATGACCCGCATTCGTTGGAATGCGGGTCAGAGCTTTGCGGCCTGTTGCCTTATCATAGCAACCTCGCAAGCCTTGATCTGGTATGATGTCCCTCGAGACTCATTATATACGCAGTAAAGAAAAAAAGTCAAGCCGTGTCTACTTGTTCTTTTTATCACACATTCATGAATCGTCACCCAAGTCTCCGCTTACTCGACCGCAGACGCCACACTCAACCTCGCCAGCTCCTCGCTGCGCCCTGCCGACCAATCCCGCCAACGGCCAGTCAACGGATTTAAACTCGCCAAGCGCAACCAACCGCCATCCACTTTCCGACAAAACGCAGGATCTCTTTTGAAAAGCTGCTCCACCGTCGTTTCCGGTGCCTCGATGACGACCCATAGGCGCAGTGGCGCATGGTAAAGCACTCTGTCATCACTCGCCACAGATTGCCACGGCAACCCGGCAAGCAAGTCGCTCCCGTTGCCTTGCATGACACCAAGGCCACTGGTCACCGTTTGCGTCGTCTTGTTGCCACTACCATACACATCAGGAGCAACGGTCGACGCGTAGTATTGAAGATTGATCCATTGCGCAACCGTCACAGGACCGGAGATGATACTCGCGAGCAAGTCTCCGTCCGGATCAAGCCGCCAGTCATAGCTATGAAGAAATGCCTTTGCAGATAGAGACGTCCCTTGTGTCAAACTCCGGCGCCCGATGATAAAAGCGCGGTTGCCAGCAAGTCCCCACTCGGGCCGCACCTCACTCCAATCATGAGCCCGCCGACGGACACTGCGCACCGCTTGCCTGACAAGCCTCACGTCAGGAAGTTGCTGCAATCTTTCCGCAGCCGTCCACCGTTGCGCATGTTGCACAGCGGATTGTACAAGGTCCCACGCTTCCTTTGCCGCCCCGGACAACGCAGGCCTGTCGATCCAAACCAGTTCATCGGTCGTTGTGACGTGTTCCGCTGCGATAAAGATGGTTTCGTCCGGAATCCAAATGCCAAACACTTGCCCAAGTTCCGCTCGTACGTCGCGTCGATTGCAGATGGCCGCGAATACCCGAGCATTCCAGCGGCCAGCGGCACCGCCGCAAGCGCCGCAATCCAACGCCGCCGCGTGGGCATTGTTCGTACTCAAACTTTCATGCCCACAAATGACAACCAGTGGCGCAAACTGCGTCAGCCCAATGCTCCGCAAAAGCCCGCTTGCAATCTCGGCCATTTGCGGTACCGTCCATCCCCCAGGCAAATCCTCAGACTCACCCGGCATCTGAACACGCTCGACGACCAGCTCCGTGTTTTCTGGACACTGCCACCTGCGTAACCAGCGCTCGACGAAAGCCCCTGTCCACGCTGGAGCAAGCGTACGGGCAAATGTGTAGACGGCGAGCCACGGCCCTGACAGTTCCGGCAGCGCCAGCGAAGCCAAGACATGCTGTTTGACTTTTTTAAAGAGGGCTCCCACCAAGCGCACACTATGTTTACGTCGGCGATGCGCCGCAAGCAATGAGCGGGCCATGGACTCTTTCACTTCAACCGTCGGTGCGACAATCGCCGGGCACGAAGGATGCGCATAGGCGCTGTCAAGAGCGCGCGTCTTCATTGCGAGATTAAAAAATCCCGCACACCCATACGTCGCAAATGGCCCCGCCGCCTCCAGGTTTCGACGAAAAGGCTCGGAACGAACATCGATACAGAACAGGAATTGCGCCGCCACCGTTTCTGACTGTGTGGCGTGCGAGGTGTTCAACGCCAAGGCCATGCGCTCTGCCAACGTATCCTCCCAAGCTGTCAACCACAAATGCCACCAGTCCACGCGGCGAAATCTGTCAACGCTAGCAAGTACATCTTTGCGCAAGTTGGGCGAGAATTTGCGCCAGCCGGATCGCGTTATCCCCCCATGGCGATGCAGGACCGCCAGGCTGAAAGCCGTGTCATCCATGACATCGCCATCCGTTTTCATGACGGGATTGCGAGCGACGTCATCACACAAAGCCCATTCAAGCGACAGGCGCAGGGCAAGATAATCGACCAACGTTTCGATCTCGCGACCATGCTCACGCCCTTGCCAACTCAAGAGACCCGCCCACCCGGGCAAGGCCGCAAGGTGTGCCCGTAGATATGGCACGACTTCGTCCTCCGCGACGTGAAGCAGGTTTAGTGCCGCGGTGATCGCCGCCACGGACTCCGTTGGCCAACCGGCTAAGCGACGTTTTTCCGCTCGACGTAAGGCGGGATCGCACATGATCAGATGGCGCCAGGCCACATAGAGCCCTTTTTGCTTGCCGGGTAGCGACCACGCCGCCTGACCCGCATCCAGATACAACTTGCACCACTTGATGGTCTGCTGCGTCAGACGCGCGCTGGCTTCTGCGCTTTGCGCACTACGTATGACCATTCTTTGTGAGCGACGCGGTGCTTCCCCCGCCGCCACCACCTCTTCAGCAAATGTCCAAATATATTCCGGGATCTCGAAATCTTGTTCATCTGGCCAAAGCAGTGCCTGAAACACGGGTTGCAGGCGAGTTCTCAGCGAAGCCGCAACATGTTGATTCATCCAGTCCTCGAGCCGCTTGTGCACAAGCGGCAAGGCAATGTCTCCACGCTTTAGGGCGGATCGAAAAAGCGGCATTTCCGGATGCAGGTGGACATCCTGAATGTCCCCCATCTGTGCCAATGCGTCGGCAAACGACAGGTGTTCCAAGCTCGGCCATGGATGACGCGCAACAAAAACTTGCAATGGCCATTGTGGTGCCAAGACGTCCATCGCTTGCCGCACCCACGCCAACACCTGTTCACCGCTTTGTCGAGCGCCCTGTGACGAGACCACTGGGCGCTGCATGGCTTGACTTTGGCTCACCGCAAAACCGCCTCCTTGGCATATCGATGAAGATGACGTGGATGGGCTTCCATGGCAACCGCTCGCGGTTCGCCCAAATTGAACAACCATAGATAGATCCGCCTCGCAAAGGCTGTCTCGGACTTCATCATGGCGAAAGCACCGACAAGACCGAGAACGATCAGCAAAGCGACAGCGGTGACCGACCAGCCAAAGGCCACCCCGTCGGAAGGGCTGCTTGATGACGCGAGCAAAACCTCCCTCGTCAGCCATGCGCGAACCCCTTCTCCAATGACCGCGGCCAACACGACGGCAATCATCCCCAGCCAGCGACCTTCCTTGGTCGATCGCGCTTGCCGCCCCAGCAAAGCCATCCCCGCGCCCAGCATCAGGGCACTCATCATGCCGGCCGATGGATGCGGGAAAGCTGCGTAATACGCAAGTGCAAACAATCCACCCATTGCGATGGGCCACAGAGAAGCGCGTTTGTCCTCCTTGTGTGCCCCCAGCACCTCTTCCGGATGCGGCAGGGCAGAACCTGCGCGAAGAAACAGCGTGGCTTTAAACACGCCGTGCAAGATCAAGTGGACAATCGCCGCATCGTAAGCGCCGATGGCGCATTGCATAAGCATGAGCCCCATTTGTGCCATCGTTGAGGCGACCAACTGCCGCTTGTAATCCGCGTGCACTAACACCATACCTGAGCCCATCCCCACGCTCACCCAAGCCAGGACGAGCAACACGGCGTGCGGCCATGCGCCCGCTAGACCAAACAAAGGCGCCCAGCGAGTCAGCAACAGCCCCCCCGCATTGACCACCCCAGCGTGCATGATGGCAGACACCGGTGTCGGTGTCACAGCCGATTCGATGAGCCAGCGGCCAAACGGCCAACCTCCAGCTTGCACGACGGCCGCCACCACGAGCAGCAATGCAACTCCCAACCGCACGTAAAGAGGCAAGGTGCCAGCTCGGGCCAGCGAGATCGCGATATCTCCGCTGTGCGTGGCCACGCCGTACCAAAAGGAGGCGATCCCGATGGCCAGCGCGCTGATGGCCAAGCGCCGAATCGTGAGCTTCGTGACAGCGCGCACGGGTGCACTCTCCCAGCCGAGTGCAATGAGTGCAATCAATCCGGCATCCATCGCCAGCCAGGACGCCATTTCCATCCACAACGTTCGGCTCATCCACGTCATGCTTGCCGCGGCGGTCGTCCAGGTCAGCCAACCAAAATAACGGCCATAATGGCGGTCTCCGTGCAGATAGCGAATGGTAAAGCGCTGAATCACCATGCCGAGTAAAGCGATGTAGAAGGCTACGACCCATCCCGTTCCAGCAGTCTGCCACGGGCCCAGTGCAACACCATTTGCCCGCACGAACAGCCCCGCCCCCGCCACAAGCACAAGGAGCGCAAGCGCACCGACGTGCCAACGCGCAAAGCTTGTTCTGTTGTTCATGAACGCTGTCAAGAACCCCGTTACACCGACCAAGGCCCAAGTGCAAAGCCAAATGGGCAATATCCAATGCGCTACATCAGGAATGAACATCGTCGTCTCCTCTCCGGTATGTATTCGACAGCATGTAGCCAAAAACACAAAAAACCGACGTGCCCTGTACAGCTCAAGATCATTGGTTTAGCCAATGCTTGCTGTACGAGGTCACGCCGGTTTTCCCATCGCCATGGCTTGTGGCGAAGAACTCCCATGCGTCCTTGATCTGCCCGACTGCTCCCCGCCACCGAATTCCATCGGCGCAGGTCAACCTCCGAGCCCTTCAGATATATGCGTAGATTTCGTCAGTCTGCTGTGGCAAACTTCTTTTCCAAATCCTCAGATAACCGAAAGACCATGATGCGCTCGCCCGTGCGGGTGCTTAAATCGGTGAAAAAGCTCGTTACCTCTTCGCCCGTGATGCGGTGTATGATGTCTTTTAACTCATCAATGCCCGACTCCACCAAGCTGGTCCGCGTTCGCTTGACGGAGAGCATGCCATCGCGCGTTTCGCATAGCGTGTACTCCGCCGTCGAGAGAATGCCGCGCAAAGAAACAATAATCATGTCGCGCAAAACATCCGTCTTGACCGATACAGACCCTCGCCCGAGGTAGTCCTTCTCCCATTTTGTGAGAGCATTACTAATTTCAGCTTCTATACAGCCCTTTAGCTTTGCCACTGCCGCGTTCTCTCCTTCGGCCGCGAACGCCGCACGGCCTCGCTACAGGTCAAGAGATATTGTAGCAATAAACGGCCACCTCGGGCAAGTATATGTGATAGCACTTCAAGTTTTCACACGGTTACACAGTCGACGTGTTGTTCTCAAGTGGCTCTAGCCCAGTCAACGAAACTGATAGGTCGTCGGCAAGCCTTGCCCAACAAAAACCGTGTACATCGCGGTATGTTTCGGATCCGCCACAGGGCCAAGTGAAACAGGGCCTGCAGCAAAGTCCTTCGCGTAAATTTCATACGTTGTGCCCACGTCGTTGCTCAAGGTTTCCCCTGTGTCGACGAACGCGTGTAACCACGCCGGTTTTCGGCCAGCGGCATCGTAAGCGACATACACTGTGGCGTCTTGATTTAATGTGAAGGACACGCCGGAGTTCGAACCGGCCACCGTTTGCACAAACGGATCGCCAACTAAGTACGGCGGCACCCATGTGAATGTATAGGGTTTGCCGACATACTGCCGCGCGTCAATCTGTAGTCCGTCACCATCGACGGCCCCGCCGCCCGTCAAGTTCGACACCTGGTACCCCGCAATAGCCAAAGGTGATGCAGGGTAGTTCATGACGGTCACATCCTTAATCTGGCCGTCAAAGTTGCCCTCTGCGGAGCCCCCAACCGTCATGCTACTCGCGATGGCAACCGGATTGACTTGCGGCAAAGCCACAGTCGGATCGCCATCGACCGTCGTTGCCGGCGCGACCGTCGCCGATTTGACCAATGTACCATCGACGTAGAGATTCGCGTCCCCCGCATTGTCCCATGTCGCCGTCACCCGATGCCACGCCCCATCGTTGTACGCTTTGGCGCTGACCAGATCGATAACCTGCGATCCCGCGTGCAATTGAAACTCCAACTGATGTTGTGCATTGAGAAACACACGTACACCGTTAGCATCTGTGCCTTCGCCGTCGACAATCGGCAGATTCGCTGCCGTATCCGCGGACGACACAAACGACGCCGAAATGGTCCCACCTACGTTTGTCACGATCCCGCCCGGCAGCGACACGGGCGTGGCATTCGGCCCAAAGGTCGTGGCACTCGGCAAAATACCTTGATATGACAAGTCTTCAATCGCATTGACACCATCGAACATCGGCACCCCATCGATGGAGACATTGTTCATCTTCACGCCCTCGACGTTTGCAGCCTGAATGCCGCTTTTGGCACCCGTGATGGAGACGTTGTCGAAGGAGATGTTCTGAATAGGCAGCTCTGCGAGCCCGTTGAAATACATGGCTTGATTCGCGCCATTCACCGTAATGTTATCGAAATTGAGGTTCCGAATTGCCGGCGTGGCATCCGTAACCGGGCCGGGCGGTAACGCTGATCCGTTCGATGCATAGTTTTCGTCGATGATAAACGCCTGTGCCTGGATGTTGTTCATCGTGACGTGATCGAACGTGATATTCTGGACGATCCCGCCCCGACCACGCAGGGTCTTGATGCGAAGCCCGGCGTTTGTACCATTGAAATCGCAGTTTTCCACCCATACATCGCGAACGCCACCCGACATCTCGCTACCAATCGAGACTCCGTGGCCATTTTCCATGTAGCAATTGCGAACGACAATATTTTGACTGGGAATGCCAATCCGTCGGCCTTGGGCGTCCTTTCCCGACTTGATGGCGATGTCATCGTCTCCAACACTGAACGTGTCATGGATGATTTGCATGCCATCGACCGAGTCGGGATCGACGCCGTCGGTGTTGTCTGAAGTTGGCGGATTGATGACGTGCAAGTCCGCCAGGGTCACGTGATCACAGAAGACAGGATGTATGGTCCAGGACGGTGAGTTTTGTACCGTAACTCCTTGAATGAGGATGTTGCTTGCATGCAGAAATTCAATCAGGCTTGGTCGCGCATAGGGCAATCCTTTGTTGTAGTCCGGCGACTCGACGAGCGAGATCGAAGGATCCGCGAGCGGTTCCTTATACTGCTTCGACCACCAATTTCCATACGTGTGACCCGCATTATCGTGCAGTGGTGCACCACCGTTACCGTCGATCACGCCTTCACCTGTGATGGTCACGTTGTGAACATTCTCACCTGTCAACAGGCTCATATAGCGATACATTTCGATGCCTTCCCAACGGCTCCAAATCGGGCGGTAATCGTCAATGTTGCTACTCCCGAGAAGCTTCGCGCCTTTGGCCAGGTACAACGTCATATCACTTTTCAATTGCAACGGAGCCGTGTAATAGGTACCTGCTGGGATGTAAAGCGTACCGCCCTTGGGCACCGCGTCGATGGCCCGTTGCAATGCCTTCGTATCATCGGTGGTCCCATCACCAACGGCGCCAAACTGCTGTGCGTTGACAATTTTGCCTTGTGCTCGGGTCCTCACAACGAGCGGGGCACTAGCGGGTGACACGCTACCCGAGGCATCCACGGCAGCCACTTGAAAGGTGTAGCGATGATTCGGTTGCAGACCGGAAACGCTAAAGTTGGAATCGGCAGTCTGGCCAATGACGGCCCCGTTCTCGAGCACCTCATATGTCATCCCAGTCTTGTATTCGGATTGCCAGATGAGGTCGACGAGCGACGGCGTGATCGCGTATGTTTGCAGACCGACTGGGGCATCGACTGGTTGGGTGGATGCATCGGCAAACACCATGGCTGGCGCCAAACCAAGCAAAACAGAAGCGGACATCAGGGCCCCCGCAACGCGCGCACCTCGACGTTTTCCTCGTTTCATAGCCATCTCCTCCAGCCTCGTGAATTTTGCATGTTAGAGAGAACAGATAACCCTCAAAAGCCGAACCTAGATGTTAACGCCTTCACATATACACTTGACGGCTTGCAGCTGATCTACGTTGCGCAGCATCATATATACGAATCAAGATGCAAGCTATGACATGTGAATTCACGTGTTAATGCATCCTTGGTGGCTGGACCAGGGCTACCGTGGCGTTGCTGACGAACGATTGGCTGTGCCCATCAAGAAACCCGCTTCGCGGCACTAAGCTTCCTAGACGATGGAAGGCACAGCTGCGAGCGGGCTTATGCGTTAGACAATGAAACGTTGGACGGCGTCGAAACAACAACGGCGGACAAAATTACAATATGGCCATTCAGTGAAATAGGCCTGCCTTGGCCAATGCAACAGCAAGGGGTGTTGCGCACCCCTTGCTGACGTTTCCATCTGCTCTTTAACTCTCCAGACTATTAATAGGGTCCGCGAATCCAGTCCTTCACTTCACGCTCATAGAATTCTTCCAACCGGCGCAACTCCTGAGCCGTGAACGATGGAACGTTCAACGCTTCCAAATTGTCGCGGACTTGTGCGGCGTTTTTAAATCCAGGGATGGCGCAACTCACTTCGTCATGATCCAGAATCCACCGAATGGCTGCACGCGCCATATTACCGCGCCCCTGCGCAATCCACGGTAGTTGTTCAGCCAGTTCCACCCCTTTGGCAAATCCGAGCCCCGCAAACGTCTCACCTACATTGAAGTGCTCGCCATGTTCGTTAAACGCGCGGTGATCATCTGCCGCAAAGCGGCTCTCTTTTGTGAACTTGCCAGTCAGAAGCCCACTTGCCAGCGGCAGGCGAACAAGAATGCCGACACCTTGCGCTTTCGCCTTGGGCAACAGCTCGTGCAACGGCTTTTGCCGGAAAATGTTGAAGATGACCTGAAGCGCTCGCACATTCGGATACTGTAGGCAAATGAGTCCCTCTTCCACCGTCTCGACACTGACACCGTAATGGCGGATTTTTCCCTCTGCCTGTAACTTGTCAAGCACTTCGAAAACTTGTCCATCGCGCAAAACGTCTGTCGGCGGACAGTGAATCTGATACAGGTCTATCCGATCCCGCTTCAACCGCCGCAGGCTTCCCTCGCAAAAGCGGCGGATCGAATCTTCCGAATATGTGAGTGGATCATGGATATCGCCAGCACGGCAGAACTTTGTGGCAATGTAAATCCGGTCTTCCTTGCCCGCGGTTGCCCGCGCCAACAGTTCCTCACTATGGCCATCGCCGTAGACGTCTGCCGTATCGAAAAAATTCACACCGGCGTCGATCGCGGCCGCCAAGCCCTCAAGCGACGCCTTGTCATCGACTTTCCCCCACGCTCCCCCGATGGCCCAGGTGCCAAAACTGACTTCACTGACTGCAAGCTCTGTCGAACCCAAATTGCGATAGCGCATCTGATCACTCCTACTCCCTTATGCTCTTACCATTATCCATCATGTTGCGCCCATGTACTAGTTACAAGACCAACCTTGATGACACCTGATTGTCCGGCAAGGTGTGGTATGCTGTGAGCAAGTAAGGAGGCTTGTGTTGTTGAAACTTGTGTCTTGGAACGTCAATGGGTTGCGGGCATGTGTAAACAAGGGCTTTCTGGATTATTTCCGCGCGATCGACGCAGATATGTTTTGCCTGCAGGAAACGAAGTTACAAGCGGGCCAAATTGACTTGGTCCTTGGTGAAGATTATCAGACGTACTGGAATTACGCGCTTAAAAAAGGTTACTCCGGCACGGCCGTGTTTACAAAGATGCAGCCACTTTCGGTGCGTTACGGCCTTGAGGAAAACGCAGAACCGGAGGGGCGCATCATCACTCTGGAATTCGACAAGTTCTATCTTGTTACGGTCTATACGCCGAACGCAAAGCGAGATCTGTCGCGGTTGCCTTATCGGTTGGACTGGGAAGATCGATTTCGTGCCTATCTGCTTGCGCTTGACGCAACCAAACCTGTGATCGCGTGCGGCGATTTAAACGTGGCACACGAGGAGATCGACATCAAAAACGCGAAATCGAATCGTGGTAATTCGGGATTTACAGATGAAGAGCGTGCAAAGATGACGCAACTGCTGCAATCCGGATTCGTGGACTCGTTCCGTTCTCTGTATCCGGATCGGACTGATGCTTATACATGGTGGTCAAATATGCCAAGGGTTCGCGAGCGGAATATTGGTTGGCGTATCGATTATTTTTTGGTGTCGAATCGGTTGCGGGATCGCATCGTCGATGCACGCATAGATGCGCATGTCATGGGTAGCGATCACTGCCCAATCATCCTTGAACTCGCGGAATGGTAACGAGTGGGCTGCGCTTCATAAAGCGATGTCGTTGGAGGTGCAATCAGGATGGAGACACGCATTGTATCTATGCAAGTGGGTATGCCAAAGCGTTATCAGACTGGAGCGGGCGGAATCGGAGAAGGGAACCACGAATGGTACTCTGCCTTCGGCAAGCAACCCGTCGAAGGACAGCGCTACGTGCACGCCCACAACATCGATGGCGATGGACAAGCTGACTTAAAGAACCACGGTGGCCCTGACAAGGCCGTGTTGTGCTACGCGGCCAGCCACTATCCAAGATGGCACGCTGAACTTGGGCGCCGTTTGCCCTATGGTGGTTTCGGTGAGAACTTCACCATTGCAGGCCTCGACGAAACCACGGTTTGCATCGGTGATGTGTTTCAGGCAGGTACGGCAACGTTTCAAGTGAGTCAGATGCGCGGCCCCTGCTGGAAGATATCCGCGCACTGGGGTATACCCGAGCTTCTTGACAGGGTCAAGGCGACAGGGCGAACGGGTTGGTATCTGCGCGTTTTAGAGGAAGGCTATGTAGAACCCGGTCAATCCTTTTGTCTTGTGGAAAGATCTCATCCAAAGTGGACAATTGCACGTGTCAACGACGTTTGTGAAGGGCGGCTTGTTGAGACCGATGCCGTGCGCGACCTGCTTGACGTGGCAGAATTGTCGTCGGCTGCTCGAAGGGTCGTCGAAGTGTGCTTACGCCGACTCGACGAGACCGACGATGTGTGAGAGCTGCTCGTGACGAAAGTCGCACCGCTACGTCTGGTGCCCAATCCTCTCGATTACCAATACCCACGGCGAGAGCGGTGCTTTTGAAGACATGCAAGCAAAAGGGGTGGATGACACCCCTTTGCCATGATTTCGTGCTACTTCTTTTCCATCCACCACGTCAGAAATTGTTTTTCGGCATCACTTCGCGCCGGGCCACGTCGGTCCGCCGAGCTGCCTCAGCGACCGCATCCGCAACCCGTTGCACAACCGCTTGGTTGAAGACAGACGGAATGATGTAGTCCTCGCGTAACTCGTTTTCACGAATGGTTGAGGCAATTGCCTGTGCCGCCGCGAGTTTCATTTCTTCATTAATTGTGTATGCCCTCGCTGTCAATGCCCCTTTAAAAATCCCTGGAAAACACAGGACGTTGTTGACCTGATTCGGATAATCGGATCGCCCAGTTGCGAGAATGCGTACATATGGGGCTGCCACGTCCGGCTCAATTTCCGGCGTGGGATTAGCCATCGCGAACACAATCCGATCCGGAGCCATTTTCTGCAGGTGTTCGACCGTCAGCACCCCCGGGCCCGAGACACCGATGAACACGTCTGCCCCAACCACGGCGTCGTCGAGCGATCCGGTGATGTTCTCCGGATTCGTGTTTTCCTTGTACCAGTTCCAGACCGCGTTGTCGTACTCTTTGCCACGATGCAAAATACCCTCCAGCGTCACGCCGATAATATTCCTCACGCCGGCCGAGAGCAGCATCTTGGTACATGCAACACCCGCCGCGCCAATGCCGACAACCACGACTTTGAGTTTCTTCAACTCTTTGCCGACCAGCTTTGCAGCGTTCATCAGACCTGCCAGCATCACCACTGCGGTGCCATGCTGATCGTCGTGGAAAACGGGAATGTTCAGTTCTTTCTTAAGCCGCTCCTCGATGTAAAAGCAGCGTGGAGACGCTATGTCTTCCAGATTAATGCCACCAAAGGCCGGCGCGATGCGCTTCACGGTCTCGACAATCTCGTCAGGGTCTTTTGTATCCAGACAGATTGGAAACGCATCGATACCTGCAAACTGCTTGAATAGCATGGCCTTCCCTTCCATAACCGGCATCGCAGCGTATGGACCAATATCGCCCAACCCCAGCACAGCCGTGCCGTCCGATACCACGGCGACCGTGTTGCGCTTAATGGTCAACTGAAATGCTTTCGATGGATCTTCGTGGATGGCCTCGCACACTCTCGCCACATGCGGCGTATACACGCGCGACAAGTCGTCGCGGTTTTTGACCTGAATCTTGGGTGCCACTTCGAGCTTGCCGCCCAAGTGAACGAGAAAAGTGCGATCGGATACTGCCACGACATGGATGCCCTCTTCGGCATCCAACAACTCGGCAATCTGACGGCCATGCTCGCGGTTGGCCACATTGATGGTCACGTCGCGCACCACAGCCTCCTGTGTAACGCGGATCATGTCGACCGCGGCGATGTCGCCCCCGGCATTGCCCACCAGACTAGCCAACTTGGCGAACATGTTGCCTTGGTTGGCGATCTCGAGGCGATAAATCAGGCTGATACCACTCTGCTGAAATTCCATGCTCGACCTCCTCGTGTGCCGTCGCGATCGAATAAGGCAACCTTTTAGGGTGTGGGAATCATGCCGCTCCACACGTGTGCTTGTAGAGTTACTAAAATCCCCAGGAGAACCGTTAGTACGAGACTATGCCAGAATGTGCGCCGGATCACGAGACCTTCTTTGCCACGCAGTTCGCCCGTCGACACACCGGTCGTCACATTCTGTGGGGAGATCATTTTGCTCATCACCGCCCCGGACGAGTTGGTCGCCGCCATCAAAACGGGATTAAGGTGCAGCCGATTGGCAGCCACCACCTGCAAGTTGCCAAAGAGGGCGTTCGACGACGTATCGGATCCAGACAGGAAGCACGCAATCCAGCCGAGGAATCCGGAGAAGAATGGGAACCAGCTGCCCAGTGCCGCGACCGCCACACCAAGCGTATAGGCCATGCCTGAGTAGTTGTACAAATACGCGAGCCCGACGATAAACATAACTGTCAAAATGGGAAACACGAGTTGTTTCCATGTGTCGGCGGCGGCGAGCCAGAACGTCTTCCATCCCGCGCGTAGAAACAACGCGGTGAGGATGACGGCGACGAGAATAGCCGTGCCCGTCGCCAACGGCTGAAATGCCCACACAGCATCGTACGGCTTCTGATACAAGGTCAAATAGACTTGGTCATTCAACCCGGGCCAGTTGATCTTTCTTTGACCGATGTCAGCGATTTTCAGGAATGTCCAAACGATGACGACGCCCGTCACTGTCAGCCAGGGTACCCAGCCCCGCCACAGCGAGCCTGTTGAACCGCCTTCGACTGTCGCGGCGGTCTCGTTGTACGCCCCTGAATGCACAAACGAGCGGAAGAGATTCGTGTCCTTTGGCCGCCACACGCGCGTGAATAGCACGATACACACCAGTGAGACGAGTGCGGCGAGTACGTCAGGGAGTGCCGGGCCAAGAAAGTTGGAAACTGCAAACTGAGTGACAGCGTATGAGAGTCCACCCACGAGCGCCACCGGCCAGGCTCCCTTTAAAGCCTTCCATCCACCCATGACGACAATCACGTAAAACGGAAGTATGAATGCAAAGATGGGCAACTGGCGACCGACCATTGAAGATAAAGCGTTTACATTGAGGTTTGTCACAGAGCCGAGTGTCACGATAGGCACACCCAGTGCGCCGAAGGCAACAGGTGCGGTATCGAAGATGAGGGCGTACGTGACAGCTTCCAAGACGGGAAACCCAAGACCCACCAACAAGGCGGAAGCAATGGCGACCGGCGTGCCAAATCCCGCAATCCCCTCCATCAGCGCGCCAAAACCGAACGCAATGATGAGGAGCTGAATACGCCTGTCGTCCGTTGCGTACCGATACATCCAGTCGCGAAACTGTGCAAATGCGCCCGTTCGCTGGCTGAGGTTGTATAGCCACATCGCATTCCAGACGATCCACATGACAGGCCAGACCGCAAACACCATGCCCTCACCGATAGAGCTCATCGCGAGATGGAACGGCATCTGCCAGCCAGCAATGGCTTCAATGAGACCGACGATGAGACCTGAAAGCGCCGAAATCCAGGCAGGTGCACGCACCACGCCAAGGAGAACAAGCACGACAGCAATCGGAATGACACCGACAAGAAATGACAGTCCTGTCGAGTGGCCGATAGGCGTTAACAGTTGGTGAAACAACCCATTCCCCATCAGACTCCCCCCATTCGTATGCATAACCAAAGGCACAGCCCAAATCGTAGTACCAAAACGCGAATCCTCTTGGCCGGTCGTCTCACCTCCTATCGCTTAAGAAGCCCCTCTTCTGACGTCATTGTAGTATGGCACCCACCTTATGAAAACGGTTTCTAAGGCAGGTCTCAAAAGATTCCGTATACCAGAATGAAGTTACGAAAATTTGACGCCAAAGACTTCTTCATCCTTCTGTGCGTTCGCGTTCTGTAATTCAGAACATTATTTCTTATTACACAACAACGTGCTATCATGAAAGCGTATCCAGGGATATGAGGGAGGAGAGATCGGGATGACGGAATCGTACAATTGCCCACAGGGTGTGCAGATCACGGGTGAATACAGACCCGAGTTCGCCGAGATTTTGACGGTGGATGCGCTGCAATTTGTCGCCGAATTGGAACGCCGCTTTGGTCCGCGCCGCAAGGAATTACTCGAGCTGCGCAAACAGCGCGAAGCGCGGTTATTCGCTGGTGAATGGCCGGACTTTTTGCCAGAGACGAAAGAGATCCGTGACAGCGAGTGGACCGTGGGACCCATCCCGGCAGATTTACAGGACCGCCGCGTCGAAATCACCGGGCCGAGTTCGGATCGAAAGATGGTCATCAACGCGCTGAACTCAGGCGCAAAATGCTTTATGGCCGACTTTGAAGACGCGTGCGCGCCCTCGTGGGAAAATGTGGTGCAAGGCCAAATCAACATGCGCGATGCGATCCGCCGTACCATCAGCTTCACAAGCCCTGAAGGCAAGCACTACAAGCTGAACGACGAGATTGCGACGCTGATTGTGCGCCCACGCGGTTGGCATCTACCCGAGAAACACATTCTCGTCGACGGGCGCGAGGCAACGGGAGGCCTCGTCGACTTCGGACTCTACTTCTACCACAACGCCAAAGAACTTCTGGCGCGCGGCTCCGGTCCCTACTTCTACCTTCCGAAAATGGAGAGCCACCTGGAGGCTCGGCTTTGGAACGACGTGTTCGTCTACGCGCAAGAAGCGCTTGGCATCCAAAAAGGCAGCGTCAAAGCCACAGTCCTCATTGAGACCATCCTCGCGACATTCGAGATGGACGAGATTTTATATGAATTGCGCGATCACGCCGCTGGCCTGAACTGCGGCCGTTGGGACTACATCTTTAGCTATATCAAGAAATTCCGCAATCATCCCGAAGTTATCCTACCGGATCGGGCTCAGGTCACGATGACGGTTCCTTTTATGCGCGCCTACACCCTCCTTACCATTCGCACATGCCATCGGCGCAAGGCGTTTGCAATGGGCGGCATGGCCGCACAGATTCCTATCAAAAACGATCCGCAGGCCAACGAAGAGGCACTCGCCAAGGTTCGCGCCGACAAGGAGCGCGAGGCCCAGGACGGACACGACGGCACGTGGGTGGCGCACCCGGGGCTCGTGCCCATCGCCATGGAGGTATTTGATCGCCTCATGCCGACGCCAAATCAGGTGCATCGCCTGCGCGAGGACGTCAACGTCAGCGCGGCCGATCTCGTCGCCGTGCCGGAGGGCACCATCACAGAAGCGGGACTGCGCACAAACGTGGCGGTTGCACTCCGTTATATCGAAGCGTGGTTGCGCGGATCAGGTGCAGTCCCCATCTTCAACCTGATGGAGGACGCGGCGACTGCCGAAATTTCGCGCGCGCAAATCTGGCAGTGGATCCACCACCCAAAAGGCATACTGGACGATGGCCGCAAGGTGACACCCGAACTCTTCCGCCAAGTTCTCGACGAAGAGTTGGCGCAATTACAGGCTGAACTTGGCGAACAAGCGTACGCCAACAGCAAGTTCCCGCTCGCCACACAGTTGCTCGACGAGACTTCCACTGCGGAGGACTTTGCTGACTTCCTGACACTGCCCGGCTACGCGCACCTTGCGTAATCCATCCCATCCACAGATTGCGTTTCTGGACTCATGATCCATCCCCATATGAAACCCCGCCTGCGTGGCGGGGTTCTTTTTGTTCTGCCGCTTCGATTGTGAGCTTTAAGGGACGATGTATGCACTCTTGTAGCCGAGCCGTTCCGAAATCCGCTGCCCTGCGCGCTTTACCAAAGGGACAAGTTCCATCATCCGATCGCGCGTCATCCGCAAGCCCGGTCCCGACACGCTTACGGCCGCAACCGCGCAACCGTCGTGGGCGAAAATAGGAGCCGCGACGCAACACACGCCCTCCTGATGCTCCTCGATGTCAAACGCGAAACCGGTCGAGCGCGTCTCGTCAAGCGACGCCCAGAACTGATTGACATCTGTGACGGTATGCGCTGTGAGCCGCGGCAATCCATAGCGGCGGACGATATCCTGCACCTCGCGTTTGGGCAAAAAGGCCAAAATGGCCTTGCCAAGCCCAGTCGCATGCACAGGCACGCGCGTGCCGACGCGAGAGTGCATGCGAACGGTGTTTGGGCTCTCTACTTTTTCGATATACACGACCGAGCCTCGATCCAACAGGGCCAAGTGCACGACTTCATTCGTCGCAAGGGCCAACTCTTGCAGCGCCGGCATCGCCTCGCGGCGCATGTCGATGGAGGACAACAGCTTCATGCCGAGATCGAGCACGGTATAGCCCAACTTATAGCGCCCAGTCACGGGATCCTGCTCGATGTAGCCACGGCGCATCATGGTGCCTAATAGCCGGTGCACCGTGCTCTTGTACATGCCTACCTCCTGCGCCAGCTCTGTGATCGCGATCCCATCGGGATGCTCACTCACCATCTCGAGCAACAGAAGCGCTTTGTCGACCGATTTGACCGTATAGTCCTCCAATCGGTTCACCTCATCCTTGTACACTCGTCGTTGGCTTTGCGGCAGTCTTCTCTGCCCGCGCAGTGCGCACCTGCACCTCTGCTTGATCCGGAAACGAATTGAGGATCTGCCAATGGTCCTCAATGATTTCGCGAGCGTGTTTGACTTCGACACAGCGTCCTGGCAACGGTATCAACTTTCCCGCGTTGACGATGCCTTTGCCGTCAAAGCAGGCTTTTACGGCGCGCTGTACTTGAAGTTCATCCTCGGAAAACATGTAGGCCATCTCGCCAATCTTCTCAATCCCCACGCCGTGCTCGCCCGTGATGCTCCCACCTGCGTCGACACAAGCGCGCAACACCTCAGATCCGGCCTGCACCGCGCGCTCGGCCTCGCCTGGCACGCGGCTGTCGTAGAGCACAAGCGGATGCAAGTTGCCATCGCCCGCATGAAACACGTTTGCGATCCGCAGGCCATATCGTTGGCTGATGCCTTCAATCTTCTGTAAAACCTCGGTCAGGCGCGTGCGCGGGATGACGCCGTCTTGCACGATGTAATCCGGAGACAAGCGCCCCATGGCGCCAAACGCCATCTTGCGACTGGACCACCACAGCGCGCGCTCCGCATCTGACTGTGCAACCCGCACCTCGCGGACATGGTGTTTGCGGCATAATTCCACGACGCGCGCCATCACGTCGTCGACCCCAGCAGTCAAACCGTCGACTTCGATTAGCAAAACAGCCTCGATGTCGTTTGGGTAACCGACGTGGTAGTTGCTTTTATCGACTGCCTGCATCGCCAGCTGATCCATCATCTCGATGGCTGCAGGAATGATACCAGCCACAATGATGTCCGTCACGGTGTCGGACGCATCTGCGACGCGATCGAAATAAGCGAGCGCCGTGCGCAGTGCCTGCGGCTTCTTCAAAATGCGCACGGTGATTTCCGTTGCAATGCCAAGTGTCCCTTCGGAACCCACGAGCAGCCCCAACAAGTCGTAGCCTGGCGCGTCGCCAAACGGCGCCCCCACGTCGATCACACTGCCATCTGGCAACACGACCTTCGCCGCGACGATATGATTCGTCGTAACCCCGTATTTGAGACAGTGACTGCCGCCGGCGTTTTCCGCAAAATTGCCGCCAATCGTACACACGGACTGACTCGACGGATCTGGCGCGTAATAGCAATCTTCGTGAGCGATCCGCCGCGTCAGCGTGAGGTTGACCAACCCAGGCTGGACAATCGCGCGCAGGTTCGCAAAATCGACGGCGAGCAACCGATTCATACGTGCGAGGTTGATGACCACCTGTCCCCCCGTCGGCGTCGCTCCCCCAGACAGCCCCGTGCCTGCGCCGCGTGGCAGATATGGAATCTCGTGCTCATACAGATAGCGACAGATCTGCGCTACCTCATCCGTCGATTCGGGAAACACAACCGCGCGGGGCAGTCCAGACTCCGCCGTATACCCGTCGCATGCGTATGCCCGAACCTGATTTGGCTGCCACAGACAGCGGCGCTCGCCTACAATCTCCACGAGCGCGTCAATATGCGTGTCTCTCATGGCGTCTCCTCCCTTTGATAGGCGAGATCGAGCACTTCGACGGTGTGCATGACGCGGAGTTGTTGGTTGCGCTTTTTCACGCCAAGGCGAATCTGCATCATGCAGCCCGGGTTGCCCATGACAATGGCCTCGACCCCCGGAGGAACGTCGTCCATCTTGCGCTCGAGCAGCTCGCCGGCCATGTCTGGATGTGTAAGGTTGTAAATTCCAGCACTCCCACAGCACCGATCCGAATCTGGCATCTCGCGAAGGTCGACACCTGGAACGGACGTGAGAAGGGATCTGGGTTCACGGCGGATCTTCTGCGCGTGACACAAGTGACATGCGTCGTGGTAGGTGATGGACATGGGGAGTTCGGCTTTAGGCGGATCAAAACCAACTTCGACAAGCAGTTGCGTGATGTCGCGCACCCTGGCGGAAAACTTGACCGCCCGCTCGTGCCAAGCGGGATCGTCATGAAACAGCTCCGGGTATTCTTTAAGCGCCGCGCCACAGCCAGCCGCATTGATGGCGATATAATCCGCACCCGCTCGCTCAAACACTTCGATGTTTTTCTTCGCCATCTCACGGGCCATGTCGCGATCCCCCGCGTGCACCTGCAGCGCGCCGCAGCAAATTTGCTCGCGTGGTACGTGCACCTCCACGCCGTTGCGAACCATGACGCGCGCTGTGGCCTCATTCACGTCGGAGAAAAAGACGTCCATGACGCAGCCTGTAAACAGCGCAGCCGTCGCCTTGCGTTCACCCTTGGGCGCAATCACGGGCGGCAGCACGTCCATAGCGGGACCGCGGCCAATCTCCGGAATGACGTCTTCCATCTCGCGCACTTGCGGCGGCAGCACGCGCATCACCCCGGTCGATCGCGCGAGCGAACGCAAGCCGGATTTCTGGTAGAAACGCATGAGCCGGCGAATGGTCTTTAAGCGGCCCGGCCGCGGGAAGATACCGCGCAAAAAGAGCCGCATCAAGGGATCGCTTTCGCCATGCTCGCGGCGCGCGTGGAAAACTTGCCCCCGCGCTTCTTCGACAAGAGCTCCCACCTGCACTCCAGACGGGCAGACCGTCTCGCAAGCGCGACAGTCCAGACATGTAAAGACCGGATCGATCACGCTTTCATCCAGCGGCAACTCCCCTTCGGCACAAGACTTGATCAGAAATACGCGGCCGCGCGGAGAGTGATTTTCGTCGCCCCAAGCCTGATAGGTGGGACAGACTTCGAGACAGAATCCGCAGTGCACACAGACCGAATACTTGTCTTCCTCAGGCGCGTCCGGGTAACAAAAATCGGATAGACGTGGTGCCATCGATGACGAATCCTTCACCATCTCACATCCCTCCCAGAAAACGACCTGGAGATAAGAGATGCTCCGGGTCGAACGTCTGCTTTAACCGCTTCATGACAGCGGCTGCCCCAGGTGCCAATGGGGACGCAGCGCTTTGTGCGCGAATCGCAATGGGCGCGCGCTCCACAACCATCTCAAGGGCAGATGCGCTGATGACGTCCCGCAGTTGTTCCCAACGGGACGAATCTGTAAGCGATGCACGTGCGGGATCGAAGGCAATTCGGGCAACACCCGTCACGCCTCCGATGGTTGTACTGATTTCATGTGGATTCTCGGCGAGTAGAGCGACCGTTTCCATCACTTGCTCCATAGACGCAAAGAGCTTCGTCGGCTGCCCTTGTAAGCGGATACAAACCGTGCCTGCACAAAGCGATTCGCGCTGTTCCGACCACCAGGTATCGGCTGCATGCTGTTCCAACGTCTCCACCGTCAATCCGAGATCGCGCGCCATCGATTCGAGAATCTGCGTCTGCGCCTTCGCGGCGCGCTCATGTTCATCACAGTCAACGGCCAGTACCCAGTTCCGCGTCTGATCTGGCGTGCTTTGCCAGACAGCTTCCAAACGACTCGGCTGCAACGCCGACTGCACGATGCGCTCCCGAAGCTGACCGAGCGCATGAAGTGACCCGCCGACCAGCACCGTTTCCCGATGCATGGGCAAGGGCCGCAACTTCAAGGTGATTTCCGTGATTACGCCAAGCGTCCCCCAGGCACCGATGAATAGTTTCGTCATGTCATAGCCAGCGACGTTCTTGACGACCTTGGCGCCCGTGCGGATGACGCGACCATCGAGCAATGCGACGCGCAGGGATATGGCCATGTCGCGCAAAGACCCGTACAGTGCACGCCGCGGTCCGCTCAGGCCTGCACTCAACAAGCCGCCAAGCGCCGCATCCGCAGGTGCGGGCGGATCGTAAGGAAGCATGAGGCCCGCCGCGGCCAGAGCCGATGCCAATTCCGCCATCGTGAGCCCGGGTTCTACAGAGACGATGAGATCTCCCTGAGACAAGTTGACCACATGATTCATGCGCCGCAGGGACAGCCAAATATCAGGCGCCTCTGCCTGAGGGCCGTATGCGAGCAAGCGCCCGGCACCATAAGGAAGCACACTCAGGCCGCAATCACGCGCAAAGGCGAGAACGGCCACCACTTCCTCTTCGTTCAATGGCTCCACCAAACAAACATCTCGTGAGGATTCGTGCAGATGCAGCGTGCAGGCAGGTACGACGCGCACGTGATGAAGGCCGATCACGTTTGCCAAATGTTCCGCCGTATCCGCAGGTTGTGGCTTCGACTGAAGCGGCACGATGGGATCGCCTCCAAGTTTCCCACGCTGGGGAAGACTGTGGTTCTGCATAGTGAAATACAGTTCTGAATTGTTATATTCATTCTACGGCAAAGAAATGCCCGAAAACAGGTAGAGAACGATTTTCCCTTTCCCATTTCGTCGGACTGGTTGATACCCACGGCGTTCACCTTGTTCAAATGGCGGTATCCCGTGCCACATCGCGTCGTCTGACGATATGTAGGCTTATGTAAATCGCGGACAATAGCAGAAGAAGGACTATCATGAGCCCGAGCACCATCCGCAGAACCTGCTGCGGCAGCAAGTGGTCCATTGCATAACCAATGAAGGCCGGACATAAAGCCCCACCCACTCCTGCGAAAGCCGTGACAGCACTGGTAACGGTGCGTTCCATCCCTGTAAAAGTGTGATTTGCGTAAACCATCGTGATCGAATATACAGCCGACAGGGACAAGCCGACGCCACAGATGGCAAGATAAGCGAGCCAAAGCGTGTGCGAGGCCATGAGCGCAAGAAAAAACACGCTTCCCATCATGACACTCGCGAACAAGTAAAGCTCATAGCGAATGCGCCGGGCTATCCATCCGATGGCCAGCCGACCGACCACCATAGCTCCCCAAAATATCGTGGAACTTAGGGAGGCGAGGTATGGTTGACTCTTTATGTAAAGAATCAATAAGCTTGGCAGGAAGCTGTTGATGCTGCCCTCAACGCCAACGTAGATGAGGATGATCAAAAGAAAGAGTGCAAGCACGCCGTACTTGGAAGGGCGACCTCTAAATCTGGGCGGGGCGGCCGTTGGCGCATCCCTTTCCCCACTGGCCGTTGTTGAAGAATCCTGCACTTGCCACGCGTACGAAACAGATTGCCACACGAGGCATAGCACGAAAGCGATGATAGCGATGCATATGGACGTAACCCGCCACGCGTGAGTAGCAATCAAAAGACTGGCGAGAGCAGGGAGAGACAGTGCCCCAAGCCCAAACGCCACTTCCAATCGACTCATCAATATCGCTCGTCGACCTGGAAACCGTTCCATGATATAAGACGCAACAGCCGTCTCTAACGACGAAGCGCCAATTCCATTCAGAATGACAAAGACCCCTAAAAAGAAGAATGGGGGTAAACAGAAAAAACCGATTTGTCCGATCGCTACAACAAGCGCTGCCCCGGATAGAATCAGTCGATAATGAAACCGCTTCATGCAACTTGCCGTAAGAGGGACACCTACAATAAATCCGATTGAGCCGAGAAGAGCGAGCATGCCTCCAGCCGTATAAGCTGTGTGATAATGGGCCAGCAAGTTTGGCATGATGGCTCCGAGAAGGACACTACTCATGCCACCTAACAAGTACATGCCGTACGAAGCCCAGAGAAAACGAGTCAAGTTGCCATTCCTCCACATTCCATTCTTGCCGAAGCAACGAGGGAGCTGAGTCCGCTGTTATTCAGCCTAACACCACCTGACTGTACAGCATACAGCCGCGTGTTCACTCTTTCGACGTGCGCGGCTTTGGCTTCCTGCACGCTTCAGGCATTGTCTCTGGCATAGAGCGTTTGCGGCATCCACTGATAGGAAAGGGTGTGGAGGATTGATTGGCTTTATGGTCCACCCGTCGACGCTCACCAACACGGCGATGTCGATCCGCGCGACGATGGATGTGCCACAGTAAAGGGGGGCCGCCTCTCGGGCCCTCGTTCGGCGACGATTCGGGCGATGGCCAAGTGAGAGGTGCCCCCTATTTAAGCGAGAGCCCTAACTTGCACGACGGCTCACGACAAACAACTCGTCATAAGAGGTGTTATTTCGAGGGCTTTTTTACATCAATGAACGTAACCAGACCGACCATATGGCCCGCGCTGTCCACCACATGATCGACGATATGGCAATGGAACAACCATTTCCCCAGGTTGTCCGGATGCAGACGAATGTCATATGTGGTTCCGGGCGCCGTCGATAACGTATCCATAGTCACCGGCTGTGAAAGCGGATCGCCATCTTGTGCAATCTCCTGAAAGTGCATTCCGTGCAAGTGCATCGGGTGTTCCATGGTACCGACGTTCAGCAGGTGGATGAGCACGTTGTCCCCGATTGTCGTCTCCAATGTCCGGGTCGCGGGAAACGATTTGCCATTGAGATTAAATCCCAGCTGTCCGGAATCATCAATCACGAGGGTATACTCCTCGTTGTACCCGGGGCGCACGTGATGCCACGGCGTACCTTTGGGCTCAACGATCACCGGCCCCCAAAGCCCCATCTCATTCTGATCCGCCATATGCACCGAAGGCTCTGCGCGGTAAATGTATGCACCCGGATTGGCGTCTACGGTGAAGGTGTACGTCCAGGACTTCCCGGGCGCAATGTCGGGTTGGCTGATACCGCCGATGCCCGTCTGTTGAAACGGCACATCCAGTCCCATCCAGTGCACGGTTGTCCCTTCTGGGAGATCGTTTTGCACGACCACCTTGACCTTATCGCCGACGTCCACCTGAATCTCCGGTCCAGGCGCCGTTCCGTTGTAAGCCCATGCCTCGACCACGAGGCCACGCCCGTTATTCCACCAAACAGGCCTTGCAGTCAGGTGAAACACCTTGTAACCGCCCTGCATCTTGTAGGGCAGCAACCGCAATCCGTCTGGCAACAGCGGTTCACCCTCGCTGCCCGTGTTTGCCGGCGCCACATTGTACGAATTTGCTGACGACGCAGCGACAGGCATGATGGTGGACGCCATCAACACGCAGAGCGAAGCGAGAGTACTCGCAATGGCGCGAAAGACACCAGACAGACGTCCGCGGCTTTTAAGGCCAAACACCTTGTCACGAAGCATCCGTTGAATCAGGATACCCATGTGCTTTGTCCCCTCCTTACCGGTTCCATTCACCTAGATACGTCGAAGATGGCGGCCATGCCGGACATCTGGCCCGCCGCCGACGTCATCTGATCCGGGATGGAGGAAGCCAAAAGCCACTTTCCAACGTTATTCGCCTGAATCTCGATATCATAAGTCGTCCCCGGTTGTGTATCCAAGGTATCCATCCAGACGGGGGCCGGAAGCGGATAGCCATCTTGCTCAATTTCCTGAAAATGCATTCCATCCAAATTTATTGGATGATTGAGTGATCCCATGTTGATGATGTGCACGAGCACTTTGTCGCCCAGCTTCGCCTTGAACACCGGCACTGCCGGGTAGAGCTTACCGTTGATGTCATTGCCAAACTGCGGTGAGTCATTCAGAAACAGCGTATATTCACGCTGGTATCCAGGGTGAATGCCGCGCCATGATGTGCCCTTTGGTTCCACGATAAAGGGCCCGGACAAGCCCAGCTTGTCTTGTTTCAGCATGTCGTTCATCGGGTGTGCGTGATAGATGTACGTGCCGGGGGGAACGTGTACAGTGAAGGTATACGTGTACTGGTGACCCGACGGGATGTCCATCTGGCTCTCCCCTGTGCCATCTTGTGAAAAGGGCACATCCAGCCCATGCCAGTGCACGGTCGTGCCCTCCGGGAGGTCGTTCGTCACAATAATTTTCACTTTGTCACCCGTGTTCACGCGAATTTCGGGCCCTGGAACCGTCCCGTTATAAGCCCACGCTTCCACTTTGTGCCCGGCGCTGGTCTCCCACCACACCGGCTCCGCCGTCAGATGAAACACCTTGTATCCGTCCTGCATCGTGTACGGCAAAAGCCGCAATCCATCCGGAAGTACAGGTTCTCCTTTGGTTCCCGTACCCATCGGGGCAATGCGGTCCTGATTCGATCCATACGGCCCATACGCACCCCCTGCATTTGTCGCCGAGTTGCTCCCAGACATGTTCATGCCGCCCATCGAATTGCCCATCGATGTCGTATTGTTACTAGGCAAGCTGGATGTTGTCTGGCTTGATCCCTGCGCCGTCACGACGACCGTGCCCGACATCGAATGGTATTTACAGTAGTACGGATACGTTCCCGGCTTCGTGAAAGTATAGGAGAAGGTGGCAAACGGGGCGACATCGTGATCGAACAAGCCCGATGGCTTGCCGCTGCCACTCGTTACACTGTGCACAACCAAGTCGTTGTTCGTCCAGACAACCGTCGTCCCGACCGGTACCGTGATCTTGGAGGGGCTGAAACTGTAATCGGAGATGCTCACCTGAACTATGTGACTGGGCGCATAGGACGATCCTGTTGACGAGGCGGCATTCGATGTTGAGGCAAAGGCATGCGTTTGACCAGCTAAAAATGGAATAGACATTAGAGAACAGGTTGCTGCCATGGCCATTCCGACGATCACGCCGCGCTTATACAGTATCGATTTGCGCGATGGTGCCGATGAAGTTTGTGACTTGTGGTTCATCCGTCTTCCTCCTGAAACGAGGTACAAAGGCATGCAAGGTGGCAGAAGGAACTGCATCTGCCACCTTGCCAATGTCTTTTGCGCGTTGGGTTCTTTGCGTTTCACCAGGCAGGGCTACTTATTTCTTCGGAAGGACATGGATAACGGCCGTCATGTTCATCATCGCGTGAATGAGACAGCTATAGGTGTATGTGCCCGGTTTCGTGAACGTCAGCTGGTACGACTGCCCAGGCGCTAAATATCCGGAACTGAAATAGCCATGACCCGCATATACGTGTCCGCCGGCCGGCTTCGTTGGATCGCCGACTTTCATGCCTTTGGGCACAAACGAGATGGTGTGCTCTTCATTCGGACCCATCTGTGTCCATACCACCGTGTCCCCCTGGTGAATGGTGAGATTTCCCGGCAAGAACCGTTCATAGGCAAAGGAAGGATAATCGATGGTGCCACTGCTGACTGCCGTGGCGCTGCCGGATGCCGTCACGTCCAGCACCCATACGCCTTGGGGTACCGCGAGTGTGTGCACTGTACCGCTGAACTCGGCTGTCCCATTCTGGGCCGCCTTCACCTTTGCAAAGTGCGCATTGGACACGGCCTTGCCGCTGTCGCTCACACCCCACTCCAGTTGCGGAGTATACCACTGGCCCGCCTTTAGGCCGCTCAGCTGCCCGGAGATGTTCCACACGCCTGGCTTCACCATACTGATTTTCGCAGCACCCATGGCGCCCCCCGGTCCAGCAGGTGCCAGGTTGAATTGATATGCAGACAACTCCGGCAAATCTGTCTGGATGTGGTAAACGGTTGTACCATGCGGACCCGGTGTCGTCTTTACCTGCACGGCTGTTAGTGCCGTCTGGGCCGCTGCCAAATCTTCCTGTGCTTCCACAGCACCGATTTGATTATATTGCGCCTGTGTCATCGGATACGCAGTCCCGGCGGGTTGAACGATGACGACGCCTGCCATACCCGGGTGCAGACCGCAATAGTACGGGTAAACGCCCGGCTTCGTGAAAGTCAGTGACCAGGGTTTCCCCATGAGCAGACCGGAGCTGACAAACTTTGTCCCATCATATGTTTGGTCGGTGGTTGGCTTGAACATCAGAGGGCTTCCGATGGGTGGCATCTGGCCATTGCCCGGAAACGCGATGGTATGACCGCTGCCGACAAATGTTACCGTATCACCCGCGTCAACAACGATGGAATTCGGGAAAAACCCCATCGCCATAAATGACATGTCTGGCGTCGAGCTACCGACCTGAACCGTCCAGGACTGTGGGGTCCCGTTCGATGTATTTGTCGTTCCGGAATCCGCCAAAGCGACGGGCGTGGATGCGCCGAGCAACGCTAGCATCGCCGCGCCTGCCATACTGCTTTTCAACATGGATCGCTTCATATCTCTTTCCTCTCCTTGGAGCATCACAGCCTCATCACTGCAGCTCTTACCCAAGTTTGTTTGACATCACTGTTCAGAATATCTGAGGACGAAGACACAAAGCGTCCCATGTTGTGTTCCATGTGTCCCATTCTGCCTTGGAACCAACCTGTCGATTGATTTAAGGCAGTGAGTTAAGTCAAGAGAGTGGATAGAATAAATCAGAAATAGGGGAATGAGGGTATTGGTATTAAATCCAAAGGGTAGGCATCCCAGAAGAGACATTTCAAGTATTCATGTTTAGAAGTGATATACTGGCCCCGTCAGATCGGGCCGTATTGCCACACAGAAATCTACTACCACCTGGCCGTCACTTTGGTACGCTCCCGCTAACTTGCGCAGATGCACGAACGCAACCAAAACCGTGAATCTCCCTGTCCTTCGATTCAACGATTCGGCGTTATCCGTTAAGCATCTCGTTTATCGGTTCGGCGCCTGCGCCTGTGTTAGAAAAATGATATGGCGGTTCGTACATCCAGCCAATGGTGTCAAGGATATCCGCGGTCTCTATGGTCGAGTAAGAAAGTTTATCCGTCAAGTCTCCCTTGGCCACCTCTGTTAAAATCATACGCCCTCTCGACCCGACACACCCTGGTCACAAAGCTCTCGTACCACTTTTCACGGCCGATCTTTTGCGCTACGAGGTGCCGCCCATTTTCCTTCCATGCTCGAATCGACTCTTCAGAATCCCAATAGGACACCGTGATCCCAATTCCATCGGCATCTCGGACGCTTTCAATCCCAAGAAACCCGGGTTGGTTCTGCGCTAGTTCCACCATTTCATCAGCCATATCCGCGTAACCGTTATCACCGGGTGTACGAACCGAGGTAAAAATTACTGCGTAGTATGGTTTCTCCGGTGTCTGTGCCAGTATGGTTTCTGAATGAGGACGTTCCACTTTTTCTGCCATAGTCAATCTCCGTACAAACTGCACCCGCCTCTGACCATGGCCATCGTAATCCGTTTTAACCTGTACTCCATCGACTTCTCCATCACCCGGCTCAATCTCGAATCCCATCCTGGTGTGAAACGCAATCGACCCCATGTTCATAGGCGATGTTACGACATGAACCTCTGTGCACCCCCGTTCCTGCACCGCTGAGAAGAACCTCTCGTATAGTTCCTTGACCAGCCCTTGTTTACGCCGGTCCGGATGAACGCCGACAAAGTGTATGTACGCCTGTTCGGGGTGTGTTTGCGACACGAATCCGACCAGAAAGGCGACAAATTGACCGTTTTCTTCGACCGCAAAGCTAGTTTCTTGAAAGTGTTGAAAGAATAGTTTCGGCAGCATATCGGGCGTGGGTCGACAACCTAACCAGTCTTCAATCACGGTGATGATAGAGGCATGATCTTCTTCTCTAACGTTGCGAATGTGCAAATGAATACCCCCTTGTCGTCACTGAAAATACTCTGGACACCTTTTCCGGATATTCTTCAACGCCTTCGCCATCGCTTGTTTCACATGCAGTCACTCATCCATTTGCAGGATTTTAAAGATATCCCTTACCTCGACAGCATATGTGGCCCCACCTGCTGCACTAAAGACCATAGCGACACTCCACCGAATCTGCTCATCACCCGACTGAACCCACCTAGGGCAAGCACCTCGGCTGGATAGTATTTCATAATCGCACTTCCGATGTCGAATAGCCCAAGGTTCTGACGTGCTTCGATCGGTTCGAACACAGAATCTCCACCACATTCCATATTGGATTGGCAAACTTGGAATTTTGGCTTCTTCCGATGTACATCAGTGCCAGGACCACTACTCTGCGGGTATTTTCCATATTCATCCTTCATCCGCGACGCCATCGTGGGTTAGAAACTTTCAAAGTGACAAGAGAAGCGTCTCGACGCACCCGCGACCCGCTCCCGAACCTCCCAGTTCGTGCTGTCCGCCATGTTACGATGTACATTCTCTGCTGTCGATGGGTCAAACCTCATGACATAAGGCCAACAACTGCGCTCCAACTTCTTCCGCAGTCGGATTGCTGCTTCGGTACATCTCGAGAGCTGTTAGGAAGAGAGCGTCAGGTTCGGACTCGAAATGCCGCTCAATGGTTTTGATAGCATTGCGCTCCACCTGTGCATTGGCAGTACCGACATGCGTCGTTGCCGGAGATTCAAGAGCATCGATCATGCCGGTCACGGATCTCTGAGTGAGAGCGTTAGAGAATTGCGTTTCCCATTCCTCTATGCCGACGTGATCATTCAATGTACCTCCGCAGTTGCTTACGACAATTCCATTCTAAGGAGTTGTACCAGTCTCTCGATCTCAGCAGTATCGATGTCCCCCGGCCATGCAAAAACTCGAGGACCACGGAACTCGATCGGATCATCTTCCATACGAGGCACAACGTGAAAATGTATATGTGAGCAGTCTGCCGACTCTGCGAGAAGAATGGTGTAGACCTTGGCTGGAGGTCGCGGAAGGCACTTACGAAGCGCTGAAGTCACACGTTTGACCAGCAGGCCAAATTCCTCGGCTTCTTCTACGGTCAGATCATCAAAGAACTCCACATGCCGGACGGGTTTCACGATAAGCCACCCCAGAGTTGGGCACGGATGCACTCGGTGATCAACCTGCCACAGTCCATTGTTCCAGATGACGCCACCTGGTGGTTGCCGTCCCCCCAAATTCACAAGACATGCTAGACATTCCGCCATTTCCGATCCGCTCCTCCAATCATCCCGATTCAGCTACAATCCATTCCCCATCGCAGATTTGAACACAATTCCATCCTCGTCGACCATCAGCTCGGCCTTGTACCCACTCTCGATTCTCCGAAGATGTGCGCGTTTTCTCCCGGTCCAGTATATCGTTGTTTCACTGGGGTAACCTGAAATTCCGGAAATCACAGCCAAGCGGCTACGAGTTCGCCTAACTCTCCAACTTCTAAATGAGCCGCCGAATCGGTTCGAATTTGTTGCCGGCGTGACTCCCATATCCACATTCAAGCATTCCGCAAGATCTGGCGTTCTCATCCGTTGACCGACCAAAGCCCGCTTTTCTCGTCATGCCTTGCAAATAAATCTTCATTCAGTCCGTTCATCTGGACACACACGAAGTTGGTTGTGCCATATGCTGCACACTCAACTTCATAACCAACCTTGCCGAAAATACCGCCGAGATCCCCAATCACTTATCAGGAATTTCTGCTGCAATGTTTAAAGCTAAACGTACCAAGATTCAATTGATTCCGTCAATACAATGTCAAATAATTGGCTTCATGACTTTATTACCTCAATTACCAACCTCCTAAATTGCCCTCTAATACGTCATCGGTTGGGCACATGTCGTCAATTCGATGGTGTATTCTTCAACAAACCGTCCAACGTTGCTTGCAAGTTCCCCCACCCGTACCCAATCTCTCTTAGGGACTTCCCGTCAATTTCCACATCCTGTTCTATTATAGGAACACCACCCAGTGACTCGTAAAAGTGACAAGCTGGATTGTCAGCCAGAACCCATATCAGCATCGAATGAAAATCGGTACTGACAAGATGCTGAACGATTCGATGAAACAGTTTCTGCCCAAGCCCCTGACGTTGGTGAGATTCGCGCAAGTAAATCGAATAGAGTTCTCCGTCGTAGTCGGTGTCTCCTGAGCGTTCTTTTCCACCGTTTGCAAACCCAACGATTTGGCCGACTCCATCTTCCGCCACGAACATAGCATAATCGGGGCCATTTTGCGCAGATACTCGACGCCACCTTGCCTCGCTCGTTTCGTACGACAACTCATCAAGATAATTATCCGGTACGATACCTTTATACGTCGTTCGCCAACTGTCGACGTGAACTCTTGCGATCTGTCCGTAGTCGCTGTCGCTTACCCGTCGAATGAGCCACTGACTCGGCACATGATTGCCTCCTTCTTCACCGGTTAGACACCGAACACTTCGCACTGCAGTATACAGGGAACCAGATCAGACCTCGGAATGTTTATACGCCCGTGTCATTTGAACGGCCACATACTCTAGCCAACCCCCTGCACGTCCCTCATTTCGTTGCGAATTAGAATCAGAATCCGTTTCAATTGGCGCAATGCGTACGCCACGTTCCTTTGCAAAACACAATTGCCAACCAGTATGGCCGTTTGAAGCCCACGTTTCCGATATGATGGACGCGTGCTCGTTGCGAACCATGCTGCGACTTCGGCACTCAATGCTGATACCCCATCCGCAGCAAGTGCCCACTCATGTCGATTCTATCATGGCCTTCTACAGCGGTTTGACGGTGGACGGTGAGCGCGGGTTGCTCGTCTACCGCGGCTACTTAGCAGGTGAACTGGTACGGTCACGAACGTTTGAGGAAGTGGCGCATCTGCTCTGGCACGGCGCTCTTCCATCACACCAACAACTCGAGAAGACGAGATCATATTTGACTGAGCACCGTTCCTTGCCCGTGACGGTGCGACGTGTACTCGAGGGACTCGGTGCAGAGCATGATATGATGAGCGTTCTCCGAACCGCCGTCTCAGCCCGTGGGCCGAGTCAGGAATGGCCGCCGACGGTGGAAAATGCTGATGTTCACTGCAATGTTGCCCACTGTTATCGCATACCGATGGGCACTACAGTCTGGGCGTGCGCTCATCGAACCGGATCCCGAGTTGTCTCATGTCGCCAACTATCTGTACATGCTAACCGGGAACCGGCCTGATCCGGCGATTGCCCGTGCTCTCGAAGCGTACATGGTCATCACCATGGAGCACGGTTTGAATGCTTCAACCTTTGCAGCGCGCGTCGTTACCTCTACTCAATCTGACATAGCGTCGGCATTGTGCGCTGCACTAGGTGCTATGAAGGGTCCCTTGCACGGCGGGGCGCCTTTGGAAGTCATGGTAATGTTGGAGCAGATCGGGGCCATTGAGCATGCAGAACCGTGGCTTCGGAGGAAGCTTGAGGCAGGCCGAAGACTGATGGGATTCGGGCATCGTGTCTACAAGACACAAGATCCGCGTGCGGTGGCATTGCGGTCGGCGGTAGAGTCGCTTCGGACCGGAAATCCCTGGTTCGACCTCGCGGTGCAGGTAGAAGACCTCGCCATCCGCTTACTAGAAGAGTACAAGCCGGGCCGTCACCTTTACACAAACGTTGAGTACTGGGCTAAGGCAATTCTGGGTACGGTAGGAATACCCAAAGTACTGTACACTGCAACGTTTTCGGCGAGCCGGTGCGTAGGATGGACGGCGCACATCCTGGAACAGGCGGAGGACAATCGATTGATCCGACCTCAATCTGTGTACATCGGGCCGATGCTCTCTTGACCGCTTCACACCGGATGCAGACGGGGTGAACCACCGCGCGACGGTATGGCGCGGCGGGTGGTCCACAGGATCCGCCTTTAAGCGAGTCTACTGATTCGGTTTGACACTCCATAGGGTACATGGATATCAATCATGTCAACATCGCTGTATACGGACCCGAGAATTCCTTCGGCATATTCATTCCATGCATTTTTGTCCTTCGCTCTGCTCGCAGGAAATGTCGTTTTTGGGCTTAAATGAAATTGAATGTTCACTCCGTAGTGGCTTCGGTCTGGTAAAGAGTAAGCCTTGCAAGGTCCAGAACAAAATTCCCCGCCATGAGCAAATCCAGTCCGATCAATCCACTGATTCCGTAATCAAGCCGTCCAAAATCCACCTGGAAATCACTCGCACGAAAGGTTCCCAAGTTCACGCTGTCGATGCGTTTACGATTGGCAATGTCACGACCACCAATACCAAAGGCCGTGACAATATGATCCCCATCCTCCGGTGCAACATCCACATTATCCTCAACAGCATCAAGGTTAATCCAGGTGTGTGCCGACCCCGTATCAATAATCATGTTGTCTAAAGTTTTGGTGGTTCCCTTATGCGTGATCATCATGGAGGTCATCAAAATACCGCCAACAATTTCGACCTTCATGAGCGCACCGCTCGGACCATCGGCTTCATTACAACGTCCATGACAACTTTCTCGTTTGACGTATGATAGATAAAGCGATTGTCTTTGGACTCTTTCAGCGCCTCAAGCGTTTCCTTTGAATCTAGCAACGGACGGATCAGCGCTACTTCCTCTACGTATAGTTTCCCCCCTTCGATTTTCGACTTCAAATCTTCCACGAAAACATACTGATCCGGGAAGAGCTTCCGAACCTCGGACCACTGCATATCACCCACCGTCCTCGTCCTTTGCCACGATTGTACCATCAGAGCTGGAATTGCTTCATCATTGACGCACTGCGGGCTTCGCAGAAACTATCTACCAGTCATGCACCACAGCACTTTTTGTACTTCTTCCCACTTCCGCATGGACACGGTTCATTCCGACCGATCTTCTTCTTGGGTCGGGTTGCCATCGCCTTCTCGAACCGCAACCTTCGTTCAAACGCTTCATCGATTTCATCGAGGGTTTCCTTCCATTGTTGGACTTCCCGATTATCGATTCCATTGATCACGCAATTTGCATACAGGACTTCAAGCAAGTCCAGGTTATGATCTGTTTGCTCAAGTAGCTCTTTCATGGCCGGAATTTCTGCGGCGGAAGTCAGCCTGCAAAGTGTATCGGCAAGCATTACTTGCTCTTCAATGTCTGTGGCCTTCTGAAACAGCCGCAACGTCGCCGCTTCCGAGTACGATGTTTTGATTCCAGCAAGTACGCCCGTAGCGTAGTTGTGGAAACCCCACTTCGACTCGCCGAATCGCTTCTCAACAGCATCCACGACGAAAGGTGTACCAATTCTCACCAAGGCATACATGGCACGTTCCTGCAAGATGTCGATATCTGAATCCAGGACGTCGAGTAAAGCAGGAACCGCCGATTCATCCTTCAAATACCCCGCGAGGACACACGCCATTGCATCTTCGTAGTCTTCGTACCAGGCATTGGGATCGCCATCCTGGTACTTCCGAATGGTTTCACTCAACGCCAATTTCGGCAAGTCACTTCTGCGTGATATCTCACGTGCCATTGCAATGACAAACGAAAAATCGACCGCCGAGTATTCTTCGGCCCGAATTTCTTTGGCAATCCTCCGCCATTCCTCAAGGAGAGCCGAGGTTGTCAAACTGACGAGACTGATACGCTGCTCAATCTTTCGACGTAACGTTGCAGGGATGCTCGACAAACTATTATCGGCTCCCACAAGGACATGAGGATGCGCTGAAAGGAGGATTCGCGCATAGTCCAGTTGGAGTGCGGACTCGTCCTTTATCCGGCGGAATAATTCGGAAGCCATTATGGGTGACACGGCAAACTCTCGTGCGCCGTATAGCAACTCACGACGGGCGTCCGTTTGATCTCCCATTTCACACGCCTTCAAAACAATGGGCAGGAGCTCTTCATCGTCTGATTGGGCTTCTTCGAAATAGTCCAAGGCGAATAGACGGATTCTATGTTCTGGGTGAAGGATAAACTGCTTCATTACATCACGAGTTCTCACGTCTGGGCACCTCAGTTTGGGAGTATGTGCTACCTTACAGCTTCGCCACAGCATGTTCCGATCCTATCATTATGCACAACAGTCCTCGTTGGGGCGAAGTTTCGAATCTGAATGATGATGAATTCCAGGCGACACCACCCAGATCATGGATGTTCCCTCGCGCTAAGGCCTCGTCAAAATTGTCATACCGTCGTTGATGAACTGGCACGCCCGTTCCACACCGGCTCGTAGGACTCGTTTTCGATTTCGACGTCGAAAATCAGATACTTTTTAGCCGCCCGCTTCAGGTGGCGAATGTTCCCTTTCAAACGACTCAGCCACGTAAAGTGCATTCGAACAGTGCCTGTCCGAACCCTCCCCCGCTTGAAATCAACATAGCCGGATTTTTATTGTATTGGTCTGTGTACTCTCTTTTAGCCGTATAAAGGCTGCACCAAGATTGGCGCAGCCTTTATAGCTAAAGTGGCAGCCTAGTTAGCCAAGGTGCTGATAGGTACACCCATCGCCATGGGTACTACGTTATTTCCTTGGCCATCTTTGATGTCAGCTTGGGTCGATTCAAGGTTGATAGCGTCTGCTGAGCTAATTTTCTCACCGCTCAAGTCCAACACCAACGTGTTTCCTTTCGAACTACTATCCACCGTAACGGTGCCCAATGTGTTACCTGATGGACACATGAGGTCAAAATCCTTTGCTGCCACACTCGACGCAGAAACCGGCTGCGTGAACGTGAGAGTTAGTTGATGACTCCCTGCATGATAAAATGCACTCAATAGCAGCGTCCCTGTCGTTTGTTCGCTTGCTGGCAAGCTATCGCTGCTGGTAATCGTCACAGGCGTGGCAGCTGGCAACGCATCACTACCGTCACCGTTTGTGATGTCGGTTTGGGTGGAGACTAGGTTAAATGTATCTCCTGAGCTAATTTTCTCACCGCTTAAGTCCAGAATCAATGTACAGTCCTTCGAATTATCATCAACCGTGGCGGTACCCAACGTGTCCCGTGAGCCGCCCCGGAGGACAAAATCATTCTCGGAGACACTCGACGCCGCCACCGGTGCATTGAACGTGAGCGTCATCTGGTGGACAGACGCGTTATAGCTCGCACTTTCAATTGATGGACTGCCTGTAGTTGGAGTATTGGATTGTATCGGTTGAAACAGAATCGAGTTAGTCTGATACTGTATCGGCTTCACACCAAGCGCAGTTGCTAAGTTGTCAATCGGTAGACACTCGGCGCCATTCCGATTCACGATTGGAGCGCCAAGTTGGACCGAATTACCATCAACGGTCACCGTGTCGCCGTTGGCCGGGATCCCGACCAGGTGTCCTCCGTACGTGAACCACGTGTCTTTGCCGGACCGATAGGTTTGGACATCCAGGCTCTGTGCAAGATCGTTCACATCCATATATAACTGTCCGTTTTTCG
The DNA here is from genome assembly GCF_027923525.1 of Alicyclobacillus hesperidum subsp. aegles. Lineage (NCBI taxonomy): Bacteria > Bacillati > Bacillota > Bacilli > Caryophanales > Alicyclobacillaceae > Alicyclobacillus > Alicyclobacillus hesperidum. The sequence continues at coordinate 9,121 of NZ_BSBJ01000068.1, read as the reverse complement.
TGAACGGGGTAACGGACGCGACTGGCTCACCGGTATTCGGATCGAGGAACACAGGCGGATTGTAGTAACCCGGATTAAAGTCGAACATGTCGTTGAGTGAGCCCGCAAACTCATCAAACCCTTGATTTCCGAGGCGTCCAAGGTTCCAGTTGTCCTCGACGAAACGGATAATGGAAGATTGGTCTGCAATCGAGTTGATGACCTCATTGTGCTTGGCATACGGTGAAATTACGATAAGCGGTAACCGCGGTCCGTATCCAGCGCGGTCTTGATACCCTCCAGCAGGTGGGTTTGTTCCCGAATTTGTTCCGTCCAACGCGTCCTCACTCGGATCGTCGGATTGATTTACAATCGGAGGCATAACGTGATCGTACCAGCCATCAGAGTCATCATAGGTGATGAATATTGCAGTACTCTTCCAAGTCGGTAACGATTCTAATTTGTTGACGGTTTGAACGAGCCATTGCTGCTCATCAAGGGGATCTGAGTATCCAGGATGACCGTCCTCGTAAGCAGGCGGCTTCAAAACGGCAAAATTCGGAACGTTCCCTGCAGCCACAGCTGTCCAAAAATCGGTCAGATCATATTGATGATTCGCTTGATCCGTATGTCCAATCATCGCGACTGACGACGGTTTTACATGAGTGACGTTGGAGGTTTGATCGTAATACTGATACGGTTCGTGATGTGCGACATAATCCGTAACTTCTTTTCCGCCAATATTCGCGTGCTGAGCTGTAGTATCATCATATCCTCCTTGAAACCAGCCCCACGTCAGTCCCGCTTGGTTCAGTACATCTCCGATGTTTGTGCCCGTCATCGCGATGGTTTTACCACTGGATGCATCATCGTAGTACGGGTCTTGATCATTGTAAATTGTCCCATTCCCATTAACAACGGAACTATCGTGACCTTGTGGTAGCGGAGTTCCACCTTGTTGTTCGTTGGCGCTGTAAGCCGTGGCACCGTGCGTCTGACCTGAGATGAGGTTGAGCGCACCTGGTGTTGAGGGACCATCGTCTGTGCCAAAGAAGTTGTCGTTTAGAGCATAGTGCTGTGCGTAATTCCACAACGCGGTTACGGTGTTTCCATCGAAATAGTCCATAACGTCCGGGTAACTGTGCCCTGTACTCTGAACGTATTTGTCCACGAGCCCACCGTCAAGCGCTTCCTGCTCGGAGGTATACCCATGGTCATTATCTCCCGTTAGTGCCTGAGAGCGATCCAATCGCTTTGGATTGGTGAGATTCGGATTATCAGTCAACAACGCTGCCGTTAGCCCATTGACGGTTGGCGTGCCAGGGGCCGCATAAAAAGGCGGTTCACCTACCGGATTCGTGGCGTTCGGGTAAGTACCAAAATAGTGATCGAACGAAACATTTTCATCGTAGAGGACAATGACATGTTGAATGGGGGTATTCGCTTTTGCACCGCTGATTACTGGCGTACTTGTAGTTGCTGGGGGAGTAGAAGTTGCCGCACTTACCGACGAAGTCATGGAACTGCTAGCAATCGATGTACTGAGTGCCGCTAGACCAGAAAGAAGCGCAAAGGGTCTCCTTTTCCGACGTCTCATCGTCTTTAACCTCCCTATTCGTTGTGTAGATTACAATACAATCCCATGATGTAAATTCTGTAAAATCAACGTGAAAAGTAAGTAAATAAACATTAAGAAAGTTCAGAACGCTAAACTCATTACTTTCCGGGCTATAGAAGAGTTGCGTTTTAATGCGACGTCAAAGGAGTATCCCTATCAAAAGTTATAAGTGGATTCCTTTCGTGGCACCCACCTTGAAACTTATTAAAATCGATGAAAAACCCAGCCGCCGCAAGGCAAGCTGGGTTTCTCCACGATGGTTGGTCGTGGTCTCATATGGTGGAGGCGAAGCTTCACCCTTAAAAAACCTGTCAATCACGATTGAAATCCGGTATCGAAAATAAATTTTTCAAATCAGGCACTTTTAAACCAAAGGGACCCACGGTGAGCATTTACTGCCTCAACGTGAGTCCCTAACCTTCCCGCGTGCTTTAACACTTCATATGGAAACACCTGTAGATGGTCACGATAGAATCGACATTAGTGGCCATCGACAGTCTGAGAAGCCGGAGACTGCGGCCGTTGCGGGTCGTCATCTTGTTTGATAAGCCGGTAGGCAGTTGCTTTGCCTCGTTTACCGGGTACTCTCTCTATGATTCCTCGGTTCATCAACCGCTCGAACACACGCTTCATGACATTTTCTGACCCAATGTGGCAGATGGAACGAGCCACGGAGTTATTGATCTCTGCATGTTGCCGCAGATATTCAACCACAAGCTCTTCGGGAGATGCCAAGGGTTCATGGCGAATTATGACTATGACTGAGCTATCCGTTTCCTGGATGATGGGGTCCTTCAACTTGAGCTGACGCATTGCATCGAATGCTGTGTTAAGCCCTTCTCCCACATCTTTATTTGGGGCATCCGGAAACTTGTTTATTATCCGTACGACTGAACCGTTTCGTGCAAACTGCTCATTCAAGATGTTTTTAACGGTCACGTGACCAGGCAATTTCCCCGGACTTTCGACCTCTATTCGGTTGTCAAAAATCCTGATCTGTATATCGGCTGGAATACTGTAGTCCCGATGTAAAACTGCATTGGTAATGATCTCGTGCAGTGCTTCAAGCGGATATTTGACCTCAGAGAATCCGGCTGCACCCAGCATTCGAATACCTTCTACCAATTCAACAGTTTTTTCAACAGCTTGTCTTATCTGTTCATAAAGACAGCCCTCGATGGTGATAGGGTCAAAAGCCAACCCTTCTCGCAGTGGTTCAGCCGTTTTATATCTAAAGATCTTGATTGCGCATCGCTTGGGCAAAACCGCTTGCGGCTCATCATCAAACAATAGTATTCCAGCAACCGTAGGCTTGTTGTTTTTTATAAGAAGTTGTTTCTTCAACCATGTTTCTGGCTCGTTCGTTGGTATAATGGCTAACATGAAGTTAATGATGACCAGTGAGTTGGAAATACGTTCTTGCGGAATGTCGACCACTTCTGTCTCAAAGCTGACAACACCTTTATCCATATCCAGACGTCGCAATTGGTCATCGGTAGTCAATTTGAGTTTCTGGGCTCCCCTGCGTATGTAAACGTGTCCGTTAGATGCCCGCACGACTCCTGGCGATTTGTGTATATCGATCTTCAAGACGTACCCGTCACACCCCTCGCACTCGAGAAAGGTATACTGATATCCCTCACCGAGTGGAAAAAGTTGCTCGAAGATTTGAATGTGTCCATTGGCGGATTCGAAATCGGAAAACCCCCGCCACTGACGTACTTTCCTGCTATCGACTACCTGTTCATCTATGCCAATAAACAGCTCTCCACCATCTGCATTAGCAAAGGCAGCAATGGTCTCAGTCAACTTACCCGGACCAATGTCAATAGACTTTAAATCCAAGAAATGCCCTTCTTCATAATCCAAAATATTGTCACGCTGAAGCGGACTGACAGCTACTGTCTCAATCGGCACAGTGAGCCCTCCCTACAAATTTTCCACAAAACAGTCTATCATCATTCTATAATAATATCCATACAATTCCGTTTTTTGGATTCGAAGACTGCCATTGATATGAAAGCCCGACCTGCAGTGACTCCGGCAGTTGTATGTGTCGTCCAATTCATTGCCAGAAGGGTTTACCTGACAACGTTGATTCTGCATAATTCGCTCGCAGTTGATCAAGACGTCATCGGTCAGGTACCTACTTGCTGCTGGTTCAGAGTGTTCGTTCAGATGCTATGTTCAGAGAAGTGGGCAGATGCTCTTGTACACCTCGCCCAACATCCACTCCGAAACCGCAGAACGCACTCCGGAAACGTTAAATATCCTGGCGAGGAGTTCTTCGTTCAGGCCCATCCGGTCAATGCCCTTTTGCAAAAACACTTCTTCAAACGCATAACGGAAATTCTCCATTGTGTTGGAGCATGCTGCCTTGATGATCATCGGATCACTTTCAACTTCCGCTTTCCACTGGTCAAAAATAACCGATCCGCTTCCGTGAAGTACGTGCCGAACGCCTTGTTGAGCACCTCGATGATGCTTGACAACGGCGCCTCTTTCTTTGAGATTACACCGGTTCCGGACTCCGTGATCCCGTCCAGAACCCCCGGCGTCTCCCGTACTAGGTCGATCCTTCCTTTCAACTTCTCCTCAAGTCGGTAATATCGGTGTTAGGCTTAAATGGTGGACACAACGAACTGAGAATGTGAAAATAAGTAAATCGATTCGAGGCGTCTACATATGGCGAATAAGTATGACAACAATTTTAAGCTGAACACAGTCAAGCTGGTTCTGGAGGAGGGGCGAGTAGCGTCCCAGGTAGCGCGTGATCTCGGTATTTCCGAGAAGACGCTGTACGGCTGGATTGCTAGATACAAGGACGATCCGAACAACCCATTTGTGGGCAGTGGAAACTTAAAACCGGAAGCCAAGGCGGCACGCGATTTGGAGCGCGAGAACCGTGAGTTGAGGGAGGAGAATGAGATCTTAAAAAAACGCTCATGACCCCTTGGGACGCAGGCTATGATGAAAATGGTCATGGCTTTTTTATTTGCGAAGAATCTCGCATAATGGAGCTGAATCCGACCAGTTCGGTTGTGCTTTGTGGTGGTTTGACCCCGATAAAAAAACTGAATGGACAACCCTTGAAGCACAGGATATTGGACTGAGAGTCCGGGTAAAAAATCTTCATTGTCGGGTTGTCTTCGGATTCATCATTCTGTGAGACGGAGGTGTCACATATGATGGAGGCCATTCTTGAGCGGTGCGCCGGGCTGGATGTACACCAGGAATCCGTCGTCGCTTGTGTGCTAACCGGGCCGTTGGATCGCTCACCCAAGTCGGAGGTTCGGACGTTTGGAACGATGGTAGAAGATTTACTAGCACTTTCGGATTGGTTGACTGACAACGGATGTACCCATGTTGTCATGGAGAGCACGGGGGTGTATTGGAAGCCCGTTTGGAATGTGCTTGAGGCTTTTGATTTTGAATTGCTTCTCGCCAATGCCCACCATATTAAGAACCTCCCTGGGCGAAAGACCGACATGAAAGATGCCGAGTAGATTGCCAAACTTCTTCGATCTGGCCTCATAGAAGGCAGCTTTGTCCCATCCCAAGAAACACGCGACTTACGAGATCTGACTCGATACCGAAAGAAACTCGTACAGGACGCCACTTCCGAGAAAAACCGAATTCACAGGCTCCTCCAAGATGCGAACATCAAGCTAACTACACACATGTCTGATATCTTCGGGGTTTCCGGACGAATCTTACTCCAGAAAATCATCGACAGTGAAGTGATTACCATGGAGTTCTTAGAATCGGAGATGAAAGGGGCACTGCGACACAAGTCTGCCAAGTTGCTGCAGTCGCTCAACGGTCGATTGCGGCGACACCACCGGGACATGCTCAGTTTTTCCTACGGACACCTTCAATTCACTGAGAAGGCCATTCTAGAAGTCGAGGAAGAGATTCGCGCTCACATTGCGGACAAGCAGGAGGGGTTTGATCTCATCACGACCGTACCCGGAATTAACGAAAATGCTGCGGCAATCATCCTGGCCGAGATCGGTACCGACATGGAGCAGTTCGGTGGTGACAAACAATTGGCCGCATGGGCCGGGCTCAGTCCTGGAAACCATGAGAGTGCAGGTAAAAAAACGGGTTCGGTCCCGAAACGGGAACAGTGCTCTAAAAGCAGTGCTTTGCGAATGTGCTTGGGCGGCAGCCCGAACCAGAAGTACCCGTCTGTCCGCTCGATATTGGTCATGGGTCAGTAAGATGGGAGTCAAGAAAGCGCTGGTCGCCTTGGCGCATACATTGCTTCGAATCGTCTACCACATCCTACATCGCAAAAAACCGTATGCGGAGCTTGGTCCAGATTATCTAAGCAGTTTCAAACAGCGCAATGAAGAGCGTCGTGAAGCAGCCATGATTCGCAGGTTAGAGGAAAAGGGATTCCAGGTTTCCAAACCCTGATTGCGATGTCACCATCCACTCATTTCCAGGAGACTGTCAACGGCAGCCTCTATTTGCATGTGAATACATTTCTACGAGGGCTCTGCTGCATCTACGGACTCATTTTCGTAAAAAAGCCGTAAGTGATGTCGGATCAACGTCCTTATTCGCAAGACGAACTACTAAACTATATGAAGTCTTCTGCCGACTTAGTTCCACTAAGGTCTCAGACGGGTAGTATTCAATGCTTGACATGGTTGGAGCCTCCGTTAGCAACAATAAGCAGGCGGAACTCTAACTCCGTAGGTTCGCCTACCGCTAACTTGATCTTTCGTCACGGCACAACAGAATCCTTCAAACGGTGGAAATAAAAAACCCAGCCGCCGCAAGGCAAGCTGGGTTTCTCCACGATGGTTGGTCGTGGTCTCATATGGTGGAGGCGAATCGACACCCGACATAACCCTAATTGACGAAACCCATCAATTCTTTGTGCGAAGGCCTCGACGTAAGCGGTTGGCTCTATAACATCCGCTCCATCCGCTTGCGGTTCAGGAACATCTCTGCCGCGCTCCTGGTCGACTCGCGGAAGTGCTGGTCGACGTACTCCTCGAGGACACGCACGCACAGCTGCTTCGCGAGGTCGCGTCGCTCTTGAGCATCCACCTCTCGGCCGGCTTCGATGTACGCGACCTCCTCAACGAGCTGCTCGAATTTTCGAAATACGACCTTGGGCACGTCTATCGCCGGATCGAAGAGACCCATTTGCCATACCTCCTGTCGATGGCGTATCGGCTGCGCGGTCTGTACATCGGTGCGACGGCGCGCACCACGCGCTCATCATGCAGACCGAGAATGAACAGCGCTGCAACCGCATGTGCGTCCGGAGCGGCAAGCGCCATCACGATGTCGTCGATGAGCAACCGCTCCTGCGTGGTCATGCGCAGGGACAGGCGCTCACATCGCTCGTACGGATACTCGATAAGTTCTGACAAGTTGCGCTGGTCGTCCAGGTGCCCGGGCCAGATATGATCGCCGCGCACCAGCGGCCTCCAGAAGTACGGCGCCAACTTGCTGATGATGGCCGTGTGCCGGGATGCCTCGATGACAATGTCGCGTGCCGTGTCTCCGACCGGCAACCGACGCTGGGCGGCGATGTCGGTGACAATCTCCTTCTGCCATACGGGCACGTATGGCCGGAACTGCGTCCGCTTCTCCACCTTCCCCACCGCGTCACCTCCCTCCCGATTGGCGTCGATCCCACAGGGACTCTGTCGCTGCGGGCTCTCCCCTACTGTCTCTCGATCACTGAGTGGTCAGTGAGTAGTCAAGGGCTGGTGCGGGACTCCCTGAGTGGTCAATGAGCACTCCCTGAGCGAGCAATGTTCCCTGAGTGGTTAATGAGTGCTCAGGAACTACAGCAACGAGCTTGCGCTCTCCCAAACGTCGTCCGCAACTGGTTGACTATCCAAGGGCTGCTGCACGGCTACATCCACTGCGCGCGAGCTGTTGTCTCCTTTTCCCCGCTCCATCTCAGCGGCGATTAGACGCTTAGCTGCTCCAGAGAAATTGATCCAGGCATCCGTGTATTGAAATAGCGCGGCTTGATACGGATCGCTCAGGTTAAAGCTCACTGTGCGATTGACGATGACGCATTTGTCACTGTCTCGTCTCGGCTTGCGTGTGTTGGCGCGCATGTGCAATCACCCCCAGTTCGCGGAATGCGACGGCGTTGGCAAACAAAGCGTCAGGATGCAATTCGACGTTCGCGTGATATTGACGCAGATGTGGTAACAAAGATCCCCTGCCTCCAACCAATACGATTAGGCCGAGCGGCCGCAAACGAGTGGACAGGTCGGATATCACGACGCGGGCAAACTGTTCCTCCGTTCCGCGGAATGTCTCGAACCCGTAGTCGAGCGAATCGCTCTCGCGATCGCGCCAGCGTCCGTCGACAGCAGTCGCGTAGTTGACAGTGCGCGAGCCGACGTCGAGCACATGGAACCGCCCTGGGCGACGCTGGGCAATCGACCATGCAGCCGTTGCGCCCTCCGCGGCGACTTCAACGCGCTCAATGTGGATCGTCTTCGTTACGCCGTGCACACCAATGGTATGCGTGCCGAGTAGCAGTTCCCGCATGCGTTGCTTGTCGTGGTCGTTGTGGAACGCCAGCGGCAATCCGGTGACAAGCATCACTGGTTCGTCATCCGTGACCAATCGATGCAGAGCGGCTAACGTGAGAATCTTCGTGTCGAGGTGCGCCTTGTACGCCGTCATCATCTGGGCCCCGTCTTCCGCTTCCTCGATGGCCACGCGTCCACCGAAATACCGCTCGCCGGCGAAGTCGATCACCAGGTCTTCGACGCCCATCTCACGACCGTTTCGCAGTTGCCGCCACGTGCCCAGGGTGGCAGGGAAATAGACGCGTTCGTGCGCGCTCACGGCCTTCACCCCGCTACGGCCACAATCTACACTGATTACCTGCATCCACATCGCCTCCTGAGTAATCATGGAGTTCTCAGTGACGATAAGAGATATATGGGCTCCCTGTTTGTCCCTATTCCCACGTTTGAAATATTTCGCTTTTGGGAAAACAGACAAACAGGAGGTGCGAATCGATGAGATGGTTTGCCGGTATGGAACGCAATCGGAGCAAGTTCGGAGAATGGTTGGAGAGGCATGGGGTATCTCAAACAGACCTGTCCAAGATGAGCGGCGTGCCTGACTCCACCATCAACAACCTCGCCACCAGCCGCGCACAGCACCCCACGCGTCTGACCGCGCGCAAGCTGATGGAGGCGATACGGGAGATCGACCCCGAGGCGAGGTTTGAGGATTTTTGGGGTTAGATACTATGCGTCGCCCTATACCTGTCAAGCGCTCTTTGGATAATCCAAGAGTCGTTATCGTCGATGAGGCGAACATCTTTACCTAAGGGTTGGATATACTGTTTAATAATATTATCAAGAATCGCTTGCTCAGCTAGGGCTATCCCTGCCTCTGACATTGGAAAACCGTTTACACCCCACAAATTTTGAGCAGTAAGCTGTGCTCCGAGAGGTACAATCACCAAATCCTCTTGTCCGTTATTGTCAAACACATAGGTGTGCGCCATAGGCAGATTGG
>NZ_BSBJ01000067.1:0-1548 GCF_027923525.1 Alicyclobacillus hesperidum subsp. aegles | reverse complement strand
TTCCAGCTGCTCGTACAATGCTCTCGCCTTACCCTCAAGCCTGACCGGTACGATCCTGTCAACACGCGGCGGCAGTTCCAGCCAGTCTTCGGCCTTCATGCTCACCGCGATATCCGAGATGGCCTCAAAGATACGCTGCTCGGCCTCTTTCTTCTGCCGCCACTTGTAGACGATGTGGCCGTCCCGTTCGGCTGGAATAAAGTATCGATCCCGATATCCAGTGATGGTCTTGCCGAGTCGTTCACCCTGGTCCGCCAGGTACACCTGCGGCCACAGGTCAATCAGTCCGTTCGGCGCCGGCGTACCCGTCAGCTCGACGATGCGCTTGATCATGGGCCGCACACGCCGCAATGCCCGGAATCGCTTCGACTGGTGATTCTTGAAACTGCTCGACTCGTCAATGACAACCATGTCAAACGGCCATCTGGTGCCGTACTCGCTGACGAGCCACTCGGTGTTCTCGCGATTCGTAATCCAAATGTCCGCGTCAGCCTGCAACGCCCTCCGACGTTGGGCGACGCTCCCAAGTACTTTGCTAATCCGCAAATGCCGCAGATGATCCCACTTTTCGACTTCTCGCGCCCATGTGTTTTGCGCGACCCGCAACGGCGCGATCACCAATACACGGCTGACCTCGAAGTAGTCATGCAACAAAAGGTCGATAGCTGTTAGGGTGCTCACCGTTTTACCAAGGCCCATATCCAGGAACAACAAGACGGCGGGGCACTCAATGATCTTCTGCGTCGCGTACTCTTGATACCTGTGGGGTTTGTACTCCATCCCCGGTCACCTCCGCGATAAACCGGTCTATGCTCTCATCCGAATCAATCCTGTAAACTCGATGCCCAAGACCGCTCAAAATCTTCGCCCATCTCACCTGCAATGGCGCTAACGGTTTGCCCGGCGCCTTCATCTCGACGAACGCCACCCGGCCACCAGGCAGAATCACAATACGATCAGGCACACCACGGTTACCGGGCGACACCCACTTCGGCGCCCGGCCGCCGATGCACTCGACCTCCCGAACCAAACGGCGCTCCAATGTGGATTCTCTCATTTCCATCACCGACCTCTCCGGGGTGTTGCCGAATATCTATCGCGCGCGCGTATATGCGCCCAAAACGCGTTTAGCATTGGATTACCATATACTGTTACTCTATTGCTCCTATGCTAATTTACTTTTCACTACATAAAGGTGTTTTACTGCAACATTAGCAACAACGTCCTTAGAACCCGTGCCACTACTGCGTTTTTCGTGTTGCAGCAAACGAGACTTTCACTGCAACATCACCGCAACATCTGAAACAGCGAGTGTTGCCGTTGTTGCAGTCAGGTTGCAGTGATGCTGCAGTCTCACTGCAACCTATCGAAGACATTCTGGACACCATATCCGGGTACGCGCGCTTTGCTCTTTCGTTCCCTCCATCCAGGTATGCGTCGCAGGATGTCACAAATTTCACGGGCTTCCCATGGGCGCATAGAGCCTTTTTTATTCCCAAGGCACTCTACCCACACTTGTGACGCACAAACGCGATTCCGCAATTGTCC
>NZ_BSBJ01000066.1:0-269 GCF_027923525.1 Alicyclobacillus hesperidum subsp. aegles | reverse complement strand
GGTTGAAATTCCTGTACCACCGAGAGCGATTGAGCGAAGGGGTGACGCAGGAGGATGAGGGAAGCGGCCGGATGGAAGAGGCCGTCCAAGCAGCGAGCGAGGGATGTAGTGAAATGCGCATCCTGGGAATCGTGGGCTGTGATGGGGAGGGAAGAACAGTACCGAAGTCCCAGAGTTCACACTGCCGAGAAAAGCCTCTAGCGATGCAGCAGGTGCCCGTACCGGAAACCGACACAGGTGGGCGCGTGGAGAACACGAAGGCGCGCGGG
>NZ_BSBJ01000065.1:0-269 GCF_027923525.1 Alicyclobacillus hesperidum subsp. aegles | reverse complement strand
AAAGAACCGCGGGAGCGGAGTGAAAGAGAACCTGAAACCGTGTGCTTACAAGCAGTCGGAGCACCGAGAGGTGTGACGGCGTGCCTTTTGTAGAATGAACCGGCGAGTGATGATGACAAGCGAGGTTAAGGCAAGGGAGCCGAAGCCGAAGCGAAAGCGAGTCTGAAGAGGGCGAATGAGTTTGTTGTCATCGACCCGAAACCGGGTGATCTACCCCTGGTCAGGGTGAAGTGCGGGTAACACCGCATGGAGGCCCGAACCCACTGGCG
>NZ_BSBJ01000064.1:0-439 GCF_027923525.1 Alicyclobacillus hesperidum subsp. aegles | reverse complement strand
GATGTTTCAGTTCCCTCGGTTGCCTCCGTATGCCTATGTGTTCAGCATCCGGTACTAGCGCTTCCCGCTAGTGGGTTCCCCCATTCGGACATCCACGGATCTATGCTCGCGTACAGCTCCCCGTGGCATTTCGGTGTTCGCCCCGTCCTTCTTCGGCTCTTGGCGCCTAGGCATCCTCCGTGCGCTCTTCCTAACTTCACCGTCCATGACTTCCGTCATGTCACCTGTTCCAATCCTCGGTTACCAGGTTGCAAGGTCATTTCATATGCAGTTGCCAAGGTCCTTGAGTTCGCAAATCACTCTTACGAGTCATTCGCTCCCTCAAAACTAAACACACACGCTACGCCCTCTTCGCATTTCTCCGTAGAAAGGAGGTGATCCAGCCGCACCTTCCGATACGGCTACCTTGTTACGACTTCACCCCAATCATCCGCCCCAC
>NZ_BSBJ01000063.1:0-269 GCF_027923525.1 Alicyclobacillus hesperidum subsp. aegles | reverse complement strand
CGTGCCTCAGCGTCAGTCACTGTCCAGCAAGGCGCCTTCGCCACTGGTATTCCTCCACATATCTACGCATTTCACCGCTACACGTGGAATTCCCCTTGCCTCTCCAGCACTCAAGTCATGCAGTTTCCAAAGCCGTCCCATGGTTGAGCCATGGACTTTCACTCCAGACTTACACAACCGCCTACGCACGCTTTACGCCCAGTGATTCCGGACAACGCTTGCCCCCTACGTATTACCGCGGCTGCTGGCACGTAGTTTGCCGGGGCTTC
>NZ_BSBJ01000062.1:0-334 GCF_027923525.1 Alicyclobacillus hesperidum subsp. aegles | reverse complement strand
GCAACAGCAAATCACTGCGTACGTGAAATACAACACCTATCACAAGGAGCGGACGAAGCGGTGGAAAGCAGACATCAGTCGGTATGAGAACTGGGAATACGACGAAGAACGAGATGAGTACATCTGTGCAGCGGGCCAACGATTGACCTTTCGATACGAAGGATACGAGAAGACTGAGACTGGATACCGAGTGAAGAAAGGATATTACAGATGTGACACCTGTGGAACATGCCCGATACGAGCTCGGTGCACAAAAGGGTTGGGTAATCGACAAATCGGCGTAAGTCGCGAGCTCCAAAGATACAAACAAATGACAAGGGAACGTCTGTCAAGT
>NZ_BSBJ01000061.1:0-269 GCF_027923525.1 Alicyclobacillus hesperidum subsp. aegles | reverse complement strand
GCATATGAAATGACCTTGCAACCTGGTAACCGAGGATTGGAACAGGTGACATGACGGAAGTCATGGACGGTGAAGTTAGGAAGAGCGCACGGAGGATGCCTAGGCGCCAAGAGCCGAAGAAGGACGGGGCGAACGCCGAAATGCCACGGGGAGCTGTACGCGAGCATAGATCCGTGGATGTCCGAATGGGGGAACCCACTAGCGGGAAGCGCTAGTACCGGATGCTGAACACATAGGCATACGGAGGCAACCGAGGGAACTGAAACATC